>JAOZQG010000050.1:292-13184 GCA_029932365.1 bacterium | reverse complement strand
TTTGATGTTCGCCAGGGCTTCTTCCAGTGTCTCGCCGGACGACACGCAGCCCTTCAGCGCGGGGCAGCGGACGATGAAGGCCCCGTCCTCGTCGCGGCGGATAACAAGCTGGAAGTGCAGGCTCACAGAAGAATTATACCACCGGGTTGGGATGTGAGTAGGAAGCAGGAGGGGAAAGACGGCCAGCCGGAACGTCGCTGCGCCCCCCAGTGGTTATAATGCCTGCGTGAGCGTCAGTCGGCTGCTTCTTCCAGGGCGCTGATTAAGGCCGGCAGGTCCTCCACTACCGTCTGCCACAGGATGTCATAGTCCACGAAATCGTAGCCATGGATGAGCCGGTTGCGCATCCGACTATCCGCGCCCAGGGAATGCCGGGCATAGTGTCCCGATCCTCGCGGGGGACACGGTTCGCCGCCTCGCCCACGAGTTCAATCAGGTGGACGAGCGCCAGGTTGAGCAGCCGGTCGTTTTCGATGTCCTCGCGCGTCTTTCCCTCGGCGAACCTGGCGGCTTCGCGGGCGAAGTCGAGCATATGCCGCAGCGGAACCAGCGGGTCGCGCTTACTCATATAGCACCCGGGCTTCTGCCAGCACTTCATCGCGGAAGTACTTGCTCAGGGTGCGGGGCGTGTTCAGGTCGACTTTTCTCCCGCCCAGCAGTTCAGACAGCTCAATTTCCATTCCGGCAAGGCCAATCAGCCCCGGCACGCGGTCTGGCTCAAACTCGACGAGGACATCGATGTCGCTTTCGGCGCTGAAATCGTCGCGCAGCGAAGAGCCGAAAACGGCAAGTCGGCGGATGTGGTTTCGCCTGCAGAATTCTGCAAGCTTATCCTCCGATATGGCGAATGGAAAGTGTGCCATTGTCCTCACCGCCGCGCCCGTACGCGCCCTTCATATTTTACCACTAGAGGGTTAGGGAGCCCGGCGCGCGCCAGTGGTTATAATAGGTGCGTGAGTGTGCTGGGGCTGGATCTGGCTGAAAAGCGCGTCGGTGTGGCCATCGCCGAGCCGCCGGCGACGTGGCGGCTCCGCTGACCACGCTTGACGCGGGTGGCTTCATATTTCAGGTCGGTGGCCCGGGCGCCCGGGGGCGGCCCGGCCTTACCCGGAGTATCCGCTGTTTTCGATCCTTACTCCCACGCCGCCCCTTTGCCCAAACAACTATACACCGCCGCGATAGGTGATAGACTAATATGATATGCCGCAGTCGCGCGTCAGCCGGTTTTTTCGCCGCCTGGCCGGCCTTTCGCTCCCCGAGCCGGGGGATATGGCGGTGGTGGAAGAACTCACCGGTTCCGCTCCCTACTTCTGGGCGGCGTCCGCCCTGGAACACCTAAACGGGCGGCCGCTGTACTTCATCACCGAGAACAACGAACAGGCGGAACAGGGCCAGGTGTACTTTCAGTCGGCAGCGCGGATTCTCGGCCTTGAGCTGCCGGAAGACGGCGCGCTGGCCTATCCGGACTACGAATGCTCATCGCTTTTTGACTTCACGCCGCTCAGCGAAACTCAGACCGAGCAGATTCAGCGCACCCAGCAGGCGCTTCTGGAGGGCCGCGCGCGGATAGTATTTATGCCTTACCGGGCGCTTTTCCGCCGCACTCTGGGGCGGGAACTCACCCAGGCGGCGCGACTTCAGCTCAGAGCGGCACAGCAGAAAGCGGCGGAGCGCTTTCCCCAAGCTACGGATTCGGCAGACCCCGCCGAACTGGCCAGGCTGCTCGCCGAATTCGGCTACAAACACGCGAACACCGTCGTCGCCAAGGGGCAATTCGCCAGGCGCGGCGGCATCGTAGATATATTCCCCTTCACCAGCTACTATCCCGTGCGCCTGGATTTCTTCGGCGACGAGATTGAAAGCATCAAGTCGTTCGATCCCGCAAGCCAGCGCAGCGTTCAGCGGGTGGACGGCGCGACCATACTTCCCGCCGACCCCGCGCAGCGCGTCCTCTCGCAGCCTTACGCTCTCGACGCCGTTGAAGGGCACCTCAAGCGTTACCGGCGCGAGATGGGCCGGTCGCTGAACGAAAGCGCGCGCCGCAGCCTGGAAGAGGCCGTGGCGCACGATCTGGATTGTATCCGTGAGGGCCGCAGCTTCCCGCGCCAGGGCTTTTACGTGGAGCTTGCGGGCGCGCGCAACGAGACGATACTGCATTTCGCCGACCCGCCGCCGCTGCTGGTGTTTCTGGAAGACACGCTGATAGAAAATGAAACGCGCAGCTACCGCAGGTTCTGGGAGAGCCGGTTCGCCGACTGGCGCGAAAGCGGGCTGGCCTTCACCTACTTTTCCGACTATTACGTTTTTCCGGAAGAGCCGCTGCCGGAATGGCTAAAGCGCCCCGGCAGGCTGACCGAAGACCTGAACCTCGAGTTGAATGAAATCCCCCGCGCGTTGCTTTACAGCTTCCAGGCGCCCGAAGAAGAAGGCCGCGACAAGCGCGTCTCCGCGGGACTGGGAGAGCTATCCACCAGCACATACACCACGACGGGCATTGCCGATTCCATAAAATCCTCCCGTCAAAAGCACCTGGTTGTGAGCCAGTTCGCCCGGCGCATATCCGAACTGTTGAGCGAAGCCGGCGCCGAAGCGAAGGTTTGCGCCGGACTGCTGCCGCGCGGATTCGCCGTCCCAGGGCCTGAGGGCGCGGCTGTCGTAACAGACCTGGAGATATTCGGCGAGCTAACCGAGGTCGCCCGCGCCCCGGCGCGCACCTACCAGCGCGGCTTCGTCGAACGCGAGACCGATCTTAGGCCGGGCGATTACGTGGTGCATATAGATTACGGCATCGGGCGTTTCTCGGCGCTGAAAGACCTTGAAGTCAAGGGCATCACGCGCACCTATGTGGAGCTGGGATACGCCGGCGGCGACAAGCTTTTCGTGCCCGCCGACCAGCTTGACCGCCTGAAACCCTATCGCGCCGCGGGCGCGGCGAAGCTTTCCAGCCTTCAGCGCGAAACCTGGCGCAAGACCAAGGAGCGCGTGCGCCAGGACGTGCTGCGCTACGCCAAGAAGCTGTTCAGGCTTTACCGCCAGCGGCGGCTGCACCCGGGATTCGCCTTCAAGCGCGACGAATGGATGGCGGAGTTCGCCGAGGGATTTCCCTACGAGCTGACGCCCGATCAGGCTGAAGCCTGGGAAGCCGTCCGCCGCGATATGGAGAGCCCGAAAGCGATGGACCGGCTGGTTTGCGGCGAGGTGGGATTCGGCAAAACTGAAATAGCCCTGCGCGCGGCGTTCAAGGCTTGTTTGTCAGGCAAACAAACCCTCATGCTCTGCCCCACGACCATTCTCGCCGACCAGCACTACAACACCTTCACCCGGCGCTTCAAGCCCTTTCCCTTCCGGGTGGAGCTGCTTTCCCGCTTCAAAACGCCCGCCGAGCAAAGGCGCATCCTGGAGGATTTCTCCGCCGGACGGATTGACGTGGTCATCGCCACTCATCGCGCGCTGGGAAAAGACGTTGAGCCAGCCGAACTCGGCCTGCTCATCGTGGACGAAGAACAGCGCTTCGGGGTAAAACAAAAGGAGGCCCTGAAGATGCGCTTCCCCGATCTGGACGTGCTTACGCTCACCGCCACACCCATCCCGCGCACGCTTCGGCTGTCGCTTCTGGGGCTGATGGACGTTTCACTGCTGGGCACCCCGCCCCCCCAGCGCAAGGCGGTAAAAACATACGTTGGAGAATACAACGAAAACCTTGTGCGCGACGCCATCCTCAAGGAGCTGGGACGCGGCGGGCAGGTTTACTTTCTGCACAACCGGGTGCAGGACTTGCATGCCGTTGAAAAGCGGCTCAAGGAAATCCTGCCCGGTGTCTCCATTGGGGTGGCACACGGCAAGCTGCCGGAAAAGCGCCTGGAGGAGATGATGGACGCCTTCGGGATGGGAGCATTCAAAATCCTTTTGGCGACAACCATCATCGAAAACGGGCTGGACATCCCCACGGTGAATACGCTCATCGTGGACCGCGCGGAGATACTGGGGCTGGCGCAGATGCACCAGTTGCGGGGACGCGTGGGGCGCAGCCACGTTAAAGCCTACGCTTACCTCTTCCACTCGCCGCAGGCGGTGCTCACCGACGAAGCCCGCGAGCGGCTGCGCGCCATCTACAACTACGCCTATCTCGGCGCGGGCTACGAGATCGCGCAGCAGGACCTGCTAATTCGGGGCGCGGGCACCATTTTGGGCACTGACCAGAGCGGCGCCATTGAACTTGTGGGCATGGACTACTACTTGGAGCTGCTCTGCGAAGCGGTTGAAAAGATTAAGGAACTGCCTGAAGAGTTCGTGGACACCGGCGAAATCGCCTGGGAGAAGGAGCGCCAGGCGGTGCAGGTTGATTTGCCGCTGGCCTGTTTCATCCCGGAAGACTACATGTCCGACACCACGCTGAGGATGCGCATTTACCGGCGAATTGCCGAATGCGAGGGTGCCGACGAAATCGCGTCGCTGCGCGAGGAGATGCGCGACCGCTTCGGAGAGCCGCCTGCGTCGGTGGAAAACCTGTTTTACGTGCAGCGGGTGAAGCTGGCCTGCCGCGACGCGGGAATTCACCGGATAAGCTACATTCCCGCCCAGCAGAAGTTGTCGCTGGTCTTCGCTGCGCCCGACGTGCGCCCCTGGCTGCAAAAGCTCATTATGCTCGACTCGCGGGTGCGAATAGTGCAGGGAAGCGCCTCGCGTCCGCCCAAAACTTCTCGGGGACCGGGACGCTATAGCGTGAGCGACCTGGCGTCCAGCTCGGCGCAGAGCCTTCCGCCGGGAGAACACCTGGAGGCCGGCATCCCGCTAAACGAGCAGTTCTCCGACCAGGTGCGCGATCTTCTGGGGCGCATTGTGCGGCTGGCGCAGGAAGCCGACGAAAACGGCGAAGACTGAAAGCGCAGGCCAGGGGCTGTTTGCCGCTTCCGGCTTCACGGTATAATCAGCTTTTGCCAGCGCGGGAGTCACTTAGATGACCAAACTCACACCATTTGAAGAAAAGCGGCTGCCGGATAAGCAGCCGTCGCCGGACGACCAGAGCGGGATGCGCCGCTGGAAGCTGCGCCGGCTCAAGGAAGACGGGCGCGACCCTTACCATGAGGTGCGCTACGACCGGACGCACACTATCGCCGAAGTGCTCAAGGACTTCGACGGCTTGCTGGGCAAGCAGGTGCGGGTTGCCGGTCGGGTTATGGCCCGGCGTGAACACGGCAAGGCGTGCTTTCTGGACCTCGCCGACCAGGACGGGCGCGTCCAGGTTTATGCCAACGTGGATACCCTGGGCGAGGAGCAGTTCAAGCATCTGAAGTCGGCGGACCTGGGCGATATTCTGGGCGTGGAGGGCGAGGTGTTCCGCACGCGAACGGGGCAGGAGTCGGTAAAGGCTTCGGCCTGCACTCTCCTTACCAAATCGCTGGAGCCGCTGCCGGAGAAATGGCACGGCTTGAGCGACATTGAGCTTAGATACCGCCGCCGGTATCTTGACCTTATCGTCCGCCCCGAAGTGCGCGAGCGGTTTAAGCTGCGCAGCGAAATCGTGTCCCAGATGCGGCGCTTCCTGGAAGACGAGCGCGGCTTCACGGAATTTGAGACGCCGGTTCTGGAGCCGGTATGCGGCGGGGCCACGGCCGAGCCTTTCATCACCCGCTGGGAGGCGCTGGACGACGACTTCTACCTCCGCATCGCCATCGAGCTTCGGCTGAAGCGCCTGATCGTGGGCGGCTACGAGAAGGTCTACGAAATCGGGCGCATTTTCCGCAACGAGGGCGTGGACACGCAGCACAATCCCGAATTCACCATGCTGGAGCTCTACTGGGCCTACGTGGATTACAGCGACATAATGCAGCTCACCGAAGACCTCATCGTTCACATCTGCGATTCTTGCATGGGCACACGGGAGATAGAAGCCGGCGACCGGCGCCTGTCCTTTGAGCCTCCGTTTTCGCGCGTGCAGTTTGAAGACCTGATGCGGGAACACGCCGGCGTTTCGGTGCAGGACCTGCCCGACCGCAAGTCCGCCGCAGCCCACGCGAAGAAGCTCGATGTTGATTTTAAAAAGGACGCGAGCTACGAAAAAATCATCGACCGGATATGGACGGCGAAGGTCGAGCCGCACCTTACCCAGCCGACCTTCGTGCTGGACTATCCGGTAGCGGTCTCGCCGCTGGCGAAGCGGATACCCGACCGGCCCCATCTTGCCTACCGCTTCGAACTGTTCGCGAACTCAGTTGAGCTGGCCAATGCTTTCTCGGAGCTTAACGACCCGCTGGAGCAGCGCGCGCGCATGGAAGAGCAAATCGCCCGCGCCACTGAGGGCTACCGTGAGCTGGACGAGGACTTCCTGCGGGCGCTGGAGTACGGAATGCCGCCCACGGGCGGACTCGGCGTGGGGATAGAACGGCTGCTGATGGCGCTGCTGGGAGAGCCGAGCATCCGCGAAGTTATGCTTTTTCCCCAGCTTCGGAAGCAGTAGCAGCCTTATTCCTCAGAAACGATGCGCCGCGCCGTGCGCGAAGCCAGTTCGCCGGTGAACCCCGCGTTAACCAGCTTTGAGCGGATTTTCCCCAGGTACTTCGCGCGCAAATAGCGGATAACGCCCGGCTTGCCTCCGAGTTTGTTGGTGCGCTCGGCGTCGCCAAGTGCGCGCTCGATTTCGTCGGCGAGCTTGCGCCGGTAGGATGCCGCGCTCCGGTTAACGAAACGATTCAGCACTTCCTCCTCGTAGTCCGGCGGGGATACTTCGGCGACTATTCTGCGCGCGTGCTCCTTGCTCAGGCCGCGTTTCACCAGATCCGAGACAATCCTGAACGGGCCTATCAAACCCCGGGAGAGCCTTTCTTCGGTGAAGGCCCGCGCCGCCCGTTCGTCGTTTAGCAGGCCTTCATCGGTCAATTCCGCCAGTAGCCGATGGACGACCGCACCGCCGATCCCCCGCCTATACAACCGCTGGCGTATCTCACTTATAAAATGCTCGCGGCGGCCGATGGCGCGCAGAGCGTAATCCCGCGCGTGCAGATACTCCGATTCCGCCCGCAGCCTTCCGAGTTCATCGCGCGGCAGCGCATCTGAAAGCCTGTCCTCCAGCTCCGGCGACGCCCAGAGGCGCGAGCCGTCCTCCAGGCGCACCTCGTAACAGCCTTTGGCCGGCAGGAAGCGGCGCGAAGTAACCTTCATCGGGTGCATTATATCCCAGCCAAAGGTGTCCCGCAGGGCGTCTTGCCATCCGGAGCACTTTCGGCTATACTGGATTTGCTTCCTATGGTGTTCATTAACCAAGGCATCAGGTTAGCGATAAATAAATCGCGCCGGGCCTATTTTTTTATCCCACAGGAGTTGCTGGATGAAGAAAGTCGCCATCCTGCAGGCGAGGCTTAATTCGTCGCGCCTGCCGCGGAGAGTGCTGGCTGAGCTAGCCGGTAGACCTGTTATTCAACACATCCTTGACCGACTTAAGGCTTCCCAAGAATTAGATGAAATCTGCGTTGCCATCCCCGAAGGCGAAGGCGACGACGAGCTGGCGCAGGCCGTCGCCGGACGCGATATTCATCTGACGCGCGGCCCGGAAGCCAACGTCCTGACGCGCTTTATCGTCGCGGCGCACGAAACCCGGGCGGATATTATCGTCCGGGTGGCCGCGGACAATCCGCTGGTGGACGCCGAAATTATGGACGAGCAGGTGCGTTACATCGTGGAGCATCCGGAGGCGGACTACGTATTCACCAAGGACCTGCCGCTGGGAATCTCCACGGAGACCTTTACCCAGAAAACCCTGGACAAGCTGGATTTTCTGGCGCGAACGCCGCAGATGCGCAAGAACGTCACTTACTACCTGGTGGAGAATCCCGCGCCCTTCAACATCGTGCTGCTCGATCCACCGCCCGGACTGGCCTTTCCGCATTTCAGGCTCACCCTGGGAACCGAAGAAGACCTGGCCGTCCTGGAAGCTATTTACGACGAGCTTTACACCGAAGGCGGCGTTGTAAGCACCAAAGCGGCGATAGACCTGCTGCTCGCCCGCCCGGAGCTGGCGCGGGTGAACGAGCACGTGGTTCAGCCGCTAACCCGTCTGGCCCCCTCTTCGGGCAAGCCGGCTAACGAGGTACGCCGCCAGATACGCACCTAAAGGTAGCGTAAGCGCCGCTATCTCAACTGCGAAGCCTTCGGCCAGCGAAAGGCGGCTGAGATCCGGCCCACCCGCCACCACCATACTCCATACGTCGATGAATATCACCGCAATAACCCCTGCGAGCAAAGGTGCGCGACTGCGCCCGAAGTAGTACCAGCATGCCAGCAGCGCGAAGACAACCAGACCGCAGAGAAGCACGGTGAGCCAGTAAAGAGAAGGCGCGAACTGCCAGTTGGCCATCCAGAAGACCAGGTAGTGCACCGCCCCCACCGCCCCCAGCAGCAAAACGGCAGGTACAACCATCTGGCGAAGCCTTCCACTCACGCGCGTAGTATATCAGACGCGATGCGCGCATTTGCGTTCGCTATGCGCATTGACACCACCCGCATACCTACCTAAAATGTGGCTTCAGCCTCACTCGGGACCACTTTTATGCTTTTAGTATATATCGCCATATTAGTTGCCGTTCTGGCTCTTTTCACCGCGGGAATCCTGGCCCTGCGCAACATCAACGCGCCTTACGGCAGCGAGAACATGCGCCGCATAAGCCTCGCCATCCAGGAAGGCGCCGTCACCTTTCTGCGCCGCGAGTATTCGTACCTGGTGATATTCGCCATAGTGGTCTTTTTAGTCATCGTTATAGCTCCCACCCTTACATTTCGCACGGCAATAGCGTTTGTTGTGGGCGCTTTATGCTCCGGCACGGCGGGATACCTGGGGATGCGCACCGCCACGAAAAGCAATGTCCGCACGGCGTACGCCGCGACCCGGGGCATCGCTCCGGCGCTGCGCATCGCGTTTTCCGCGGGCGCGGTAACCGGCCTGATGGTTGTTGGTCTGGGACTGCTCGGGATAGCCGTGCTGTTCCTTATTTACACTCACGGGGGCAACGCCGCCTATTTCAATGACGTGCTGGGCGGCGATATACTGGGATTTTCCCTCGGCGCCTCGTCAATCGCCCTTTTCGCCCGAGTCGGCGGCGGAATATACACCAAAGCTGCGGACGTCGGCGCGGACCTCGTCGGCAAGGTTGAAGCAGGCATGCCGGAGGACGACCCTAGAAACCCGGCTGTCATTGCCGACAATGTAGGGGACAATGTGGGTGATGTCGCAGGGATGGGGGCTGACCTCTTTGAAAGTTACGTGGGCTCCATAATCAGCGCGATGCTGCTGGGCTTCATTGCGTACCACATCGCAGACGTGGCGATATTTCCGCTGGTAATAGCCGGTATCGGCATTATCGCCTCCGTTGCCGGCATTATCTACACGCTGGCCTTCACCGCCAACCACCCTCACGCAGCCCTTCGCAACGGAACATTCGTCGCCGCCATACTGATGATACTGGGAGCCCTGTGGGCCACGCTGGCGCTTGAGGCGATTCCCATAGGCGTGTTCTCCGCTATTGTCGCCGGCTTAATCGCGGGCACACTCATCGGCCTGCTCACCGAGTACTATACGAGCTACCAGTACACGCCAACGCGCCAGGTGTCGCAGTCTTCCCAGACAGGCGCTGCAACAAATATCCTGTCAGGGTTAAGCCTGGGGATGTTCTCGGCGGTGCCGGCAATGCTTACGATTTGCGTTGCCATCTTCATCGCCTTCGCTGTCACCGGGGGCTTTACCGATATGCCAAGGGGGCTCTTCGGCATCGCCATGTCCGCAGTGGGGATGCTGTCCACTCTCGGCGTAACACTCGCTGTTGACGCCTACGGGCCGATCGCGGATAACGCCGGGGGCATCGCGGAGATGAGCGAGCTGCCGCCATCGGTGCGGGAAGTGACGGACAAGCTGGATTCCGTGGGTAACACAACCGCCGCCATGGGCAAGGGATTCGCCATCGGCTCGGCGGCGCTCACCGCGCTTGCCTTCTTCGCCGCCTTCACCGCCAAAGCTAACATCCCGGTGCTAGACCTTGCGCAGCCGGTAGTCATCATCGGCGTGTTTATAGGCGCCACGTTGCCGTTTATGTTCTGCTCGCTGTCCATCCGGGCTGTAGGCCTGGCAGCACAGGACATGATTGATGAGGTTCGCCGCCAGTTCAGAGAAATCCCCGGGCTTTTGCAGGGCGAAGCTCAGGGCAATCACGCGCGCTGTGTGGATATCGCCACGCGCGGCGCTCTACTGCGTATGATTGCGCCGGGGCTCCTCGCGGTGCTTGCTCCCATCGTCGTCGGACTGGCGTTCAAGCTGCTGAAGCTCTGGCTGTATCCGTCCGCCGATGCGCCCGCGGGTGCCGAAGCCGTCGGCGGAATGCTGGCGGGAGCGCTGGGCTCCGGCGTGATGCTGGCTCTGTTTATGGCCAACGCAGGCGGCTCCTGGGATAACGCCAAGAAGTTCATTGAGGTGGGCAACTACGGCGGTAAGGGCAGCGACGCCCACAAGGCCGCGGTTGTCGGCGACACCGTGGGCGACCCGTTCAAAGACACCGCCGGCCCCAGCCTGAACATACTCCTTAAGCTGATGAGCATCGTCGCGCTCATCTTCGTCGTCTGGTTCGCGTAGTATAGATAATCCATATGGTATAATTAGCTTTTGTGAATGAAACGCGCAAAATCCGTCTTACTTCGTACGCCTCCTGCGCCGGATGAGCTTCCAAGATAGGTCAGGCGGACCTGCAAGCCATCCTGAAGGAAGTCAGCTTCTACACGAAGCCGGAAATCATCACCAGCATCGCCTACGGCGATGATGCAGGCATTATTCGATTAAGCGACGAGCTGGCGCTCATCCAGACGGTGGATGTCTTCACGGCGGTCGTGGACGATCCGCGCCAGTACGGGCGCATTGCCGCCGCGAACTCCCTCTCGGACGTTTACGCTATGGGCGGGCGTCCGGTGACATGCCTGGCCATTATGGCTATACCGGCCAAGGACTTCCCCGGATGGGTGGCCTCCGAGATGCTGGCAGGAGCGAACGAAGTCGCCGAAGAAGCGGACGCGCCAATCGTCGGCGGGCACTCACTGAAGCTGCCGGAGCCGGCCTTCGGCCTGGCAGTCACGGGTACCGCGCATCCAGACCGAATCATCGGCGCTAATGCTGCGCAGCCCGGCGACGCCATCCTGCTCACTAAACCCCTGGGCAGCGGCATCATTACGACAGCCGGTATGCACGAAAAAGCACCTGCGGAAGTCCTGAACGCTGCGATCGCGGTCATGTCGCACCTCAACCGATCTGCTTGCGAGGCAATGCTAAAGCTCTCGCGGGCTGCGGCAACGGACGTGACCGGCTTCGGTATGCTGGGGCACCTGTGGCACATCCTTGAAGGCTCTCAGGTCGCAGCGCGCATCGAGCTGGCCTCGGTGCCGCTGATGCAGGGAGCAATGGAACTGGCCACAGACTTCGTACCAGGCGGCACTGCAATGAACTACGAATTCGCCAGCGCGTTCACCGATTTCGGGGCGGCGGACTTCGCCCAGAAAATGCTGCTTTGCGATGCTCAAACCTCTGGGGGACTGCTCATCACCTGTCCGCAGAACGAGCTGAAGACTTTCCTCGCCGACCTGCAAGCCAACGGCACACCGGCAGCCGCCGTCATCGGCCACATCACCAAGCGCGGCGAGCATCTCGTAAATATCGTTTAGCCAAAATATGCTAAACACCAAGCTAGCTAGCGCGCTTTTTCTGATAGAATGGAGGCCTTATGAACGAGAACGAGTTCGGGGATAAAGACCCCAAGAAACGTCCAAAAATAATCGTCGAGGACAAGCGCGTCTCGCAGACGCCCGACGAGGGCGAAAAAGAAGATGCGCCCAAGACGGAACCTGAGGCGGAAACCAAAAAAGAGTCCGCCAAGCCCTCGCCCGCCCGCGAAAAGCGCGAGGAGCCCCCGGAAGAAGCGCCGTCCGAGGAAAAGCCTCCGCGGAAAGACGCGGAACAGACGGCGGAGAAGGCCGCCCAGACGATATTCGACCTGGGCATTGAGGGCTTCATCCAGTACAACCTGGGCGTCGTGCTCCAGTTCGCCTACGTCTATATGGGACTCGTGGTCAACCCCTCCACGGGACTGGTGGCCAAGGACCTGGAACGGGCCAAGCTGTCGGTCGACCTTTTCGAGATACTCGTGGATAAGATTAAGGGCAAAATACCCCCGCGCGACCGCGAGGAGCTCGTTCGGGCGGTGAAAGACCTGAAGCTGAACTTCATCAACACCGCCAGTTCACCTCCACCGTCGGGGAACCAGGGAGCTTAGCGTGCGCGAGATCGTCCTCCAGGAATTCGGCATTACGGTCGGCAACGACCTGCCGTTCACGCTCATCGCCGGGCCGTGCGTGCTTGAAGACAACGGCAGCTATCTTGAAGTCGCGGAGAAGCTTTCCGCGCTCACGCGCGAACTGGGCATTCCCTACATCTTCAAATCCAGCTACGACAAAGCCAACCGCAGTTCCATCCACAGCTACCGGGGATTCGGGCTGGAACGGGGAATGGATGCGCTGGCGGAGGTGCGCGAGCGCTTCAAGGTGCCGGTGCTTACCGACGTGCACTCGCCGGAAGAGGCGCGCCGGGCGGCGGAAGTTATCGACGTGCTACAGGTGCCGGCGTTTCTTTGCCGCCAGACCGATCTCATTACTGCCGTCGCGGAAACGGGCCGGCCGGCGAATATCAAAAAGGGGCAGTTCATCTCGCCTCCCGAGGTAAGCAACATCATCACCAAGTTCGCCGAAAGCGGAGGCGAGCAGCTTATCATCACCGAGCGGGGCAGCACTTTCGGCTACAACAACCTGGTCGTGGACATGCGCGGATTCGCGCAGATAAAGGCGCTGGACGTGCCGGTCTGCTTTGACGCGA
>JAOZQG010000050.1:0-282 GCA_029932365.1 bacterium | reverse complement strand
CACCCACTCGGTACAGCTTCCCGGCGGCGGCGGGGACAAAAGCGCGGGCCAGCGCGAGTTCGTCGTCCCGCTCACCCGCAGCGCCCTGGCGCAGGGCATCGCCGCCGTATTCTGGGAAGTGCACCCCAAGCCGGAAGAGGCTCTCAGCGACGGCCCGAATATGATACCGCTGGGTGAGATGGCGCGCCTGCTGCCGCAGCTCAAAGCTCTGGATGACTTTGTGAAGTCGCAACTGCATTTATAACATGCCGGATTCCTTATGCATCAAAACGTAGATATGCT
>JAOZQG010000010.1:30969-38502 GCA_029932365.1 bacterium | reverse complement strand
GCCCGCACGTATTTCAGGTCGGCGTTAGTAACGTCCGTGTAGGCTATCGCGGGATGACCGTTTACCACCGCGAGCGACGTATACCAGCCCACGTCTCCTTCGCTGTCCACGGTTACCGGCTCGCCCCAGGCGCTTCCGTTGGCGTCGTTCGCCCGCGCGTATTTCAGGTCGCCGTTAGAGCCGTCGTAGTAGCTGATGGCCGGATTGCCATTGACCACCGCCAGCGAAGTGTGACTACCCGTGCCGGCAACAGTAATGCGACTTCCCCAGGAGCTCCCGTTGGCGTCGTTCGCGCGCACGTACTTCAAACTGCCGCTGCCGCCCAAGTAGCTGATGGCCGGGTTTCCGTTTACCACCGCAAGCGAATTATAATCGCCCAGGCCCAAAGAGGCGCTATCCAGCATCTGGGTTTGCCATATGCGTACCTCGCGCACGGCCAGCAAGAACTCGTAGGTGTCGGTGCCGTAGTTGCTGTTTACCGTTAGCGATGCGTCGTAACCGCCCGGTTCGCCCAGCACCACGGAGGGAGCAGGTTCAGTGCTTTCGTTGGGCTCCGCGCCGCCACCGAAATCCCAGGCGTAGGTTATCGGCTCCGTCCCCGTCACCGTCGCCGTGAATTCAACCTGGGCCCCGCTGTCTCCTTCGGTGGGGCCGAGTGCCAGAATCTCTGGCGGTTCCGGCGGCACTGGCGGCTCAGTGGTGGTTAGCACAAACTGGTATTCGTCATCGCCGAAGCGGTTGTGCAACGATAGCACCACCTCATAGTCGCCCTCGGGAGCCAGCATTACGGTGGGAGCGGGCTCGGTGCTTTCGTTGGGCACCGCGCCGCCGCCGAAATTCCAGGAGTAGTCTATGGGCTCCGTGCCTGTTACCGTCGCCGTGAACTCAACCGTATCTCCGCTTTCTCCTTCGGTGGGCGTGACTTCCACAACCTCCGGCGGCGTGCCGCAGGTCAGTAAAAATGCGCATTCGTCGCTGCCGATGACGTTGCTCACCGTCAGAACCGCGTTGTATTCGCCTTCGGCTGCCAGCGTAGCGACCGGCATCGGCTCGGTGCTAACGTTCGGCTCCGCGCCACCCCCGAAATCCCAGGAATAGTGCAGCGGTTCTGCGCCGCTCACCGCCGCCGAAAACGTAACCTCGGTACCCGTCACGCCGCATCGGGGATAGATTGTGCCGATGTGCGGCATCTCGCCCGAAATCTCTATAGCTTCCGAGGGGACACCGTCGTTGCCCTCTCCGTCATAAGGCACGACGCGCACAAACGGCTTCTCCACATCCAGCGTGTGGGGCGTAGAAATCAGCAGGCGCTCGCCGTCCGCAACCTCCGGCAGGGGCACGCGCGCGGTCTCGGTGAATTCGCCTTCCGCGCTCGCAGCGTGCTGCACCGCGTATTCCGCGCATTCCACACCGAAATTCATCGCCAGCGGCGTGACGTCGGCTATGTCCACCTTGCTGTTTTTGGAGCCGTCGATAACCGCAGCGGCACAGTTCACATCCGCAAGGATATACATTTCGCCATAGTGCATGGCGATGGGAGTAATGTCGGAGATGCCGACAGTGCCGTTTTGGTCGTAGTCGCCCAGGTTCTGGTAGTGCCAGGTGAGCACCAGATTCCCCTCGCCGTCGTCGCTGTAGGCGAGGTCGGTGACCCTGTTTCCCTCGCCCGTCGGCGGCGTGCACGCGATTTTGCTAACATTTTTTGCGTTGAGCTGCTTTGCCAGCTCGTCTTTGAGCCGCTTGAACAGCTCCGGTTCAACGCCGTCGGGCCTTGTCAGCGCGTCGAGTTCGGTTAGCGCCTCGTCAACGGACCCCACCGTCTGGATAGCTTGCCCGCCGGATTGAAGGGGCGGCTCTGCCCCGGGTTGTGGCTGGGCGCCACTTCCGATGGTTGGGGATCGCACCGCGCGTTCGCACTCGCTCCCGCAAGTGCTCAACACGAGCACGAACAAAACACAGATTAACGTGAGTGTAATGCCCTGAATGAATGCATTGGTTCTCATGATTCTCCCTCCCTGTAACCAGGGACTGGCCAAGCCTCCCCCTGAGGCTGCTGCTATTATACCGCAGCTTCCTGACAACCGCATTTTGTAACGGCGCTCCCATCCCGGACATCCGGCGGCGTTCAGGATGTGCTAGAGCGAACTGCCTTAGGCTTGGCAGTAGTTCCTCACTATCCTGTG
Source organism: bacterium (assembly GCA_029932365.1). Classification (GTDB taxonomy): domain Bacteria; phylum 4484-113; class 4484-113; order 4484-113; family 4484-113; genus JAGGTK01. Next base: position 36,319 of record JAOZQG010000010.1, on the reverse strand, counting down.
CTCAGTGACAGACCCATTTAATTTGGAGGGCTATTATGAGTAAGGTAAGTCGCTGGGGGTATGGACTTGTTTTCGGCCTTCTGCTCGTAGGAGCGTTGTCTGCGTCAGCGGATATCGGCAAGAGGTACATTTCAACCGATATCGCGGGGGTACATTTTGAGCCAGATGCTAGAGGGGCGGTCGCCACCTTGGGCTTTAACTCAGAAGTATCGCTGCTGGAAGTTAAAGGTGATTGGGCCCGAATAAGTGTTACCGGTTGGGTTAGAAGGGGGGTTCTCAGCGACCGTTCGGCATCTAAGACACGAGAACAGGACACCGGTAGTTCAGCAGGACACGGTTTTTCTTATCAAAATGTCGCGTTTCTTCCATTTACCGACGCCATTGCGAAGTGTGTTGGAGAAATGACCAATAGTTCTGGGAAAAACTACGAAATGGTGTTTTTAAGTTAAGCGTGTACAACAGAGGAGGAAACCTGCTCAACACTGCTGACATCCTTGTTGAGGACTTCAACCACGGCGAGACCAGGAGCTTCGACACCTATGTTTATGCTGAGTTGGGCGATATAAGCACATATCGGCTTCAGTTCAAAAGCAGCTATCCCTAAGCTGCTCGATCGGGTGCCTTTATGCCCGCATACAATACTAAAGTGCCCGGACATCCGCAAGCGCCCAGGATATGCTAGACTATTCTCAGCCGGGACGTCAGGGCGACACCCGCGACGGCCCGATACTGGGAGGAGACACGGATGAAACTGCGCGCTTTCCTTTCGTTGAGCATACTGATTGCGGTGATAGCCATTGCCGCTGCCGCGTACGCCACCAGCGAAGCGAGGGTTAACCCTCCGGACTGGGGTAGCGAGCGCATACTGTCCTATGCCATCTACCGTCCCGCCATGGGCCGCATCGCTACCGCCTACTACCGCGTCCTTCAGAAGGACTACGAAGGCCGGCCGGTCTACGAGATACGCTACAATGGCACCGGCGGCAACCTCTCGGAGGCCAGCACCTGCATGGTGGATGCGGTCACGCTTGAACCTTACCGGGCGACCCGCAAGATAAAAACCACCGCCGACGTTTTCTTTATCGACACATACTACGGTGACGGGCGGATTGTTGTGCGCCGCAAGCAGGGCGTGGACGGCGAGGTGCAGGAAACCAGCCTGGACTTCCCCGGGCGCATATTCGATTACGAAGAGCTGATTTGGCTCATCCCGCAGCTTGATTTCTCCAACGACGACCGGCTGCACTTCGCTCTGTTTTCCACTGTGGGTGACCAGACGATACTGGTCGTGGTGCGCAAGGTAGGCGAGGACAGCTTCACCTTCCACGACAAGGAGCACACCGCGACGCTTTACTCGTTTAACCTCAATATGGTGCAGCAAAGCGTGTGGGTACAGGATGTCGCGGGCATCCCCACGGTCGTGAAGTACGATACGGGGGAGACCATCTTCTACAACCTCAGCCTGCTGAAACCGGCGCTGCCGGTGGAAGCCGTTGAAGAGGAACCGGAGGCTGAAGAAGAAGCGGTCGAAGAAGAGGAAGAAGAAGCCGAGGAGGCAGAGGAAGAAGAGGAAGAACCTCCGGTGCTTTACGATGACGACGGCGAACCCTATATACCGTTTTAGCGCGTGAACGGCGGAAGCACAATGCTCGCGCGACTGAGTCTGGATCTGATATGCGCGTTCGCCGCGCTGTTTTGTGCTGCTGCGGCTTTCGCCTCCCAGGAGTACTTCCGGGACGACTTCACACCGGAAGGCCCCGATGACAAATACCTCTTTGAGGGCGCTCTGGGAGACAAGCTGTTCGGTTACGCAGAAGGCGGCGTATATCGCATTGACACGACGGATTCATTTGACTACGGGCACAGCGTGCTCCTGCACGACCTGTCCACCTACGAGCTGGAAGCCCGGGGGGCGCTTGTCGGGAACACTGCGCCTAAGCTGATTGAAGGGCGTCCGGTCAAGGCCGGATGGGGCATAACGTTTAATTACACCGAAGACGCGGCCGGGCGCGAAAGCTTCCTGCTCGCGCTCATCAATCCCGCCGAGCGCACCTTCGTCCTGCGGCGCATCGTTAACGATGACTTCACCAACCTGCTGGGGCCTTTTCCCTGTAACGCCGTTCATTCAAAATCCAACGTGTTACGGGTTAAGGTGGATGCCGGGCGCATTGAGGCCTTCGTCAACGGCGAGCAGGTCGGCAGCGTCTTTGAGCCGGAGCTTCTCGCGGGCGGCTTCGGCCTTTACGTCACGCCGCGCACGGTCGGCGAATTCGACTACATATCGGTGCGCACCGAAGCCGTGCCGGTCTCCGTCGTGCACGACGATTTCGGCGGCTCCCCCGCCCGCTGGTTCACCGGCGACCAGAACGGCGTCATCTATTCCTATGTTGATGAGGCTTACGTCATCGACGCAACCGGCGGGGAGATGGCCGGAATGTCGCTGTTTCCCGGCGAACACGTTGACTTCGAAATGGAGGTCAGCGTGCGCAAGCTGGCGGGGCCGGACAACTACGGCTTCGGCGTGTTCTTCCAGGATTTTCCCGGCGAAAGTGGCGGCTTCGACCAGTTCAGGTTTCTTATCTCCAACGACGGGTGGTTCACCGTCCAGCGCTCGTTTGAGGATCTCCCGCGCGCCCTGTTTGAGTGGGCCGAAAGCGACCGCATTCTGCCCGACGCGCAGAACCGCCTGCGGGTGTTTATGCTCAACGGGCAGCTCAGCCTGTTTATCAACGACTACCTGGTTTACGAGCTTGCCGACCTGCCGAGTGTGCCGGGAAAGCTGGGCTTTTACGTCGCCGGAGGAGTGAGCGCGGCTTTCGACGATTTCACGCTTGTGGATTTTTAGCGCAGGTGGGGTAGAATATATGCGTTGTGGGTAGCAAACACGAAGATTTACTGATGCGTATTCTTATACTAAGCGCGATGGCGATGTTCGCCCTGCTGACAGCCTGCGGTGGTGGAGGCGGCAACAAGTCCGACAAGAAAATCTACCCGCCGGGCACGCTGCCCGAATCACGGGCCATCCAGTCCATTGACATCTCGCCCAGCAGCGTCTCCACGGGAACGGTGGTCGAGCTTTCGGCCACCTATACCAATCCGGGCACATTTAAGGACTCCTCCAAGCTTTGGCAGGTGGAAGCGGGGACGCTGAGCGAGGGCGCGCCCGACTTCGACATCATTCTGCGCGAGGTCGCGGGCCTGAAAGGCGCATCGGCGTCGCTGTCCACAACTGCGGAACAGGTATACTGGTTCACACCCGCAGCGCCTGGCAGCTATAAAGTCTCGCTGAAAATCGACAACGCCTCTCTTGAGCGGACGGTGGACGTGACCTCGTCGCCGGTGTATCTGGAAGTGGTGCCGGGCGAAGAAGACACGCTGATTGTCCGCATCCTCGGGCGGGACGTCTCCGACCTCTACCAGGGAGCCTTCCGCGTCCTGTTCAACCCGTCGCTCTACAAGCCCCTTTCAGTGCAGCCGGGCGACTTGCTGGGCGGACCCGACGATGTGCTGTTCCTCGGCCTTACGAACCAGAACGGCTTCGTTCCCATCGGCATCACCCGCAAGGGCGAAGTGCCCGGCGTCAACGGAAGCGGCCTTATAGCCGAGGCTGTATTTGGCCGGCGCACTGCGAGCCATGCGCCGAGGGCGCTGGCCATCGCGGGCTTTGAGCTTGGCCTGCACATCATCCGCGACAGCTCCGGCGAACCCATCTGGGGCAACTAGCCGCTGCTATAATGGCAGCGATGACTTTCGCCGAATTCTACGACCGCGTCCGGCCCGAAATCACATCGTTCCTCCGCAACTTCACCCAAGACCATATCGCCGACAACAGGCTGCGCGAAGGCTGCCTGCACCTTCTTGGACGGGGAAAGCTGATACGCCCCACCGCCCTCTTCGCTACCGCCGATACCTTCCAGCCGGGAATTGCCGGCGAGGATTGCATCCACGCGGCGGCGGCGGTGGAACTCGTTCATACATTTACCCTGATTCACGATGACCTGCCGGAGCTGGACGACGCTGAACTCCGGCGCGGCGTGCCGGCGGTGCACGTAAAGTTCGGACACGCGCTGGCGCTGCTTGCGGGAGACGCGCTGTTCAACCTCGCGTTTACAGCCCTGCAGGAAGCGCCGTTCTCCGGCAAAGATAAGCGGGAATACGTGCTGCGGGAGCTGACCGACTCCATAACCGCGGTTATCGAGGGCCAGGTGCGCGAGCTGGCGCTTTCCGGTCGGGACGCCACGCTGGCCGAGATTGAAGAAGTAGAGCGCCTGAAGACGGCGCGCCTTTTCGCCTGCGCTCTCGTCTGCGGTGCCGCTATCGCCGGCGCCTCGGATGCTCAGATCGACGCGCTTCGCCGCTTCGGACTGATTTTAGGCCGGGCTTACCAGATAAAAGACGACCTGATTTCCGCTACCGGCGACAGCCGGACCGCCGGGAAGAGCCTGGAGCAGGACGAAGCGCTCCAGCGCCCCACCATTATCCGGCTTCTGGGCGTGGAAGGGGCGCAGGCACGCTTCAACCAGGTGAACGCGGAAGCGCTCGCCGCACTGGACAAGCTCGCCGCGACCGCCGACGTCAGCTTGCTGCGCGGACTGCACGAAATGCTGGTCAGCCGGGAGAAGTGATAGAATCGGGCGCGTGGAGTACAGGCTCCTCAACGGGATAAACCAGCCGCAGGACCTGAAGCGGCTGCCGCTTACATCCTTGCCGGCCCTGGCGGAGGAAATCCGGGACTTACTGGTCAATAGCGTCACGCGCACGGGCGGCCATCTGGCCAGCAACCTCGGAGTGGTCGAGCTCACGCTTGCCCTGCACTACGTCTTCGACTCCCCGCGGGACCGGCTTATCTGGGATACGGGCCACCAGTCTTATGTGCACAAGCTGCTAACCGGCAGAAAGGACAGGTTTGACCGCCTGCGCCAGCTTGACGGCCTGAGCGGCTTCCCCCGTCCGGACGAAAGCGAGCACGACATATACGGAACGGGCCACGCCAGCACCTCCATCGCCGCGGCGCTGGGACTCAGCAACGCATCCGATGAAAACTGGACCATAGCGATTATCGGTGACGGAGCCCTCACCGGCGGACTGGCGCTGACGGGCCTGAACAACGCCACTCTCGCCCGCAGGCGCTTCCTCGTGGTGCTGAACGACAACGGGATTAGCATAGACGCCAACGTGGGCACCGTGGCGCGATACCTCTCGGCGATAAAAACCAAGCGCTCCCCGCGCGCCATAAACCGCGCGCTGCGGCAGGCGATTACCCGCTTCTTCGGCGCGAGCAGCGCGCCACGGAATTTCTACGAAAAGGTCAAGGACTTCATCTTTTACTTCTTTATGCCCCACAGCAGCC
>JAOZQG010000010.1:8947-30959 GCA_029932365.1 bacterium | reverse complement strand
GCCATCAAAATTAAGCCGTCGACCCGCATCCTCTACCACACCCTTACTCGCGTCCACATCCACACCCACACTCACACCCACAGCAGCCGCGGTGTCGTATTCGAGGAGCTGGGATTTTCCTATTTCGGACCCTACGACGGGCACAATGTGGTCTCACTCGTAAGGCTCTTCCAGGCGCTGAAGCGCATCGACGACGAGCCGCTGCTCGCCCACGTGATTACCCGCAAGGGGCGCGGCTTCGCCCCGGCAGAGCAGAGTCCCACCAAATGGCACGGTGTCTCGGCAGGCACACCGATAGGAATAGACGACGACAAGCTGGTGCGGCCCGACGAGGACGAGCGCCGCTCGGTAAGAAGCTACACCGAGATATTCGTCGATACTCTGATTGAAGCGGCCCCGCGCTACCCCGACCTGGTCGCAGTTACCGCCGCTATGCCCTCAGGCACCGGCCTGCTTAAGTTCGGCAAGGCGTATCCGGAGCGGTTCTACGATGTGGGAATAAGCGAAGAATTCGCCGTGACCTTCGCCTGTGGCCTGGCCCGTGGCGGGAAAAGGCCGGTCTGCGCCATCTACTCGACCTTCCTGCAGCGCGCCTTCGACCAGCTCATCCACGACGTGGGCATCCAGCGCATCCCCGTGGTTTTTGCCCTGGACCGCAGCGGGCTGGTGGGAGCCGACGGGGAAACGCACCAGGGCGTCTTCGACCTGAGCTACCTGCGAATGATACCCAACTTCACCGTGATGGCCCCCAAGGACGAGGACGAGCTGCGGCGGATGCTGCTTACCGCGCTTGAGTACCGCGACGGGCCTACCGCAATACGCTATCCACGCGGCGGCGCCATGGGAGTGCCGCTTTCCAGCGATTCCACGCCGATACCCATCGGCTCCTGGGAGATTCTGCGCGAAGGAACTCAGGCCGTTGTGCTGGCTGTCGGCGCGATGGTGCCCGAGGCGATGAAGGCCGCGCAGCTCCTGCGGGATAAAGGAATATCGGTTTGTGTGGTCAACGCGCGGTTCATTCGCCCTATGGACGAGAAGCTGCTTACCGCTCTGGCGAGACGGGCATCCTTAATCGTCACCGTGGAGGAGAACACGGCTGCGGGCGGCTTCGGCGGCGGTGTTGTCGAGTTCCTCAGCCAGCGGCTCGGATCGGCAGCTCCCCGCGTGCGCATCATCGGGCTTCCGGACCGCTTCGTCGAGCACGGCAGCCAGAAGGAACTCAGGGCGCGCTGCGGCCTGGACGCGGCGTCCATCGCTTCGCGCGTCGCTGATAGCCTTTCACAGGCCGAACCGAAATTCAAAATCGTGTGAGAAAACGATGCCACTGGAACTTGTCAGCCTGATCATCATATTCGTAGCCTATTTTGGCGTCCAGTTTGGCGGTAACGTTCTAAAGCTCGCGGTGGGACAGGACACCGCCCGTATACAGAACGTGGCCTTCGGTGCCAGTATGTTTTCCCACGCGTTTCTAATAATCGGGTCGCTGGCGGCGGCTTTGCTGCTCTCCCTGGACTTCCGCGTGGGTTTGCCCTCGCCGATGCCCGATATCGTGCTGCTGGTTCTGGGGCTTGTTATATACCTCTTTGTTTTCCTGCTGGATATCTACTTGCGGCTGGTTATGCGGCACCGCAGGCCCACGACCATTCTGGACGTTGACGAGCAGTACATCATCTCCCCTCCCGGACCCTCGGCGTGGGAGCTGGCGCTCTTTAACTTCGTGCTGCTCAAGGGTTTCGCTTACGAGATATTCCTGCGCGGATTCGCCCTGACCACACTTACCGCCCTTACAGATAGTCCGGCCCTGGCTATCTCCATCGTGGCCGTGATGGAGTTTTTGCTCCGCCCCCACGGGGAACGCCTGGTTCCTACCATCATCGCTTCGGTTCTGCTGTCGGTAATCTACTACGCCACCAACGGCCTTATAGTGACCATTATCATCCGCGTGGTAGGCAACTACTTCCTTTCGCTATATATGGTTTACCTGACTTTCAAGGGGAACGGTGAGAAGCGGGCCTGACCTTGTTTGCGGACTGGACGAGGCCGGGCGCGGCGCACTGGCCGGCCCGGTGGTTGCCGCGGCGGTCGTGCTGCACCCTCGCTGCCGCATAGTAGGGCTCGCCGATTCCAAAAGGCTAAGCGCGACGCGACGGGAAATCCTGGCCGAAATCGTCCGGCGCGAGGCCCTCGCCTGGGCGCTTGCCGAAGCCTCACCGGATGAGATACTGAAGCTCAACATCCTGCGAGCGTCTTTGCTCGCCATGCGCCGGGCGTTCCTCTCGCTGGAGAATATCGGAAGCGGTATGGACATCGTGGTCGACGGCAGGTTTTTCCCCGATGGAATTCCTCGCGGCCGCGCGATAGTGAAAGCGGACACCTCCGTTCCCGCGGTCATCGCCGCGAGCATACTGGCAAAGGTGCACCGGGACGCTCTGATGCGCGAGCTGGGCAATAAGCATCCCCAGTTCTCCTTCGCGCGGCACAAGGGCTACGGCACCCCGCAGCACCTGCGCGAACTCGCCGTTCACGGGCCGCTCAAATTGCACCGGTCGAATTTCGCGCCGGTCGCCAGGGCACTGCACGCGAGGCTGACCCTATGACGCGCACCGCTGCCTTCAAGGACGAAGCGGAGATCGTGGCGCAAGGGGGGCGTGGCGGGCACGGCGCAGTTCATTTCGCCCGCTTCAAGTACAAGCCCAAGGGCGGGCCCGACGGCGGAGACGGCGGACGAGGGGGAGACGTGGTGCTGGTTGGCGACGAAAGCTGCGAAGGACTGGAGCTTTTGGCCAGGCAGAAGTGCTGGAAGGCCGACGACGGAGGCGATGGAAAAGGCGGCAAGCGTCAGGGAGCCGACGGCAACGAGTTAGTCCTCGGCGTTCCCATCGGCACCATCGTGCACGACCGCGCGAGCCGCTTCCAGCTCGCCGAAATAACCCGGCACGGCCAGCGCTTCACCATTGTTTCCGGTGGGCGCGGAGGGCGCGGGAACGCCCGTTTCGTCACCGCCAGAAGCAAGGCGCCGCAAATATCAGAGGAAGGGCAACCCGGCGAACGCCGGGAACTGGCGTTGCTCTATCGCTGCTACGCGCCCATCGCCCTCATCGGGCATCCCGAAAGCGGGCTCTCACTTCTTCAGGGGCTGATGGGAAAGCGCAGCCGCAGCCCTTATCGGTTTTACCAGCGGCCGCGCTGCATAAGCGGCGAGTTCAGCTTTCACCGCGTGCGCTTCATTTATCTACCGATGACGCTGCGGCGCGAAGTCCGCTTTTCTTTTGTCGAGCATCTCTACTACGCCGAGCGCGTGCTTATCAATGCAATGGGTCAGGAGAAAAGCCCTCTATTTGACGACATCTATCCGCAGTTTATAAAGGCGCTGATGAAGGTTCAGGCGCCGCATCTTCGTGAAATCTGGCTGGTGGCGCAGGAGGATCCGGGCCTGCCCTACCGGCTTGAACTCAGCGGCGGCGACATTTCAGTGCGCGCCGTCATTGCCCCCGAGAATTGCGAGGATTTCCCGCGTTTCTGGGAATGGTGCGAAGCGAATCTGCGCGAGTTCTTTCTGGCCGAGCAGGATACGGAAAACGGCTAAGTTCCGAAGCCCTGTTCGCTCAGCCCGTGCTGGTATTCGTAGCAGCCGAGTGTGTTGACCATCAGCATGGCGATAGTCATCGGTCCCACACCGCCGGGAACCGGCGTAATCGCCGAGGCCTTCTCGCTGACAGCGGTGAAGTCAACGTCGCCCACCAGCTTCTTTTCGCCATCCTCGTCCACCTTGCGGTTGACACCCACATCAATCACGACGGCGCCGTCTTTGACATATTCCGCAGTGACCAGCTCCGCTTTGCCTGCCGCGGCGACGAGCACGTCGGCTTCCCGCGCCACGGCTGGCAGGTCAACCGTGCGTGAATGGCATATGGTGACCGTAGCGTGCCGGGCGAGCATCAGCGCCGCGAGCGGCTTGCCCACGATATTGCTGCGCCCGATTATCACCGCGCGCTTTCCCTTAAGGCCGATTCCGTAGTGGTCGAGAATCTCGATTATCCCCTGCGGCGTGCAGGGCGTAACGAACGAATCGCCCAGCCACAGGCGACCCACGTTGGCCGGATGCAGGCAGTCCACGTCGCGGGCCGGGTCCACTTCGCTGATTATCTCCGTGGCGTTCAGGTGCGCTGGCAGCGGCAGTTGCACCAAAATGCCGCTGATATCCGCGTCCGCATTGAGCTTTTGGATAAGCGTGCTCAGCTCCTCGCGCGAAACGGATTCCTCAAGCTTGTGCATCGTGCTCTCCAGCCCCAGCTTCTTGCAGGTCTTCACCTTGTTGCGCACGTAAACCGTGCTGCCCGGGTCGTCGCCCACCTGAACAACGGTCAAATGGGGAGGTTTCAAGCCACGGTCAACGAGCTTCTGCACGCGCAGCCGCACCCGCTTGCGGAATTTCTGAGCCACTTCTTTTCCGGAAAGGATTTGGGCAGTCATCAGCTATCGCCTTTGTAGTTTTACGTCCGGCGACCGTTCACCATCTAGCCAATACCGAACTTATCCAGAGGTTCCTCCGGTGCCTTAATGCGAGTGCCAATAGCGGTGGAGACCGTGACCAGGTCGGTATGGAGAAAGCCGTTGAAGTTGGCCATACGGGCCATGTCTCTTAAATCCCAGACAATCTGGCGGGTCAGGCGGTTTCTGGCCCGGTTCTCTACGTCCAGATGGCCCAGGATACTGGCTATTTCCCAGAGGTACTCCTCGCACTCGCCCAGACGACGCTCTTCGTCGCTCACCCGGGACAGGTAGTCGTCAAGCAGCAGTTCGGCGAACTCCAGCCGTCCCGCGTCGGCCAGGACGGCGGCTTTGAGATAAGCCAGAGTCGGATTGAGCGGGTCGCTCTTCTCCAGGCTGTCTAAATGGGCCTTAAGCACGCCCAGGTCGCGGTTGTAGAATAAAATCCGCGAGATTTCCTCGAAGTACTCGGTGAGGTGCTCATATTCTCCGTCAATGAGCACTTTGCTCATCTTCTGCATCTCGGTGTATTCGCGCTTGCGTGCATAGCACAGGCCGTAAAGCGCCACCCGGTCGCCCTGTGACCACTTCCGCTCGCCGCTTTCAAACGACATCAGCGCCAGGTCGTATTCGCCGAGCAGGTAGTTGAGCTTGACTCTGTCGAAGGCAGTCCCCGCGCCATCCGGATTCCCGCCGGTCTGGCGGTTTCGCATCAACTCCTGTTCCCTTGCCAGCAACCGTCGGTTCTGGGAGATGATACCCCGGTGCACCCGCCCCACCATCAGGGCCTCCTCAAGTTTCCGCATGGCCGACTTGAGATTGCCCTGCCGGTAAAGCTGAACCGCGCGATTGTTCAGCGTTATACCCTCTTCCTCGCTTCCGGCGACAACGCTGCGCAGATGAAAATCAAAGGTGTAGCGGTTTTGTGTGGTGTCGTAGGCTACAAGGAAGTAGTTGTATTTATAAGGTGGTATCCCCTGGTTGTAAAACGCCCGGTCCTTTTGCCAGAACATAAGCTCTGAGGGACTCAGCGGCTCGTAACGCAGGTCGTATACCCGCGGGATGGAGAAGATGTGCCGCGCCGGGTCGTCACTGGTCATGTCGTGAATGACGAGCGACGACAGGCTGGAGTCCTGGAATTTCTCGCGCATTACCACAAGCACGTGCATTCCACCCATAATGAAATGGCAGCGCGAATCGCTTATCTGCTCCGCGCGCAGCTTGCCGGACACCAGCTTGTTGATTTTCTCGCCCTTTCGTCCGTATACGCAGTACTCACCGTAGGTTCCGTGGTCGACAATGACCGCGGCGAGTTTAACTCCGGTGGGGGCGAAAGCCCACTGAACCACCTTCTCGCCGCGGAGATGCTCCCGGAAAGCGGCCTCGTCTTCAGGTTCAACAGCCAGCGCTGGACCGGCAGGTGCGTTGCATAAAAGCGCCAGGACGAAGGCCAAGACTGTGAAAACTCTCATTACGGTTAGCATTTGCGGATAAGGTAATTTAACACGTTTGGCCCAAAGCGGCAAGGAAAGCGGCGGTTTTAAGGCGCGTGCCGCAATACCCCTTCGGCGCTCAATCTTCGGCAATTAGCCGCCCGGCAACGAATAGCGGCAGCCACAGTACTTCTGGCGATAGAGCCTGAGCTTGCGCGAAAGCTCCACGCTCCGTTTGAAACCTTCCCGCCTTTTGAAGTTCGTGGGAATGTAGTCCACGCCGAATTCCGCAGCGGCCCGCGCCCCTGTGGCGTTAACTAGCCCGTGGCTTTTATGCGGGCTGATAGTAAGCGTTGTGGCGAACGCGTCGTATCCCAGCTCCTGCGCTTTTTTCGCGGAAGCGTGCAGCCGAAGCTCAAAACATACTCCACAGCGCTTCCCGCCCTCCGGCTCATCCGCATAGGGCGCGAAAGCCGAATCAAATGAGGGAACATCAGCTTCGTATACGCCTTCGACAAGCTCCACCGACCACCGCTTGGCCACAACACGCATGTCCTCAAGCCGACGCGCGTACTCCTCGGGGGGATACACGTTCGGGTTGTAGAAATACACGGCGAGCCGCTCCACCAGCGGCTTCCACCATTCCAGCACGGTGGTGCAGTCGGGAGCGCAGCACGCGTGCAGCAGAACGCTTCGTCCCTGCACCTCCCGCCGGGAAAACGGCTGGTTCCTCTCTCCCTTACGCGGGGATTTCACAGTAAGATATTATCATCTCCCTTCGGTCGCACCACAAAATCCCACTTGGCGCCTGGCGTGGAATCCGCGCCCAAAGCGGCACGCCCACTTGCCCATTTTCAGGAAATAGCATTATTACTGGGCTGAGGGCTTGTCAACAGAAGAAATCTATGCTAGAAATGAGCCATCCTTATCAACAAGGAGAGTTGTATGGCAAAGACTTTGGGTAAAACGGATCTGATCAACCAGGTGGCCAAGACGGCCAAGATCGAAAAGACGAAGGCGAAGGCCGCTGTGGACGCCACGATTAACGTCATCACCGGCACCCTCAAGAAGGGCGGCAAGGTTCAGCTTACGGGCTTCGGCACCTTCGGTGTTGCGCGGCGCAAGAAGCGCACCGGGGTGAATCCCCAGACCGGCGCCAAGATTACCATTCCCCCGCGCAAGGTTCCCAAGTTCACCGCCGGCAAGACCCTGAAAGACATAGTCGGCAAGTAACGCCACCTTCAAACACGCACATCCTGGGGCGGCTCCGGCCGCCCCTTTTGCTATCGGAATGTCAGGACGTATAGAACTCACCGAAGATGCGTTATGCCAATAGGGATTCGATCGCCGCTAAGACAACCTACAGCACCTGATGCTCGCGCAGGGCTGCTTCCAGCCGCCCCGGCTCGTGCTCTTCCAGCCTGTAGGTTACGCGCACTGCGGTCTGGGGTATCTTCACGATGCGCGTAAGGTCTATCGGCGTGCCGACGAGGACTGAATCGCAATCCACCGCGGCGATTGTTTCCTCCAGCTCCTTGAGCTGCTCCGGGAAGTAGCCGAGCGCGGGAAGCACCTGCGTGAGGTGCGTATACTTGCGGTAAGCTTCCGCGATGCTTCCCCGCGCATAGGGACGAGGGTCCACAATCTGCCTAGCGTCGAACTTCTGCGCAGCGATAAAGGCAGCACCGATATTCATCTCGCCGTGGGTGACTGTCGGGCCGTCTTCAACGAGCAGCACGCGCTTCCCGGTTATCTCCTCGGGGTGGGCAACCGTGACCGGCGAGTTGCACATAACAACCTCGGCATTCGGGTTCCGGGAGTTGATGTTGGCCATCAGCTTCTCTACCTGCTCCGGCTCCGCGGTGCTTACCTTATTCACCACTACGAGGTCGGCCGCCAGCAGGTTGTATTCGCTGGGGAAGTATTCCAGCTCGTTGCCCACGCGGTGCGGATCCGCAACCGTTATCATCAGGTCGCTTTCAAAAAACGTCGTGTCGTTGTTGCCGCCGTCCCATAAGATTACGTCCGCGGCTTCTTCGGCTGCGTGGAGGATATCCGCATAGTCCACGCCGGCGAACACGACATTTCCTTCGTTGATATGGGGCTCGTATTCCTCCATCTCCTCAATGGTGCACTTCTGACGCTGCATATCGTCTATGGTTTCGAACTTCTGCACCCGCTGATCGACTAAATTACCGTAGGGCATTGGATGCCGGATTACCGCGGCGCGCTTGCCGTACTTCTTAAGTATCGATGCGATGTAGCGCGTGGTCTGGCTCTTGCCGCATCCCGTGCGCACGGCGACTATCGAGACCACCGGCTTGCTCGACTTCAGCATTGAGGCTGCGGGCGGAAGGAAGGCGAACTCCGCGCCCGCCGCGATAACGCGCGCACACACCTGCATCACCGCCACGTATGAAGCGTCGCTATAGCAGAAATAGCAGGTATCGACCTTAAGCTCGTTAATGAGCTTTTCAAGATCCTCCATCGGTTCAATGTGTATTCCCTGCGGGTATAAAGTGCCGGCCAGTTCGGGCGGATATACGCGCTCGTCGATTTCAGGAATCTGGGTGGCGGTGAAAGCGACTACTTCATAATCCGAATTATCGCGGAACACCGTATTGAAGCAGTGAAAATCCCGCCCGGCGGCACCGAGTATGAGTACGCGTCTTGGTTTCATAATCTCTCCGTAGACGGATTCTAGCGATTGCCTGCGGCTATATCAAGGCAAATTCACTGGTGAAATGCCTGAGGAACGGGGCTTCCCGCACAAACTTAACCCCGCGAATAGTGTGCGCGTTCTTTTTCAGTTTCAGGATAGCGTCAATTACGTAATCAAGCTGGTTATAGCTGTAAACGCGCCGCGGTATGGCCAGGCGCAGCAAGTCCAGGCCTTTTGTGCGGTCCTCGCCCGTTTGGGGATCACGCCCCCGCAGAAGCGTTCCGATTTCGCACGAGCGAATGCCGGATTCCAGATAAAGCGCCAGAGTCAGCGCATGCCCCGGATACTGCCCAACGGGAAGGTGGGGGCAGAATGCCCGGGCATCAATGTAAACCGCGTGCCCTCCTGGAGGTAGCACTACGCGAACGCCCGCTTGCCACAGCCTTGTCGCGAGATAAGCCGCCTGGCTTATCCTGTATCTCAGGTAATCCAGGTCGGTCGCCTCGCGCAGGCCAACAGCGATGGCGGCCAGGTCCCGCCCGGCCAGCCCACCATAAGTAATAAACCCGTCAAACAGGATGGTGTATCGCCTGAAATTTTCGTAATACTCCTCATTGTTTGTGGCGATGAATCCGCCGATGTTAACCAACCCATCCTTCTTGGCGCTCATTATCGCTCCGTCCGCGTGGGAAAGGAACTCGCGAAGTATGGTGCGGATGGATTTGCGCGAGTAGCCGGGTTCATAGGTTTTTATAAAGTACGCGTTTTCGATTATCCGCGCCGAATCTATGAACAAAGGAATCCGGTGCTTTCGGCAGATTTTGCCGACGGCCGCGACATTGGCCAGCGATACCGGTTGCCCGCCCCCGCTGTTGCAGGTAGCGGTCAGCACCACAAGTGGTATCTTGCGATGGTTCTTCTCCATATAGGGCGCGAATCGCTTCAGGTCTATATCGCCCTTAAAGAGCGAGAAGTCGTCCAGGTCGGCAATGCGCCGGTCCGGGAACTCCTTTATGACACCGCCCTGGAACTCGATGTGAGCGCCGGTCGTGTCGAAGTGCAAATTCCCCGGCACAACCAGCCCCTTTTTGGATATGAAGTGGCTCATCAGGACAAGCTCAGCGCTCCTTCCCTGATGCGAAGGAAGAACATGCTTGAATCCGAACAGGTCTCTGACCGTGTCCCTTAGAAGGTCAAACGAAACGCTCCCGGCGTAAGACTCATCCCCCTGCTGCAGCGCGGCCCATTGTGACTGACTCATCGCGCCGGTGCCGGAGTCAGTCAGGAAGTCGAGGAAGATGTCTCGGCTGCTGACGTTGAACAGGTTGTATCTGGCCCGCTGCAATATCCGTCTGCGGTACGCGCGCGTCGTTTGACGAATCGGTTCAATGCTCTTGATTTTGAACGGTTCCGCCACCTTCAGACGAGCAACGTCCTTTGGCGGCTTCCAGTAGACAAGTTCGTTCAAGCCCATAGACACTCCCGTCGCGTGATTAGCTGCCTTAGTCGGGATATCTGGGCTGCAGCAACATCTGGAGGTACTTACTTCCTACATTTTATCACATATGGCGACTTTGTAGAGGTTCATAGATAGTGACAGGAGTGAGTTTCCCGCAGGGGGGTGGCGCCCTTGCGTGACCGTGCCCACCACCCACGAGTACGCCGGGCTTCAGCCTGAGTTCTCTTCGAGCCTGAGCGACGAGGCTCAGAGCCTTAGAGCCGAAGGCAGCCGAACGGCTCACCAGCCCGGCTATCAAGGGCGGCGCCAGTTAGCACCGCGTACTCAAATGGGGATAAGGCGGGGGCAAGCCACCCACCCTACAGCGGGCACGGCGTGCCGTGCACGCCGCAGGCGCATATCCGCCGGCAGGAGGGCTAACCTGCCGCAGCGTTGGCTTATGCCATAATACAGGTACAAGGATGGTTGATGCACCTCGGTGAATTCAAGCTGGTAATAGACCACGTCAGGCGGTCGCTCGTGGGCGGCAGGCTGACCCGCGTAAGCTCCCCCGCGCCGGGAAGCGTGGCCATGACGTTTGATCTGGAGATACCCGAGCCCATCGTGGTCGCCAGCGTAAACCCCCGCTGCACGACTCTTTTCACCACCGATGCGGAGCCGCCCTGCCACGAGAGCACCAAGCCGCAGCGGATGCTCAACGCCTCGTTCGTCAAGGCGTTGGAGCACACGGTGCTTGGTTATACGCTCACCGAGGCCAGGCTCCTTCGTCCTGACGACCGCATTGTTCTGTTCATATTCCATCACGTAGACCAGTATGGCGAGGAGAAAACACGCACGCTGCAAATCGAGATGACGGGCCGGGTGGCGCACATGTTCTTGCTTACGGAGACCGAAAGAGTGGTTTCCTCAATGCGCCGCCTGCACCGTCCGGGCACCAGGGAGTTCAAGGAAGCGAAAAGGCGTATCGCATCGGGGAAGCCCCTGCCTCCGCCTCCCGCTCCGCCTAAAGGATATAACGGGAGGTCCGCGGCTTCGCTGGAGGAGATTATGACGCGCGAACGCAATGCATTTGAGGAGCTGCAAAGCGACCTTGCGGGAGCGCTGAAGGTCGGCGCAGGGAAGGCCGAAAGCCGTCAGGCCGAAGCGCTGCGGCAGGAGCTCGCGCTGGCCTACCAGGCCAGGTCAGCGCTTGCCGCGCTCGGCCCCTTCTCACCGGCCCCCTCGGCGGTGCGCGAGATCCTGCGCGGTGCTGCCTTAGAGCAATTAGTCGGCAGGCTGGACGAGCGCGCCCTGCTGGATGAACCCGTCGAGTTCAACCAGTTGATAAGCTACCTGCAACGGCTGGCGGGAAGCGCGGACAAGCTGGAGAAATTGCTGGCTGAAGCGGAGCGAAAGCCCGTCCGTAAACCGCGGCGCAAGGCAAAGGCCAAAGCGGCCGCCAGGCCTGACGCGGTCTCCGATAAGCTGGCCCGGTTCCCCCACAGGGTGCGTCGCGGACGCACCGCCGGGGGCTTCGAGCTGATACTCACCTTCAGCGCGGAGGGCAATTTTGCGGCGCTGAAGGCGTTCCCCGCAGCCCGCAACCACTGGTTCCACGCCCGGGACTTTCCCGGCAGTTACGTCTTGCTGCTCACCGGCAAGCGCGCCCCCGACCCGCACGATATCGAGCAGGCCGCCATCGTCGCCGCCGCACACAGCAGGGGACGAAGCGAGGCCAGCGTCGAGGTCTGCTACACCCAGCTCAAATATCTCAAGAAGCCCAAGTCGGCCAGGACCGGCACGATTCTGCGCACAAAAGAGACGGTGATCTCGGTGCGCCCGTCGGCATTTGAAAACCTGCGGGCGGAGATATTCGGCGGCAAGGACTAGCCGCTAGAAGCCCGACACGTGGTAATAGGTAACCGGTTCGCGCCGTCCGCGCAATTCCGCTTCTTCTTTCTTGCTCACCCTGTAATTTTTCAGTTTGCGGTAGACCAGCTTGTAGGTGTCCTCGCTCATGGCGATAAGGTTGTTCTGCTCGTGGCTGGCAAGGCGCGCCGCCACATTAACCACGTCACCGATGGCGGTGAAGTTCATCATCAAATTCTCCACGCCGACGTTGCCGAACACCACTCTTCCCGAGTTCAGGCCGACGCCGAGATAAAACTCCTCCTGGTGTTTGCGGTAGCGGCTGGTGTTGAACGTTTGCATAAACCGCATTATCTCCACCGAAGCCTCCAGCGCGTTGGCGGCGTTCTTGCGCTCCGTGGTGTCGCTCTCAAAAATCGCCATAAGGCCGTCCCCGATGAACTTGTCCACGTTGCCGTCGTACCGGGTGATAATCCGTGTTATCTCGTAAAACATTTCGTTGAGCGTGGACAGCACCGCCTTCGGGTCGCGGATTTCGGCGAAGAAAGTGTAGTGCCGCAGGTCGAGAAAAAGGATGGTGACGTTGCGCATGTAGCCCTTGCGCACTTCTTCCATTTCCCCGCGCAGCGTGCGCCCCACCAGCTCCGCCGGCAGGAAATACCAGATTTTCTGCACGTCCAGAAACTTCTGGTAGTAAAAGTCCAGCTCGTCAATGAGATGCCTGAGCTGCAAAATATTGGTGGACGACAGGCGCTCGGTCGCCGTCTTGAAGATTTTGAAAAAGACGTTCTTGTGCCGGTGGATGAAGTTCATGAACACGTCTTCAGGTATGCTCAGCAGCGCAACATCCTCGCGTGCGCGCACGGTGGCGGTCGGCGGGCAGTTCAGCACCATGGCGATTTCGCCAAAGTAGTCGCCGGGGCCCATGGTGTTAATGCG
This sequence comes from bacterium, assembly GCA_029932365.1. Classification (GTDB taxonomy): domain Bacteria; phylum 4484-113; class 4484-113; order 4484-113; family 4484-113; genus JAGGTK01. The sequence goes on along the minus strand of JAOZQG010000010.1, from coordinate 18,127 downwards.
CACCATGCGCTTGCCAATTTGCTTGAAGACGTCAACCAGCCCGCGCTCAATCAGAAATATGCGGTGGGTCAGCTTGCCCTCGTGGATAATGTAGTCGCCCACCGCGGGCTCCTCCACCGTTATGCTCTTGCCCAGCGCGGCCAGGTCGTCGGCGGACACGTCGTCAAAAAGGTCGAATTGTTTAATGCGCTTGGTGCCCTTGAATGCATTGGCCATGTATGGTTCCCTCGCGCACAATTATACGCGCATAAGGTGGCTGCGGCAAAAATCGCGGCTCATCAGTCCGCGGTTTCGGCAAACTTATCGCGCATCCGCCGGATATAGTCGTGGTACATCTTAGCCACAACGCCGCTCAGCAGCAGCGTGCCGATTAGCGTGGGCACGAGCATCAGCGCGTTGAATATATCGGCGATGGCCCAGATGAGCTTCAGGCCGAACACCGCGCCCACAATCACCACCGCCACCCACAGGTAACGGTAAATCTGGATAACGCCGCGCCCGAAGATGTACTGGAAGCCCTGCTCTCCGTAGTAGCTCCACCCCAGCATCGTGGTAAAGGCGAAAAACAGCAGGGCGAAAGTAACAATGTAGGCGCCGAAGGGAACGCCCAGCTCGAACGCCTTGGAGGTAAGCGGCGCGCCGTCCAGCGTCCTTCCCGCAGCGTCCGTGAATAGATTCGCCCCGGTCATCACGATGGTCAGCGCGGTGACTGTGCAGATAACCAGCGTGTCAATGAAGGGGCCGAGCATGGCCACGAAGCCTTCGCGAATGGGCTCTGTGGTGCGGGCGGCGGCGTGCGCCATGGGCGCCGAGCCCAGGCCCGCCTCGTTGCTGAACACGCCGCGCGCCAGTCCGTAGCGCATGGCGATTCCCAGTCCCGCGCCCAACGGAGCGTAAGGCGTGAAAGCGTAGCGGAATATGTCGGAGAAGGCCGGACCGACCCTGTCCAGATTGGCGAACACCACGACCAGCCCGCCCACCAGGTAAATTACCGCCATAAAGGGCACCACTCTTCCGGCCACCGCGCCGATGCGCTTCACGCCACCGATGATCACCATAAATACGAGAACGGCAAGGATAAGGCCGGTAAGCCACGTGGGCATGCGGAACATCTCCTTGAACTGGTCGGCGATGGCGTTGCTCTGCACCATATTGCCGATGCCCAGGGCGGTGATAGCCGTCGCCAGCGCGAATACCCAGCCCAGCCAGGCCCACCTGTTGCCCAGGCCAAGCTTGATGTAATACATCGGCCCGCCGCGTATGTGCCCGTCCGGATCAATATGGCGGAATTTGCTGGCGAGCGTGCAGGTATAAAACTTGGTCGCCATGCCGAAAAAGCCCGAAACCCACATCCAGAACACGGCGCCCGGGCCACCGCTGGCTATGGCGGTCGCCACGCCGACGATGTTTCCCGTGCCGATGGTCGCGGAAAGCGCGGTGGACAGCGCCCGGAAGTGGGTAAGCGCGCCGGGATCTTCCGCCCGGTCGTAGCGCCCGGTGATGCACATCACCGCGTGCCAGAAATGCCGTATCTGGGGAAAGAACAGCCGCAGCGTAAAGTAAGCTCCGGCGGGCAGAAGCACGATGACCAGCGGCGGCCCCCAGAGCCAGGTGGCGAATTCCCCTACCCCCTCGCGGACGGGAATCCACCACTTGGGCACCAGCGCCAGTGTGTAAAGGTTAGCTATGGCGAGACTGATGCTGCCGGGCAGAAAGCCAATCGGTGTAGCCAAGTCGCATCCTCCCCAAAGAAGTTCCCGGCAATTTTATCACACGCGCCGCCCGCTGCCCCACTGAGTACGCGGTGTTTACCCGCCACGCCAAAGGTGTCGCCGGGTCCCCCCCCTACAGTTCATAGTTTGTCCTTGCTACTTGCCACTTCTTCCCTGGCTAGTGGCTACTGGGGCCTGGCTACTGTTCACCTTACCGGCCACCAGCTTCTTCTGCTCCTCCTGGCGGCGGGCGAATTCGGCGGTGAGGGCGGAAAACCTCGCCGCATCGTGCGCCGACTGCGCGCGCGCCAGCAGATCATCCGCCGTGGCTTCGTGCAGCGCGTCGCGCACAAAATACGGCATCCCCGCTTCCTTGCAGAAGCTTATTATTTTCGGGTCGTCGCCAATGCCCACGAAAGGCACGCCCGCCGCCAGCGCGGCTACCAGCCCGTGGTAGCGCTCGCTCACCACAAGCGTGCTGCCGGGCAGGCGCCGAGCGAACTCCAGCGGCCCGATAACCTCCACCCTGTCGTGGGGAAACACCGTGCGCACCCGCACTTCGCGCAGGTATTCCAGGTCAACCGGCTGCAACGCCACCAGGTCAACCGCGTGCGTGCGCGGGACGCTGCCAATGGTGAACTCCATCGCTTCTTCCGCCACGCCTTCGCGTAGCACGAAGACGAAGACTTTTTTGGGCGGCGCGTCCTCTTTAGGCGCGAAGTCCTGCTCGCAGGCGAACACGCCGTCGCTGGACAAGAAAAGCTTATCTTTCGGCACCGCGTCGGCGACGTAGTCGTAGGTGTCGCGGTCGCGCGCGGTGAACAGCGCAACGCGCGAAAGTGTGCGCTTGGTCGCAGCGACGAATCGCTCCCCCCGGAGGGGGCCGATGCCCTGGTTGAGCAGCAGCGCGCGGCGGTTCCCGCCGGTGAAGCGGTTGATGATGGACAGGTAATACTTCAGCGAGCGGTCGCTGGTGGCGTTTTGCAGCAGGCTTCCGCCGGGGCAGAAGAGGTAGCGGTAGCCGCTAAGCGCCGGGCTGAAGGGCAAAAACGCCGACATCGCGACGAAGCGGATGCCGGAATACAGCTCGCGCAGGCTCTCGCGGTACGCCCGGTCCGGCGGCAGTTTCATCGTCACACTGAGCTTGACGCCGGCGGTGCCGAGGATTTCGCGGTAGGCCTTGAGGAAGCTGCGCAGGATAAGCTCGTCGCCCCAGTTGGCGGCGCCGAAATATCCCAGCACCAGCCCCTTAGCCGCCACCGGTTCCTCCCGCTTGCGCGCCCGGGCGCAGCGCCCGGTAGATGTATGCGATAAGCCAGATGACAGCGCAGGCCACGGTCACTGCGATAAGCGAGACCATCAGTCCCAGCAGCGTGCGGTGGACGCTCACCAAAAGCGGCGTGTGCAGATGCGAATAGGTATTAATCACGCTGCAAAGCGCCATGGTGCCCGCCGCCAGCAGCAGAAGCAAACTGCGGTGCGCCCAGGGCAGCAGCACGAAAAATCCCACCAGCGCGAAATGGCCCACCAGCTCCGTGGTGCGCGGGCGCACGCCGAATAGCTGTTCCAGCGTGCCGCGCACCGAAGTTTCGGTGCCGCTGACCAGAAAGCCGAACTCGTTGCCCGCGCGCAGCAGCGCCAAGCCCAGCGCTCCCGCCAGGATGATTATCAGCGCGAGATCCAGGTAGCTCACCGAATGCCCGAAAACCCGGTTGATGCGGGCGTATATGTTGCGCGCGGCGGGCGCCCAACCAAGCTCGGCCAGGTTGTAGCAGTACGCCAGCGCCACAATTACGGGTAAGGCGCGGGAGATTAGCACGCCGCGAAAGACCTCCATCTTGGCGATTGCGGCCGCGCCGGTGAGCAGGCTGTAGATTACCAGCCCGCCTGAAAGCGTGAGCAGAAACGCGATGCCGAACGCGGTTAGCGCATTGGCGTAGGGCATAAGCCGCCAGCGCCCGCGCGCCGGATGCTCGCAAAAGTACTTCAGCGCATAGCCCAGGCCCACCAGGGGGAATACCAGCGCGGCGACCAGCGCCGCCAGCGCCCGCGCGTTGGCCACCCCCGCCAGGGGGAAGCTCGCCGCCAGTGCCACCAGCATAGTCGCAGGATGTCCCACGAAAGCGGCCATTCTCCCGCCGGGAAAGTAGATAAAGATGAACCACAAAATTCCCAGATACACCAGCAGCAGAACCGGTGCGCGCAGCGCAAGCGGCGGGTCACCGCCGAAACTGGCCGGCTCAAGCGCCGGTTCAAAGCCCAGCTCCTCCATGCCGTCCACCAGCGCCCGTATATACTGCGCGTTGGCCTGCATCGCCGCCGCCAGCATGTCCGCGCGGGGCGGGATGCTCTGCGAGGCGCTCACCGGATGGATATAGAGCACGCGCGGATTGCGCTCCCGAAGCGCCCGCAAAAAGCGCTGCACCATCACCTCGGGGCTGAGCTCGGGGATTTCCTCGGGCGGTATTGAGTGCACCCAGAGTATCTTTTCCGGCGGCAGGCGCTTGGCCAGCGCGCGGTCGCCGTCAAGCTCGGAAAACTCCACCAGCCCCATCTCTCCCTGAAACTCCGCCGCCGCCAGGCTCAGGCCCCAGGGATACCCCGGCACCTGGGTTCCGGAAAATACCACAAGCGACGAAGCGCGCGGCACTTCCGGCATCCACGAAAACTTGAGCTTCACGGCTTCGGCGTCCATCAGCCCGTTGCCGTTGGGGCGGAAGACGAACGCGTGCTCGGCGGGCAGGGGAAACTGCGGGCGCAGGTAAAAGCCCAGCGCCAGCGCGTTTAGGGCCTCCTCCGAAAGGTGCGGCAGCGCTATGACGCCCAGAAAGGCCGGAGGCTCGTCCGGACGGTTCAGCTCCTGCACCGCAACGTCAAATCCTCCCACGAGCTGCCAGCTAAGGCACGTGCGGATCCTTTCGGCGAGACGCGACGCTTCTTCGGTATCGAACTCGAAGAATCGCTCTCGCGGAATGACGAATCTGAAAGCGTCTCCACCGCCTGTCAGATCCACGGGCGAAAGGTAGCCCAGCTCGTCCAGCGAGCGGATGGTGGCTTCGCTGACGCCCACCGCCGCGGGTGAAGGCAGGGATACGGCAACTCCCGCCTGCGCCAGCTGCGAAAAGCTGCCCGCGTCGAACACCAGCATCACCTTGCGGTTCGCCTTATCCCAGCCCGCGCGCTGCGCCAGGATGCCCAGCGCCGCTATCAGTCCCAATGCAAGGAATATGTAGATCAGAGACTTGCGCAGGCTGCCCATGAATTCCCCACTACTCCTCGGGCGCCACACCGCGAGTCAGCACGGTGCCGCCCTCGTTGAAGGTAAGCCGCGCTTCCGTGCCCGGCCCCACCAGATAGTGATGACCCACGGCGAGCACCATCCTGCCCAGCCGTTCGCCGGTGGTAAGGTCCAGCATAACGCAGTCGCCCAGATTGGCGTCCTTCAGCGAAAGCTCATCCAGCTCCTCGTCGGTCGCCGTGACGATGATTTCGCAGCCGGGGCGGAGCTTGTAAAACGAACCTTGCTCCACCGTCCGCTCATCCCACACCGCCTGCATATCCACGTAGCTTTTGGTCACGATGGGGTCGCCCTCGCTGCCGGGAACCTGCGTTTTCGCCAGCGCCAGGCCCGCCACGGCGGCGACCGCCAGTACTGCGACCGCGACTATGCGCCAGTATCCGCTCATTAGTTCTCCTCCCCGGTTTTTGCAGTTTCACCAAGGCTCGTCACGCCCGTTGTATGCGCCGCCACGTGCAGACGGTCATCCTCCACCCACAGGCGGTCAACCACCAGATCCCCCTGCAGGTCGCCCACGCGCAGCCTCGGCGCCATCCGGACGAACACGCCTTCGACGATATCGTGCCCGATGCCGCCCGCTTCGGTGTCGGAAATCTGAAACGCGATTTCCCTGCGGTCCACCAGCGTAAACCTGCCCCGCACGCTCGCCTTCAGGTCCTTGCCCAGCAGCGTGGTGCCGGCGGAGACCTTTACCGCGGGCAGTTCGCCTTCGTCCTGCAAAAACTCAACCGAAAGCTCACGCACGCCGAAGCGCCGCGCCTTTTTAAGCCAGGCGTCCGCCAGGTCCTGCTGGCTGACCTCAAAGCTGGCCTCGGCGTAGTCCACTTCCTTCAGCACCGGATTCTTCCGCGTCACCATGTTGACTATATCGAAGCTAAGGTCTTCGGCGCTGAACACGACATTTTGCACTCTAATGCCGGAAACGGATGCCTCCGACGCTTCAATATAAACGCCGTCCACCCGTCCTCCCAGCGAATCGAGGACATCTCCGGCTTCTATGGTCACGCTGGAGCTGGGGGGTAGCATGAATTTGCGCCTGAGCGCGTCCGCCAGCTCGTTTTCCATCACGTAAAGCAGCAACAGGTAAGCTCCGACCGCCAGCAGAGCCGTCAGGACGATAATCGTGGCCAGGCAGTTAGTGAGCCGGCGCAGGCAGCCCACCTAGCGCACCTCCGCGTACCAGTCCACTATGTTCGCCGCCGCAGGCGGGGGATTCGGCGCGTCTTCGATGTCGCCTTCAAGCTGGTCCTGGTCCTCGTTGGCTTCAAAGCCCACGTCCTCGCATACCACCAGCGGTATGTGCAGCCAGTCGTACTCCCTCCCGTAATCCTCCGGGTTCGTCATCCAGTCGATGCCGGTATCAAAGGTCATAAAATCCACGATGAAATTGTCGGGCTGCACGCCGTTCAAATTATAGAAAGTGCGCGGGTCCAGCAGGATGCTAAACCGGTTGCGGGTAATGGACGAGCCCAGGTACCACACCTGAGTGGTGATGGGATCAGGCTCCTCATCGGTCCAGAAGGTCACCGTGCCCTGGAAATCGCCCGTACCGTCTCCTGTGAACAAGGCGATGGAATTGCCCAGAATGTCGTTGGCCGAGTTTACTACCGCGCAGTCCAGGTGGTCGTCGCTGTTCAGGTCTAGCAGGACGCCGGCATAAGGCTCCTTGCCGACTTCGTATGCCAGCGCGTTGCCCCATCCGCCGAACTCGTTTTGCAGCAGGCGGCGTATGCGGTTGCCCTCGGTATCATCCGCGCTCTCTACGACAATTAGGTCAAGCCGGCCGTCTTCGTTCAAATCTCCAGCGATAACATCCCTGGGCGTATGGCCCACCGCCATACGCTCCTGAGCGTGGAAGCCGCCCTCGCCGTCGCTGAGAATAACCGTCAGCGTGTTGCCCGGGTCGTCATTGAACGCGCTGGTAAATGCGTAATCGTCGTCTTCGTCCGCATTAAGCCGGGCCACGGCGAGCCCCGAAGGAACGGGGTCGGTCTCAAACGTCTGCTCAACCGTGAAGCTCCCGTCTCCGGCCGCCGCGAGCAGCATCAGGCTGTTGCCGCCCTCTCCGTTGAAGCTGTTCAGCACCACAAGGTCATCCACGTCATCGTCGTTAAGGCTGGTCACCGCAATGAAAGTTGGGTTAACTCCGACCTCGGTGTAGACCGGTTCGCCCAGCTCGCCTTCCGCCACGGGGAATACCGCGACGCGATTGCCCTCTTCGCTGTCGGTGAATAGCGCCACGGCGAGGTCATCGGTGCCGTCACCGGTGAAATCCCCCACAGCCAGGCCGTAAGGCTGCGCCGGCAGCTCCACGGTGCTTATCAGGCTGAACACGCCGGTTCCATCATTGCTCAGAAGCGATATTGAGTTGCCCTCTTCGCTGTCGGCGCCGTTACTCACGGCGAGCTCGGGCTCGTCCGCCTCGGTAAGGTCAAGCAGCGCCAGTGCAACGGGTTCGTCGCCGACTTCGTAGTCAACGTGCTCGGAAAAGCGTCCGGCAGTCCCCAGCAAAAGCACGCTCACGGTATCGTCAAGGCTATTTGCTGTAATAACGTCCGGCAGCCCGTCCCCGTTAACATCGGTGCTCAGGATATGTTTAGGACCCGCGCCCACCGCGGTGAACGTCGGCGTGTCGCTCTTGGTCAGGGTCTTTATATTCTCCTCGGTGCGCGACTCGCCGTTGAAAACGATGTAACGTTCCCACCGCGTCCCCCGCTCGGGGCCGCTGACTAAAGGTAAGGGCCGGTATTCTTCCCCGGTGTTGGGGCTATTGGTGAAGTTGAAGACGAAAAAGTAAAAATAATCCGGGGAGATTTCACCTTCAACAGTAAACGAAAGCTCGATTTCCACGGGCTCAAGCTTGGTCGGCTCTCCCGCCGGCGTCTTATCCCGGGCGCAGCTCGTGAAAACGGTTATCCCCGCAAGCAGCGCAATCCATATGATAATTCTCATTGCCTAGATTATAGCAGCGTGGCACGTTGCACTCAGACGAACTCTATCAGCGGCTGGTCGCGGGCGACGGAATCGCCGGGCTTTACTTTCAGGGCCTTGACCGTCCCCTCCACGGTCGAGCTGATTTCGTTTTCCATCTTCATCGCTTCCAGCACGGCAACCACATTCCCCAGCTCAACATGGTCGTTTTCCTTGATGTATATCTCCAGTATCTTCCCCGGCATCGGCGCGGTTATTACTTTCTTGGCGGTCGCTCCCGCTCCGGAACTGCTGTATTTGGCCAGAAGCCGCTCAAGCTCTTCCTGTTGCGGCGTTTTCACTTCTACCCGGTAGCTCTGATTTCCCAGGTTTACTTCGGCGAGCTTCCCCCGCGACCGGGTGAATTCGTAAAAGCCGATGCGATTGCCGATGCCCATCGTAATAGAGGTGGGCTTCAGCTCCACGACTTCAACGGGAATGCTCTCTCCGTCAAGCTCAACGACATAAACGCCTTCGCGTTCCTTGTCCGGCGCGATCTTTATGCGGTACGGATTCCCTTCAACAACGGATACCAGCTTCATAAATCCCTCCTGTGCCGCATGGAGTAAGGAGACCGGTGGATGTCCTCGGCCTCCTCAGGGTCCACCTGGGGCTGCACCTTCTCCTGAGAGAGATAGTAAACCAGCGCCGTTGCTATAGCCACGTCGCGCAGGTTAACCCGCTCGTCCTTGCTGCGCAAGAAGCGCTCAATTTCGCTTACGCTGAAGTGCTCCTCAACGAAACTGGTGGAAAACCTCCCCTTCTGGAAATCGGGGTGCGACATTACAAACTGGTGGAAGGGGATGGTCGTCTTCACGCCGGTGATGATGAACTCGCGCAGGGCGCGCTGCATCTTACGAATAGCGGTCATCCGGTCCTGGCCGTGGGTAATGAGCTTCCCGATTAGCGAATCGTAGTGGATAGGTATGTCATAGCCCTCGTACGCCGCAGAATCCAGCCGGATACCGTTGCCCATCGGAGGCAGGTAGCGGTTGAGCCTGCCCAGCACCGGCAGGAAATCGCGCAGCGGGTCTTCCGCGTTGATGCGCGTTTCAATGGAGTGGCCGCGGATCCTGACCTCGCTTTGCTTGAGCGATAGTTTCTCGCCCTCCGCAATCAGTATCTGCTCGCGCACCAGGTCCGTATTCGTAATCATCTCGGTGACCGGATGCTCCACCTGCAGGCGCGTGTTCATCTCAG
>JAOZQG010000010.1:1016-8937 GCA_029932365.1 bacterium | reverse complement strand
ACAATAAAATGGAAGCGCCCTTTGCGGTCTACGAGGAACTCCACGGTGCCGGCGCCCACATAATTGCCGCTCTTGGCCACTTTCACGGCCACGGCTCCCATTTCCTCCCGCAGCTTCTTGTCCACTATGGGGCTGGGCGCTTCCTCCAGCAGCTTCTGGTGGCGGCGCTGGATGCTGCACTCGCGCTCGCCCACGTGGATAACGCTTCCGTGCCGGTCGCCCAGAATCTGGAATTCGACGTGGCGCGGGTGCTCTATGTATTTTTCCAGGAAGACCTTGTCGCTGCCGAATGCGGCCAGGCTCTCGCTCTGCGCCATCTTGAAGTCCCGGCTGAACTCGTCCTCTGTGCGGACGATGCGCATTCCTCGCCCGCCCCCGCCGGCGGCGGCTTTTATCATCACCGGTGGCTTGATTTCCTTGAACGCCTTCAGCCCGGCCTTAAGCGTGGTTACCGGCTCTTCAGTGCCGGGGACGCCGTGGGCCCCCGCGTCCGCTGCCAGCCGCTTGGCCACCAGCTTGTCCCCGTAGTCGCGTATGCACTTGGCCGTCGGCCCGACGAAGATTATCCCCTCATCCTCCAGCGCCTGCGCGAAGTCGGCGTTTTCGGCCAGGAATCCGTAACCGGGATGCACCGCGTCTATCTTGTTTTTCTTGCAGATATCAACTATGAGCGGAATGTTGAGGTACGTTTCCTGCGGAGTGTTGCCGGGCAGCCGGTAGGACGACACCGCGTGGACGATATGCAGGGCGTTGCGGTCGGCGTCGGAGTAAAGCGCGTCCGCCTCAATGCCCATCTCGCGGCACGTGCGGATGACCCGGAGGGCTATCTCCCCCCGGTTGGCCACGAGCAGCTTTTTGATTTTACGTTTCCTCATGAATTTCTTCGTCTCGCAGCGAGTTGATTATCATACCAATCAGCACGCCCGCGGCGCTATAGGTGTCCAGCTCCCCCCGCTGCACCTTTTCGGCCAGGTCGTCTAGCGTGGCCTTGTGTTTCGTTTCCCCGGTAAGCAGCCGCTCAACGCGGCTTTCGACGATAAATCTAATCTCGCGGGCGATCTGGTGCCGCCTTCTTGTTGCGGCCAGTCCGTGCTCCGCCAAAAACGCTTGATGCTCAAAAAACGAATCCAGCAACTGGCTCACGCCCGAGCCTTCCAGCGCGCTCATCTTGAGCACCGGCGGTTTCCATTCCTTAGGGCTGTCCAGCATCCCCAGAAGCGAAATTATCTCCGTGATAAGGCCGTCCGCGCCGGGACGGTCTGCCTTGTTCACGGCGTAGATGTCCGCTACTTCCATCACTCCAGCCTTCATCGTCTGGACGCCGTCGCCGCTCTCCGGGGACAGCACGAGCGCCACCGTGTCGGCGATGTCCACGATGTCGAAGCCGGTTTGCCCCATGCCCACGGTCTCTATGAGCATAAAGTCCACGCCGAAAACTTCCAGCACCCGGACAATGTTCGCCGTCGCCGCGGACAGCCCGCCCAGCGAACCCCGGCTCCCCAGGCTGCGGATGTAGACGTTGGGGTCGTTTTGCACGTCCAGCATCCTGATGCGGTCGCCGAGTATGGCGCCGCCGGAAAACGGCGAGGTCGGATCCACCGCCACGATACCGACGCGCTTTTCCTGCTCCCGCAACTGCCGGACGAGGTGGTTCACCAGCGTGCTCTTGCCCACGCCCGGGCTTCCGGTTATGCCGAAGCGCGGCTTCTTTTGGTGAAACGGAGAAAGCTTCGTGATGAACTCGCGGGCGAACCGGGGATTGTTTTCCAGCGTGCTAATAACGCGGGCGACCGCGCGCACGTCCCGGTTCCGGATGCGGGCGATGAGTTCTTCGTGGCTGCCCGGGCCTATCACGACGACGGATTTACCTCCACAGGCTCCTCACTACGTGCGCTCTCCATCGCGGACTGCTCGGCGGCGAGCTTCTCCTTTCTGGGGCCGAAAACAAATACCTGGTTTGACTTGGTATCCGCGATGAAAACGAATTCGTCCTCGGTAAGCTCGATATAGCCGGGCGATTTCATCTCCGGATGTCCCAGCGAATAAAGCGGATTGAACCTGCTAGAAAACACGATGACTCTCGGCTGCTCCATATTCTGGTCCGACAGGTAAACAATGCCTTCGTCGGACACTGCGATGTCCGCCGGCCGGGCGAACCATATGTTCCCGCCGGGGATTCTGCCCTGGACGGTTTTCAGGTGCTCCCCCTGGACGGTGAATACCTGGATGCGGCTGTTGTTGCGGTCGACCGCCAGGACCATGTCCACCGTCTCGCCATTCTCCTGTTCGGCGCTATAGAACGCCAGGCCGTTAATGAAATCGAATTCCCCTTCCTTCGAGCCCGTCTTGAGCAGCAGCCGGCTAATTCTGACCTGCTCCTTCGGGTCGGGCGTGGAGTACACCTGCTCGATGTATCCCTGATAGCTACTGATTAAGCCTTGGCGGCTGCCGCCAACAGACTCAAGCGTATAAACGTCAAACACCTGAAACGCGTTGTTAATAATGTCGCTGACGCCAATCAGGTGCTTCTCCTCATTCACCGCCAGGAACGCCGGCAACAGGCTGGGAATATCGTAGGTGCGCTTGAATTCGCCGTCGGGCGAAAACCGGATTATCTCCGGAGTCATCATGGCGGTCCTGGAATCGGCCCGGGAATGGAAGTTGTTCAGCACCAGCACGTCGCCTTCGTAGGTCGCCACGTCAAACGCCCGGAAAAACGTCCGCTCGGCTATCGCCCGCACTACTTCTGCGGACATCAGCTCGTGCTCGCTGGCCTCGGAATTGAGCGCCAGCGACTGCTCGGTCACGCCGAACTTATTGACGTCAAGCCCGCATCCCCAGGAGCCCAGATACTTCCCGAAGTAATCAAAGTACTGGATGCGCGAGAGCTGGTGGTCGGCCACGTAAAGCCGCCCGTTCAGCGCCGCCAGCCCGCCGATGCGCTGAAACTTCCCTTCCTCCACGCCGGTGCCGCCAAAACTGGTGATGAACGCCATGCGGGAAGGCGCGGCGGGGATGCCGGACTCGATGCGGCCCGACTGCAGCTCCCTCCGCGCAGGGTCGACCGGGCACGCGGTCAGCAGGCAGCAGGCGCAGAATACGAATGCGTACGCGAGTAGCCTCATCGCTCAGTCCGGCGGGATGATATGGCCGAGCTTGCGCCGCTTGGTGTCCAGGTAAAATTCGTTTTCGTCACTTCTTATCTCCTCAATGGGGATGGGCACCCGTTCCACGATGCTCAGGCCGTAGGCTTCAAGCCCGACCAGCTTCTTGGGATTGTTGGTAATCACCCTGAGCCTGCTCGCACCCAGGTCGCGCAGAATCTGGGCGCCCACGCCGTAGTCGCGCTTGTCGGCGGGGAAGCCCAGTTCCAGATTGGCCTCCACCGTGTCCAGCCCGCCGTCCTGCAGGTGGTAAGCGCGGATCTTATTTAGCAGCCCGATGCCGCGCCCCTCCTGGCGCAGGTACACCACGATGCCGCTGCCCGCTTCCGCGATCTTGCGCATCGCGTAGTGCAGCTGCAACCCGCAGTCGCAGCGCAGGCTGCCAAAGATGTCGCCGGTCAGGCACTCCGAATGCACCCGCACCAGCACCGGCTCGTCGGGCTTAATTTTGCCGAAGACCAGCGCCACATGCTCTTCTTCGGTGGCGGGCACGCGGTAGCCGACGACCTGGAAGTCGCCGTACACCGTGGGCATCCGCGCGATGTCGAACCGCTCCACCAGCGACTCGGTGCGCAGCCGGTAGCGCACGATGTCGTGCACGTGCAAAAGCTGCAACCCGTGGCGCTTGGCGAACTCCCTCAGTTCCGGCAGCCGCGCCATCGAGCCGTCCTCCTGCATAATCTCGCAAATTGCAGCGGCGGGCTTCAGCCCCGCGAGCCGGCACAGGTCCACGCTGCCCTCGGTCTGCCCCACCCGCTTGAGCACGCCGCCGTTTTCGGCGCGCAGCGGAAATATGTGCCCCGGGCGCCGCAAATCCTCCGGCCTGGTCTTGCCGTAAGTCAGTGTGCGTATGGTCTGGGCGCGGTCGGCGGCGGAGATGCCGGTGGTCGTTCCCTCCCGCGCGTCCACGCTAACGGTAAACGCGGTGCCATGGGCCTCGGTGTTTTCCGGCGTCATAAGCTGCAAATTCAGCGCGTTCAGCCGCTCGGCGGTGAGCGGCACGCAGATTAGCCCCCGCGCCTGCGCCGCCATAAAGTTGACCGCCTCGGGCGTCACGAACTCGGCGGCCATCACCAGGTCGCCTTCGTTTTCCCGGTCGGTGTCATCCATCAGGATAATGAAGCGCCCGGCGCGCAGCTCGTCGAGAGCCTTCTCCACGCGTTCAACGAATTTGCTGTCGTCGTTATTTTCCATATCCCAGTCGCGCCAGGTCCTCCCGCGTGAGTCCCCCGCGCTCGCCCATCTGCTTCAGCGCATAATAGACACTCTTAATTATCAGGTCAACTTCTAAATTGGCCCTGTCGCCGGCCTTCAGGCCGCCCAGATTCGTCTGTTCAAGCGTCGCCGGTATCAGGCTCACGGTGAGCGCGCCCTCGCCCGCCGCGCGCACCGTCAGGCTCACCCCGTTTAAGCCCACGCTCGCGCCGGGAAACACTGCAGGCGCAAGCTCCTCCGGCAGCTCGCAGGTAAGCGTCCAGTCCCCGCCGCTTGCCGCTCCGCTGGCGATGACGGCAACCGCGCAGTCCACGTGCCCCTGCAGGAAGTGCCCGCCGATGCGGTCGCCCGCGCGCAATGCCTGTTCCAGGTTCACCCGGTCGCCGCGCTTGAGGCCGCCCAGATTGGTGGCCTCGCAGGTTGCGCGCAGCACCGACGCGGTGAAGCCGTCGGGCGTAATCTCTTCGCAGGTCAGGCACGCGCCGTTCACCGCAACCGAATCCCCGGCCTTCAGGCCTGACGCGGTCTTCGGGCAGTGGACGGTTAGCTTCCCGCCGGAGCCACTCCGCGCCGCCGCGCGCACCTCCCCGACCTCCTGGATTATGCCCGTGAACACTGAATGATTAGTATATCAGAGGGGCGCGCTGTCCTCCCCAAGGACTTCTCACGTAGCTGACTCAAGTTCGCTTCGTTCCCATTCATTCTTAATTCTTAGGCTTTCACGATGGAGATTGCCAACGTGGTCAGCTACTGCCTGGCTCTCATCAGCAACTTCCCATATTTCGTACCCATGAGGAGTAATGGCTCGGTCCTTTCCAACAGAAGTAAGTAAAAGCAGCATATGTAGTGCCAATGCTCCGATGTAGTATGTGTATTGCTCGAATTGCTCCTGCTTTCTCATGAGCGCCAAGCTCATAGGAAAATCGTTATGCATAAACTGGGATTCAATTCTAAATAGATGCCCGTCTGACCTAATCGGATTATCCAGGTCGCCGAAGTGTTCATGAAACCAAAGGTCCATTCTGCCAGGAAATAGGCGTTCTAAGGACAGCATAGTTCCACCTGAGGTTACTTGGGGGAGCGCCGGCCTTTTACCCAATACCTTACCCATGAACTTGACGATACTTCTGTCCACGTTCTCACTGTTGATCGTAGGATTAAGGTAATTATCAGGTGGAGCAGTAGTGAATTTATATATCTCCTTAGTCCTTTCACCTACCTTCTTCCGCTCTTTCTCGATACTAAACCTTTTACATAGGTCTACACACCTGTTTTCCCACATCCCGCTAGCCCTGAGGTTACTCTCGTAGAGCTCTCTGTTCCTTGCTGACTGGTCGAATTTGAGCATGTAAGTTGTCTGCAGCATGATGTGAAGGCTAAAAGCCCTAAAACCGCTAACCTCCCAGGCTACAGTCCTAAGCTTTTCCTTTGACGTATCTAGAAAAAGCCAGACAGCTAACGCGTATAGCTCACTGATACTACGGAGTAGTCCAAGTTGCTCAACGTAAAACTGTTTTCTGTGAAGATGGATAGCAGAGGAGAAAATTCGCAATGCTCTGGTGGCAAAGGCCAATCGTAGAGCGCTGGCTAACTCCTTGTTAGAGAGACTATGACATTTGGCTAAAAGCACGTTAGCTAGCTCTAACGAAGACTTAAGAACTTTGGGGCACCTCGTACTAGGTTTACTACCCGGATGCCAGAGGTGGTCTCTAACGATTCTTCGTAGTATCTTGACAAGCTTCTTATCGGTTATTCTCTTCTTTCTCATTATTTATGAAATACCTCCCAGAAACTTCGCGGCCTAATGTCCAAACAAGCATCTCGGTCTAGATTCCCATAAGCCATATAACGTTGATGGCATGTCACGGAAGAAAAAACCGAGCGCAGAATGCACAACTAACGCGAAGAAGACTCCTAGGACAACCTTGTAGCCAGTGACGATAGGTGATTCTCTAAGAGGACTTGAGTTTCTGTGATCCATCGGATTTATCTCCTTATCGCGAGCGCTCCTCAGCTACCCTCTGTTCAGCTTCCGCAAGATGCTTCTGAAGCAATTCTGCCAACATCGCGAATCCCTTCATTCCACCGTACTTCGCGGCCTCGCCTATTAGGTCATCTGATGAAGCATCTTCAGACGGCTTTGATTTCCAGAATGAGGATTTCATAGAAGGCATTTCAGCAAGGAGCTTCTTTACGTTCTTCTTTTCCAAGTACTTCTTGTATCCGAAAAGCGCGCCGACCTTCTCCATGACGCTTCTAGCAATCATATGTAGAGAAAAAACTCCGTTCGTTTTAAGAAGGACATGTTCACTAGGAGAATTGAAACACTCAGGGCAAAGCTCTCGAATGGCGGTCCAATAGCTAACTAGGAAACGCTTTACTTCACCATCATCTAGCGTTGGTCGTTCAGGGTCAGGTTTCATGAGTGGTTTAAGCGAATCTACAAAGGAACGGACCTTTGGATAGCCTCGCTGGTCCCTTCTAGGCTTTTGGTTTGGTAGCAGAATCCTTTCGTGCCATGGGCTATCGGGGCTGTCTTCCAGCCACCGCACTACTTGGTTTGCTCTATCCTGCCACCTAAGGCTGTCTTTTAACAACCAGTTATAGCGCTCGTCATCGTGCCTAAGTTGTGCGGCGTGCTGAAGGGCCAGTTGGGATGGTACTCTTTTAGCTTCTTTGTTGATGACGGCGAATTGCATTACCTCTTCGAAGTAGCGGCAATTGTCAATTAGCACGATGGGGATTTCCATATTAGCCACGGCTTCTTGCTCCATTTCCTCGATTGCATATCTAAGCCCAGCAACACGATGTTGTCCATCTATAATGTAAAACTTGTGGTCGGGCTTCATCTTAGCAGGATCTATAGTGAGCACATAACGTCGTGCTTGCTCTGGGTCTCCAGATTCTGCTTGTTTAAGGTATTTAGGCTCAAGGGAAAATTCCCTAGCGCTAAGAAGCACTGCCGTCGGTAGCAGCGTATAGGCTGTTGTAACGTACTGAGCTATTTGCTTCCTCCGCGTTATGGCTGGCGCTCTTTGATACCCAGAATCAGATACTTGGGGACCGCTGGCGATCTTGCCAGGCTCCCATACATCAATGTCAAAAACGTCCTCACGGATTAAGGCTGAAGCTGGTAGATAGCCTACGAACATTCTGGGCTTCTTCTGGTCAGACCCCCAATTCTGGTCGATGCGAACTAATTGCGTCACAATTTTCTCAGATGAATTCATGAGTTTTTCTCCTTATTTTGATTTCACTCCCTCTTATTATAACATGGAATATTGAATTTGTCAAGAGTAAAATAGATCTATTTTGCAAATCGCGATTTAGTTCTTTTAGGGCATTGGTGTTGGTGCAAAACAGCAGGTATGGTAAGATTGCACCGAAGGATGGGCGCGATATAACCTGGAAAGAAGACATACTGCTGATGGTGGACGAGCTTTGCGAGGATAAGCCGGACGGCCTATTCTCGCTACATGAGTTTCTCGAAAAGTATCGCTTTAAAATTGCAGCGATATATCCGGAAAACCAGAATGTGGACG
>JAOZQG010000010.1:0-1006 GCA_029932365.1 bacterium | reverse complement strand
ACAGGCAAACGCTGCAATATCTTCGGGACGATGGACATATTGAGTTCGTAGACTATAAGGGCAACTACAGGCTTATCAGCTAGTTCTTGATATTCACGTAGAAGTATGGATCGATCAACCTATGTCGAAAGACATTTCTACCCCGAAGCGTAGCGATATGGCACTAGCCCTAGAGTTCATCCAGCAAGTTCCCTATGCCGGACCGGTGGGCTTAACGCGGGAGATACGGGATACGCTTCTGGCGATGGACGAACCTGAAAGGCTCATCCGGGGATTGTTTCACTTGCTTTCTGAGGGCGTGCTAGCTGAAGCCGAGAGAGACCTTGCGCAAACGGTAGAAATTGCCTCATGTGCGATTAAAAGCGGGAGGCGTGACACAGCACGCGATTGGGCGAAGGAGCTTGTAGCGCAGGGCGTCTGCAAGCTTGTTCTCGGCGAGCATTGTGAGCAAATAAGCGCTGCATCTTGGCGAATTTACTGCGCTTTTCAAGGCGCTCTGTAAGATGCCGCTTGACAATCGACCGGCATCTATGGATCGATCCAGGGGTGCGAATCAAGGTCATCATTGAGGTTGCCTATCGTCTTGAAGAAGCCAGGAACCTGATCGCCGCAGGCGTCGTCGTGCCGGACGATCGGGCGGATGGACTAAGTTCGGAATACGAATTACGAGACGAGGAGTTCGAAGGCTATCCCTGGATGGCGCACTATAGTGCGGGATTAGAAAGATGGGATATCAGATTCCCCTCGCCGAGCGTTGATATTCCCTATAGCGAGCACGAAACAGAGTTCATCATCGACAGCATAAAGTGTGCACTCTCTCGGCACATCAACAGCTTTGTTTTTTCTGACCCCTGACGGCTGACGACTGAAAGCTCAAATTCCCCCCGATCTCAGAGTCCGCTTTTTGCCAATAGTCGCTATAATAGTAAGTGAGGGTAGGAATCGGCCCTTTCAAGTATGTGTGATGATAGAAATACCGGTGGCGCGGGCGCTTGCCCGCCAAAGC
>JAOZQG010000049.1 GCA_029932365.1 bacterium | reverse complement strand
TTGACGAAACGCATGTAGGCATCATAGATATGTCCTACCAGCGGCTCATCGTGATCGGTCCGCCAGAGGAGAAGAGCGACTGACTTGTCCGTATGCCGTTTTCCGATGGGCGTTTCGTGAGCTCGCTGGCCATTTGCGGACTGCCCGGTGCGCCGGTTATCACCAGCGAACAATAGATTCGTTATGGAAAAACCTCCGCGTTCTCACTACAGAGCCGAATACAGCCAGGCCAGGCCCACGGCGCAGGCGAATACCAATAGCAGCGGGATCGTGATGCGCTTGAGCTGGCCACTGGACAGCTTCAGCCATTCCGTCTTCTTAGCCTGCTATTCCTAAGATAAAAGCAATATTAGTCTTTTATAAGGCTTGACACACACACACACGTTATAGTCGAGATGTAGCATTACTTTTCCAAGGGAGAAAAGGGCAAATGTGTAAAGACATAATTTTGCTGGTTTGCAGTTTGGTGTTTGCGCTGGGGATTGCTATCTCCGCCAACGCCACTCCGCTTACTGATGCGGTGGAAGAATACAACGTTGTAGCATCGCGTCTTCCTAGCTACTGGGACAATTACCAGGACGACCAGGACGCAGCCTTCAATGACTTCCAGTTGATGATTGACAGCCTGGCCTATTACATTATGGAGGATGACATCGATGATGCACTCGCTTACTGGGACGACTATGTAGACGCGCGAGATGACCTGGAAACCAGTTCCGCAACGCTTGACAACAGCTTCTTCACAGTCTTCGTAACTGCGCTTGAGGGCGCGGCTGAGAAGCTTCAGGACGTGATTGACCTGGACGAACAGAGCGAAACGGAGGTTGCCTACGTTGATGGAAACCCCCACTTCTCGCTTCCTGCGACACCGTGTGTGTTCTGGAAAGATGAAGGAGAACCGCCGTTTGATGAGTTCATGGAGTTCGAGTTCCCTAATCTATCGGTCGGTGATCCTGCTTCATACAGCTCGTACGAAAGCGAAACGCTAAGTGACTTCATCGAGTTTACCAGTGGCATAGACGACTGGCTTGACCTCGGGGAGTGGTATAACAGGCATAAAGACGCCGGAACTAACATGAATGCTCAGCTCGCAAATGACTGGGATTTGCTGTGCGCTTGGTGTATATGCGAGCTTGAAATATACTTGGACGTGTTGCTGGCACGCGGTTATACAGAGGAGATGGTCGAGAACTTCTGCTTGGTTCATGGCCCGGCCGGCCTTAACTCGTGCGTTGACGACCAAGATGCAACAGACGCGAAGAAAGCCGGTCAGGTGCGCCAAAGCGCTATTGACAAAGATGGATATCGGCCTAAATTGGAAGAAGACCTGGATAAAATCAAGGAGATCATTGAGGACTATCTTATGGTTGCCTGGTATTGGGAATTTCCCTTCTCGATGGGAAATTGATAGGCCTTCCGCTGTGTTATATGATTAAGGAGTAGGAGATTATCAGGAAATATGATTAACATAAAGGTGTCCGGTATCCTTAGATTCAGAATACTAACGCTGGTTTTGCTGCTGGTGATAAGCTCAAGCTGGACCACTGGCCAGAGCTTAGAGAGTCCTTTCGCTTTACAAGCGGTCCCACTCACATCAGAGTTATACTATTTCTGTCATATGGTCTCGTACGAGAGTGGAACCCTCGCGGCGTTTTGCTCACCTACTCCCGGATACAGCCATGGAAATTCTTCAGTGGTTAAACTCGTGATAGAAGACAGCGTTCTTAAGCCAGTATTCTCCGCGCCGAAGACGATTAAGCCATTCCCTCAGCAGCTACTGGAGGACAACCGGGTGCGGACGAGACGTACCGAATATGAGAAGGAGAAGTCTCTTGATTTCAGGTCTGACATCATACTTGAGCTTCTCGACACATCATCCGGCGAAGTTGAGGACATTACGCCTTCCAACCTTGACCAGACGCCGAAGTGGCCCTGGTTTGCCGGGCCGCCTAACCTGTGGACGCAGAAGTTTGGCCTGACTTATCTCATCCCGGATCTGGCAAGCCGCGAAGTGCAGGTCTGGCAGGGGAAGGATACTCTGGAATACGTGCAGCACACGCCGCCAATTTTAGCTCTGGGGCGAGGCTTCATTGACGGGCATTTTACCCATGCCGTCGTCACCGACGCCGGAGAGCTGCTGGCATACGACCATGAAAGCGGCAGGATGGTAGAGTCGACAAAGCACCGCGCCTTGGGCAGAGAAATCGCACGGGTAATCGGAAGTCCTCAGAAAAGGCCGGTGTGGTTTGTCTTCGCGGACGAAGTAGCGGCGTTCAAGTGGGATTCGTACAAAGTCTACGCTCTGGTGGCAGCCGACGGCTCCAGACAAGACCTCAACAGAATTGACAGCTTTGTTATGAAGCCAGATGGCACCAAACGAAGCGATGAGGAATCAGATGCCCTGGTAATAGATCCCAGTCCATTGAGAAGCGAGGGGAAGCACCTGGCACCTCACGTGGTCACTAGTAATTCTGTCATAGTCCCGGTTGACGAAACGCACGTGGGCATCTTCGACGTGTCCTACCAGCGGCTCATCGTGATTGGCCCCCCGGACGAAAGGAGCGACTGACCTGTCCGTTCGCCGGTTTTTGAATTAGTGATTCGTAAGCTCGTTTACTACTTGCGAATTGCCCGTTGAGCCGGTCACCAGCAGCGAACAATAGACTCGTTATGGAAAAACCTCCGCGTTCTCACTACAGAGCCGAATACAGCCAGGCCAGTGCGACAGCGCAGGCGAATACCGCCAGCAGTGGAACCGTGATGCGTTTGTACACGGGCCCGAACGTGTCGCCGAAGTACTGCAGGCTGAGCAGCAGGCAAAAATGTATCGGGCTGAACATCACGCCGACCATCGCCGCCGTGTAGGCAACCACCAGCACCGGCACGAGCGGCAGGTTCGCTCCGGCAGCCACTCCCAGCACGACGGGGAAGGACACGCCAATCGCCGCCACGACGACGCCGGTGACGACTCCGATGAGGGCGGGAAGGATTACTATCACGAGCCAGACCGGAATGTGCCACGCCTGCAGCTCGCCCACCGACCGCACCACCAGCCCCCCCGCGTCGAGAACATTCTTGTAGTAGAGGACGGCGAATATCATCGCCACCAGCTCAAGCTGCTTGCGGTCGGCGTATTCCGCGAGCAACCGGCGCATATCCACCCGGTCGCTCACGATGGTGGCGACAGAAACGATAGCGAGCGCGGCGATAATTATCGTGCGCGGCAGCGGCTGGTAGAAGCTGTGTCCGCACGCCACGTAGACCTCACGCGCCAGTTCCAGCGCCACGCCGCCGATGACAACAGCGAGTATCGGCCACATCGCGGAAAGCAGCGCTCCCCATCCGCTGCCGTCGCGCGGCTCGTTGTCGTTTTCGCTCGCGCCGACGTCGCGGAATATCGTGAGCGCGCCGATTATCACGACTATGGCGGTCAGGGGCAGCATCACGCCGATGACGTGCGGCAGCGAAAGGCCGGTAAGGCTCGTTGCCAGCAGCACGCCGGGATACAGCGGCCACCAGTATTCCCAGATGTGGCGGAACCAGTAGTTGATCGCCGTTAGCTGCCCGATGTGCTCCGGAATTCCTCTGGCAATGGCCTTGACCATCGGCGCGCTGAACCACGCGCCTCCCGGCATCGGCAAAAGCCCTATCAGCGCGGGAAACGTGGCTAGCTGCATCCGCCGGTTGTGCACCAGCCCGGCGAAGACTCTGGTCATCCGGTCGAGCCGGCCGCCCAGGCGCAGAACCGTGGAAAACAGCAAAATCAGCAGGATGATGACGAGCAGCGAGATAACCTCGCCGCTTTTGCCCGTGACCACGAACTGCTGGCCGATGACTGGGAAGCCTCGCTGTATGAAAAACGCCAGGAAGATAATGGAGGCGAATACGCCGAGGTAGAGCGGCACCTTGTAGCGCATCAGCACCAGGATGAGGGCGAAGCTCAGGAGGATGACTGCGACCGCGGGCACCGGCGTGCATTATAACGCGGCGTGCCGCCGGCGCAAGCGAAACGGTGTTAGAATAGCGCCGTGCGTACCAGGGCAAGGCGCAAAAAGCCCCGTTTCGGGCTCGTTCTCAGCGGCGGGATTTCGCTCGGCTTCACCTGTGTCGGCGCGCACCGGGCGCTCTGGGAGGCGGGATACAATCCCTCGGCCATCGGCGGATGCAGCGTGGGCGCCGCGCTGGGCGCGCTGTGGGCGGCGGGGCTCACACCCGACGAGATAAAGCAGGCCACGTCCCGGGCCCGGTGGCGCAGGTTCGTCAGCCCCTTCGCCGGCACGCTGGGCCTGTTTTCGCTGCGGAAGCTGGGCAACCAGGTGGAGCAGCTCTGCGGCGTCAAGCGCATTGAGGATCTGCCGGTTCCGCTCAGCGTTCACGCCACCGACCTCAGCACGGGCGAGCCGGTTGTGCTGCGCGAGGGCCCGTTAGGCAGGAGCGTCGCTGCAAGCTGCGCCATTCCCGGCGTTTTCGCGCCAGTGGAGGTGGAGGGCCGGACGCTGGTGGATGGCGGCGTGACGCAAAACTTGCCCATTAGCATCCTCAACGACTACCGCGCGCTGCGGTTCATCCTGGCCATCGACCCCATCCGCCGGCTGGAGCTGGCGACGAAGCCACGCAGCCCGCTGACCGCGGTGCTCCAGGCTTTCCTCATCTACCTGCATACGCAGTCAGCAGGCGTTATCCGGGAGTGCAGGAAACCGCTGATTGTCGCCACACCCGAAACCGCAGGGGTAAACGTGCTCAGCCTGAGGCAGCTTAGCCGCCTGGACACGGCGGGCTACGAAGAGATGCAGCGAGTGTTGCAAGATAATAAGCTGTGGTTTGAAAAAGGCCCCCCGCGCGGCTGGAAGTGCAAGGCCATTTAGGGCATGGTTATGCCCTCAGGCTCTGCCCTAACCGCGCCAACACGGGATGCTATAATCCGTGAACTATTCCGGAGGTATAAACCGATGCGTTACGGCTTTGCCGCATTGATAATTGTGTGCGTGCTCTTCGCGATTCCAGCGTCGTCCATCGCAGTTGAGCTGGGCGACGAAGCGCCCGCGCTCGTGGGCGTAGACCTCGACGGCAACGAAGTCAGCCTGGCGGCGCTCAACGCCGGGGGCAAGTTCGTGTTCATAGACTTCTGGGCGAAGTGGTGCGCGCCCTGCATCCGCGAGCTGCCCAACGTCGCGCCGTTTTACGACGAATTCGCATCCGATAGATTCGAAATGATAGGCGTGTCGCTGGATACCGAGGACACCTACGAGGAGATGCTGGGTGTCATCGCCGACGAGGGGCTGCACTATCCCATCATCTACGAGGGCGGTGGCTGGCAAACGCGGCTGGCGGTGGAGTGGGACATCCACAGCATCCCCGCGACGTTCCTCATCAACCCCGACGGAATCATCGTGCTGAAAGACGTGCGCGGCGAAGACGGTCTCCAGCTAGTGCGCAAGCTGGTGGAGGACGTGCCGGATTTCCTGCCGCCGCCGGTTGAGGTGCAGAGCGCGCTGGCGGCGGACGGTTCCGAGGCCGTAATCGACGTTACGATAAACGACCTTGAAGCACGCAAGTACAACTTCCAATTCAGCTACTATTACCGTTACGAAGACGACGCGGGTGAAGTCCAGGAGGCGGAAGACCTCTTCGGGCTGTTTATCACGCCGAAGATGGGCGCAGACGGCGAATGGGAGTTTGATCTCTCGGCAGTTCCGATGATGTGGGACGAGATGAAGCAGCGCGCGCTGCTCGACCTGGTTTCGTCCAAGGATACGGCGACGCTTACCGTGCACATTCCCGTGGGCCACGAAGTGGGCTGGGTGTTTCTGGCGGTAACTTACATACCGCCCGAACTCGGCGGCCCAATCGCCCTGCACCACGCCTACGCCCGCCCCCCTGCGGAAGAACCCGCGGAGTAGCCTGGCACACGAAGCTCCCAAGCGCCGCGGGCGAGGCGACGTAAGGAAATTGGGTGAAGGAATTGCCCCCTGGGCGCGGACGGACTCGAACCGCCGACCTACTGGGTGTAAACCAGTTGCTCTAGCCTCTGAGCTACGCGCCCATGGCCGCAGATATTATAGGACATACGGGCAATGCGCGCGGATGAGCCGAAAGCGCCTGCCGGAGTATTCTGCGAAATAAAATGTGGGCCCGGCCGGATTCGAACCAGCGACCAAGTGATTATGAGTCACCTGCTCTAACCACTGAGCTACGGGCCCAGCGCTTTATAAATTATAACCTCTAGCCGGATGGGCGCAAGCCCGCCCCGGTTGGACGCGTTCTACTTCTTTGGCGGATTCGCCGGGCGCATCTCCACGCGCGAGACCAGCACCCCGTCGCGGTCACGCAGCAGGTCCACGCAGACCTTGGCGATGTCCTCCGGGCGCTGGCGCCACTCCTCGTCGCGCCCGCCGCGCCCGAAGTCGGTGGCCACGCTGCCGGGCATTATGCAGCTTACCTTTATCCCGTGTTCGCGCACGTCCAGCATCAGGCATTCGCTGAAGGCGAGCAGCGCGAACTTGGACGCGCAGTAAGCCGCGCCGCCGGAAAACGTATTGCGCCCCGCAAGCGACCCGATGTTGATGACATAGCCCGATCCGCGCTCTATCATCTGCGGCAGCAAAAGCTTTGTCAGGTAATACGGTGCAAAGATGTTGGTGTCCATCACCGCGCGCCAGGTGTCCGGCTCCAGCTCCGGCATTTGCGCGAATGCCCCGATGCCCGCGTTGTTCACCAGCACGTCCACGCGCCCCGCCAGCGCCAGCGCCTGGTTGGCCAGCATCTCAATTTCCTCGGCATCTGTGACGTCGGCAGGGATGGGCACGGCGCGGTTACCGTGCTCGGCGTTAAATTCACTGGCGACGCGGTTGACGCGCTCGGTGGCGCGCCCGTTTACGATGACCGTCATTTCTTCAGCGAGCAGCGCGCGGGCCACGGCGTGGCCGATGCCCCGCGTGCTTCCGGTGACCAGTGCGACTTTGCCGGCGATATTATCCATCGGTTAGCTCCCGGTATGGTTTGCGCCCAAACTCTATCAGGAATCCGTCGCGGCGGGCAAGCCCTCCGTAGGCGGGCAAGCCCTCGTTTAGCGCGGGTAGGCGTTGGAGGAATGCTAGAAGTAAACGTGGTGCTCTTCTCGTTCGCTATCGTGATCCGTCCCCGGATGGTCGGGCTCTACCGCCTCTTCTTCCTCCTCTTCTTCCTCAATCAGCTCCTCTTCAATGTCCTCGACCCTCAGCTTGAAGGGGAAGGTGTAAACGCCTTCCGGCTGGATGTCCTCCAGAGACTCGAGCTTGCGCACGCTGGCGCCGGGTATACCCACGTTTTCTGCGCCCGGGGGTGGTGTGAACTGCTCCAGCGGGCGGTCCTTATACACGCCCGCCATAAAATTCTTCCAGGTGGGCGCGGGGATGGTGGCGCCGAAGACGCGGCGCATCTTGACGCGGTGGTCGTCGTTGCCGAACCAGACCGCAGTGCAGATTCTGGGCGTGTAGCCCACGAACCACGCATCGCCGTAATCATCGGTCGTACCGGTTTTGCCGGCCGCGGGCTGCAACTGGCCCTCGCCGTTTCTGAAGCGCGCCGAAGTGCCGGTGCCTCCGGTGACCACGCGCTGCATCATCAGCACCATCATCCGGGCGACGCGGGGATCGATGGCTTTGCGCGTCCGTAGATTCACGTCATTCGTGTGGTCTTCCAGCAGCACGCCGTAGCGGTCGTAAACCTGGAGGATGGGAACCGGCTCCACATAGTCGCCGCCCCGGGCGAAGCAGGAGAACGCCGCCGCCATTTCAATCGGCTTGACGTTGGCCACGCCCAGCGGCAATGAGAGCACGGGCTCAAGTTCCGATTCCACGCCCATCTTGTGCGCAATCTCCACCGCGCTTTCCGGCCCCACGCGGTTCATCAGATCCACGCTGGCCGCGTTGCGCGAGTATTGCAGCGCGTAAACCATATTGACGATGCCGCGGAATTCCAGGTCGGAATTGCGCGGCTGGTAAACCTTCCGCCCGACAATGTAATCTATCGGCAGGTCGCGCAGCTCGGTGGAGGGTGACATTCCCTGGGTGAGCGCGGTGGTGTAGACGAAGGGCTTGAAGGCGGAGCCCACCTGTCTGCCGCCCTGCACCGCGCGGTTGTATTTGCTCGCTTCGTAATCGTAGCCGCCCACGAGCGCCAGCACCTCGCCGGTTTCCACGTCCAGCGAGACCAGCGCGCCCTGGGAGACGCGGCGCGAATCCCGGTAGGTGTCGATGGCTTCTTTTACGGCTTTCTCGGCGATTTGCTGGTAGTCCCAGTTCAGGCTCGTCACCACGACCAGCCCCTGGCGCAGCACCTGGTCTTCGCCGTACTTGTCGTAGAGCAGCTCGCGCACCCAGCTGGTGAAATAGGGGGCGCGCATCATCCCCGGCTCCCGCTGCTCCACCAGCCCGAAGTCCGTTTCCGGGTCGCCCGCGTGAGCCAGCGCCTGCTGAATCTCTTCGTCGGAAAGGTGGCTCAAGTCCAGGCTGGTTCCCCGGCGCTTCTCGTCCAGCAGGCGGTTCAGCACGTGGAGCTGCCGCGCTTGCGCGCCCTCGTGGTTGTGGAAGGGATTCAGCTCGCTGGGTTTCTGCGGCAAGCCGGCTATCAGCGCGCATTCCTCCAGCGTGAGTTCTTCCAAATCCTTGCCGAAGTAGGTTGACGCGGCGGCCTTTACTCCGTAGGCGCCGGCGCCGTAGTAGATATTATTAAGGTAGCTTTCCAGTATCTCGTCTTTGCTGAATTTCTTCTCCAGCGCCTGCGCCAGGATAATTTCCTGCACCTTGCGGTTGAGCGTCTTCTGGCTTTTGATGAAGGGGAGAAAGACGTTACGGGCGAGCTGCTGGGTGATGGTGCTCCCGCCCTGGACAATCTCGCCGCTGCGAATAATGGCCATCAGGGCTCGGACGTTGGCCAAAAAATCCACGCCTTGATGCTGGTAGAACCGCTTGTCCTCGCTGGCGAGCGTGCAGGCTATCAGCCTGTCGGGTATTTCCTGGAGCGGGACGTACTCGCGATTCTCCAGAAAAAGGTTGGCCAGCAACGTGCCGCCGCCTTTCTCATGGTCATAGTCTCGGGCGTAAACCTTGGTGGTTTGCAGGCCGTGAGGCAGGTCGGTGTTGATGATGCTCTGGATGTTGGACTGGACGCCGAGGTAGGTCTTGAGCAGGAAGCCGCTGGCGATGATAACGGCGAGTAGTGCGCCGATGTTGGCGTAGACCACAGCCCGTTTGAAGAAACTCCACATCGGTTACCGCCGTCGGCGGACGTCAGTCGCCGATGGCAAAACGGAAGAACATCACCGGCGTGATTTCGTCGCCGAGCTCCGAGGCCACGCCCTGGATGACCTTCTGCACCGTCTGCTTCTCCTCCTTAATGAACGGCTGTTCCATTAGGACGGCTTCCTTAAAGAACTTATTCATCCGGCCGGTCACTATCTTGTCCAGCAGGTTTTCCGGTTTGCCCTCCGCAAGCGTCTGTTCGCGGCAGATGCGCCTTTCTTCTTCCAGCACGTCTTCCGGCACCTGATCGCGGTTTACCGCCACGGGAGCCCGGGGCATTCCCGCGGCCACCTGCATCGCCAGGTCTTTCGCCAGGACCAGAAACTTCTCGTCTTTGAGGGTTTCGGGCTTGCCTGTTTCGATTCCGACGAGCGCGGTAACCCGCCCGCCGGCGTGCTCGTAAGGCTGGACCAGCGCGTTCTTGCCGGTAAGGTTGAGTACCGCGAGACGTCCGAGCTGGATGTTTTCGCCAATTTTGCCGACCGCTTCGGCGATAACGTCCTGCACCGTGCGGGAGCTGTCCTGGTAGTAAGGCTCGCTCAGCAGAGCCTCGGTATCGTCGTACGCGCCGCTCTTGGCGAAATGCTCCGAGGCTGCGAAGTGCGCCACCAGGTCCTGTACCAGCGCCCGGAAGTCATCGGTGCGGGCCACAAAATCCGTTTCGCAGTTGACCTCCAGCAGCAGGCCCGCGTCTTTTTGCTCGTTGACCCAGCTTGCGGCGGTGCCGTCCTCGGCGACACGTCCCGCCTTCTTGGCCGCGGTGGCCAGGCCCTGCACGCGGAGCTTCTCCACGGCCTTGTCCACGTCGCCTTTGGCCTCGACGAGCGCCTTCTTGCATTCCATCAGGCCGACGCCGGTTCTTTTGCGCAGCTCGTTTACCAGTTTAGCGTTGATTTCAACCATTATTTCCCCCGGTCGTTACTCGTCTTCAGCTTCTTTAGCGCTTGCGGCTTTGACTTCCTCGGAGTCGTCGGCGGGAGCCGGCTCATCCGGGGCTTCTGCAGCCTTTTCAGGCGCTTCAGCCAGTTCTTTCGCGGCCTTCTTGGGCGCTATAGCGGGCATTTCCGCAGGCTCCCTTTCTTCCGCCGCTGGCTCCGCCCCTTCTGCGGCTTCGGCATGAATGAAGACCGAGTCGGGCGGCAGGTAGCCCAGCTTGGCCTCCAGCACGGAATCAGCGACTATCTGGCAGAAGAGCCGGATGCTGCGGATAGCGTCGTCGTTGCCCGGCAGCTTGTAGTCCACGTCGTCCGGGTCGCAGTTGGTGTCCAGAATGCCGATGACGGGCACACCCAGCTTTTTGGCTTCGGCGATGGCGTTTTTCTCCTTGCGCACATCCACCACGAACAGGGCGTCGGGTATGCTGTTCATATCGCCGACACCGCCCAAAAACTTCTCCAGGCGCGAAAGCTCGTCCGAGAGGAAGCGTGCGTCCTTTTTGGTGAGCTTATCGAAGTAGCCCTCCTCGCGCTGTTTGCGCAGCTCCTTCAGGCGCTGTATCCGCTTGCGGATCGTGTCCCAGTTGGTCAGCAGGCCCCCCAGCCAGCGGGAAGCCACGTAGGGCATGCCGCATTTGGCAGCCTGTTCGCGGATGGCGTCCTGCGCCTGCTTTTTGGTGCCAACAAACAGGATGATGCCGCCGCGCTCCACCAGGTTGCCGATGTACGTGTGGACCTCGTCTATGAACTGCACGGTCTGCTGCAGGTCGAGGATGTGAATGCCGTTGCGCTTGGTGTAGATGAACGGCGCCATTTTGGGGTTCCACTTGCGGGTCGGATGCCCGAAGTGCACCCCGCATTCGAGGAGTTGCCTCAGCGAGATTAGTGCCACGCGCTAGTTTCCTCCGGTAAGTGCCATAATACAGATACTTCGCGAACTTATAAGCTAGCACAAGCCCTACACCTTTGCAACATAAGCCTGTAGCGTTGTGGGGTGGGATTTCCGCGCCCCGCCGTTGCCCTCTCGCTGGAAGACAGCTAAATGTAGCTACTTCTTAAACGGCTTGTGCTTTTTGTCAGCGGGGGATTTTTTTGCGCGCGGCTTGCGGGCGCGCCTGGCTTTCGGGCGTTCAGTTTCGGGTTCAGGTTCGGGCGGAGGAGGATCCCAGGCTTCGGCACCGGCGCGCCGGTTCACGGCGATTATGCCCCAAACGCCGATTATGATAAACACCACCGACGACCACTGCGTCAGCGTAATCCCGCCGATGCCCCAGGCCTCGTTATAAAAGCTCACCAGGTAGTGTGGCACGTCGCGAAACGGCTCCTCAATCAGCGAGCGCACCAGCGAATACCCCGCGATGAAGGCGTACATATTCGTGCCCGGCGCAAAGCGCCTGCGCCAGATATATGCGGTAATCGCCAGCACCACCAGCCCCACCAGTCCCCCGTAGATTTCGGCGGGATGGCGGGTGATAATCGCAGCGGTGTCGTTCGCTGCCAGGTGGTATTCGTCGAACGGGAAGTTCATCGCCCAGGGCACGACCTCGCGGCTCACCTTGTAGCCCAGGATATCACCGTTGCTCAAATTGCCGATGAAGCGCACGAGCATTATGCCAATGGCGATGCCGGGCGCCATCGCGTCCATCACCTCGTAGAGCTTCAGCGGCGTGCGCCGGTAATACAGCCAGCATCCCAGCAGCCCGAAGGCAATGCCCCCGTGGAACGACAGCCCGCCCTCGTAGGTTTTGAATATGTCGATGAAGTTGGTGTAATCGCCCAGATTCGTTAGCACGTAAACCGCGCGCGCGCCGATAATGCCGAAGATGGCGGCCCACAGCACGCCGTCCCAGACGTATTCGCCCTTGCGCCCGCGCGATTCCAGCAGACGCTGCCCCAGATACGTGGCGATGAGCAGCGAAAGCGCCATGGTGATGCCGTACCAGCGGATGGGCCAGCCGAAGACGTGAAATGCCACCGGGTCAAACATAGCCGGCAGATTCTAGCACGCCCCGCCGCCCTTTGCTTCCGCGCCCCACAATGCTTATAATCATCGCGCCTGGTAAGGGGGTCTGCTCATGGATTACTTCACCGAAGAGCATCAGATTCTGCGCGAGACCGTGCGCGATTTCGCCGAAAACGAGCTGAAGCCGCGCGCGGCGGAGCTGGACGAAAAGCACATCTTCCCGCTGGAAGCGTTCAAGCAGATGGGCGAGCTGGGATTCCTCGGCGCGCACATTCCGGAGGAATACGGCGGCGCCGGAATGGACCTGACGAGCTTTATCATCATTATGGAGGAAGTCTCCAAAGCCTGCGGCTCCACCGCCATAACCCTCGCCGCACACACGAGCCTCTGCGCATATCCTCTTTACCGCTTCGCGACCGAGGAGCAGAAGCGCAAGTACCTGCCGCCGCTGTGCAGCGGGGAGAAGATGGGCGCGTTCGGCCTGACCGAGGCGGGCGCGGGAAGCGACGCCGGCGCGACCAAGACGACCGCAGTGCTTGAGGGCGACTACTGGATTATCAACGGCGACAAGATGTTCTGCACCAACGGAAGCGCCGCCGACGTGCTCGTCATCACCGCCAAGACCGATCCCACGCAGCCATCAAGCTACGGCATCTCCAGCTTCATCATCGAAAAGGAGTTCGCCGGCTTCAAGCCGGGCAAGGACGAGGACAAGATGGGCCTGCGCGGCTCCAAAACCAGCCAGCTCTTCTTCGACAATATGCAGGTGCCGAAAGAAAATCTTATGGGCATTGAGGGCGAAGGCTTCAAGCACTTCATGGAGACCCTGGATGAGGGGCGCATCGTCATTGGCGTTATGGCGCTGGGCATCGCCGAGGCCGCGTTCGACGCCGCGGTGGCCTATTCCAGGCAGCGCGTGGCTTTCGGCAAGCCCATCGCCAGGCAGCAGACCATCCAGGGCTACATCGCCGATATGGCGACGCAGCTGGAGGCGGCGAGACTGCTCATCTACGAGGCGTCGCGCAAGCTGGACCAAGGCAAGCGCGTGACTAAGGAAAGCGCGATGGCCAAGCTCTTCGCCAGCGAGGTCGCCAACTTCGTGACCGACAAGGCCATCCAGATTCACGGTGGCTACGGCTACAGCGCCGAATACCCGGTGGAGCGCTACTACCGCGACCAGAAGCTGTGCGAGATAGGCGAGGGCACGAGCGAAGTCCAGCGCATCGTCATCGCCCGCTCGGTGCTGGGGAAGTTTTAATCTGTGTAGGGCGGGGGTTTT
>JAOZQG010000009.1 GCA_029932365.1 bacterium | reverse complement strand
TGGGGCGTAGCCAAGTGGTAAGGCAGGGGCCTTTGGAGCCTCGATCGATGGTTCGAATCCATCCGCCCCAGGACTTTTTCTCTGGACACCGCTTCCTGAAGAATGTAAACTAGATAGGGACGCCTAAACCCGGGCGGTTCGCTCCTCAAGCAAACCGATGCATATACTGCTCGCCATTTCGCCGGTAATCGTCATCTTTTTGCTGATGACCTGGGGGCGCCGCACCGCAGACGTAGCCGGAGCCATCGGCTGGATTTACACAGCACTGCTGGCAGCCTTCTACTTCCATACCTCCTGGGAAGTTATCGGAATTGCTTCAATCGCTGGGATTATCGCCAGTTTTCCCATAAGCCTTATGGTGGTCACCTCCATATTTCAGATAAACGTGATGGAGGAGGCGGGCGCAATCCGCCGGCTCGTCGTGTTTATGAAAACGCTGGCCAGCGATAACCGCTCGGTTCAGGTAATGCTCATTAATGTGGGCGTGGGAACGCTGCTAGCGGCGCTGGGCGCAACGCCTGTTTCCATCCTGCCGCCGATAATGCTCAGCCTTGGCTATTCCGCCTTTGTCGCCATAGCTCTTCCGGCTATCGGATACGACGCGCTCTGCACGTACGCCCTTCTGGGCGTGCCCGTAGTGGTATTTGCCGACGTAATGAGCTCGATTACCGGGCAATCCTACAGCCCGGCGCAGGTCGGGCTTTTTTTCGCCCAGTATATGCCGGTAATTACGACGCTAATCGCAATGTCCATGCTCTGGCTCGTCGGAGGATGGGCTGAGATTCGCCGTGGCTGGCTGGTCGCGCTCGTCACCGGCCTAACCGCAGGCTTTATTGCGATCGGTATGAACGCCGCCGGGCTGCCAACCCTTACGGGAGTTGTTGCCGGCATCGGAGTAGTGGTAGTGATGCTGCTCTACCTGAGAGCTGGCGGACGCAGGCCGCTGGACCGCTCCAAAGTAACGGATGAGGATCGTAAGGTGGAGAAGCGAATGCCGCTGGCTCTGGCGGTTCTTCCCTGGATACTTCTCGTGGTATTCAGCATTCTCACGAATTATCGGGATATCGGGCTTTACGACGTGCTCTTCAAGCAATGGTCAATGCCGGTGAGCGTAATTCCCGGGGCAAGGCCGATTGCGATGCGCGTCGCATGGCAGGCTTATACCTGGGTGTTGATTGCAACGCTGATTGCCATGCCCTTCTACACAATGAGCCGGCAACAGATAAGCGCTTCTTTGAAAAAGTCTGTTCGGAGGATTCCGCGTCCCGCTTTCGCCGCGGCGATTTTCTTCGCCATCGCTTATGTGCTTAACCATTCCGGTGAAGCGCCGATAACCGTTTCCGGACTAACAAGGTGGGCGTCGACGGGCGAGGGAAACAACATGGTGCGTGTGGTTGCGAAGGCATCCGCGAATACGTTTCACGAGCTTTACGCTGGAGTTGCGTCATTCCTGGGGCTCTTGGGTGGCTTTATCAGCGGTAGCGAAACGTCCAGCATCGTTATGCTCACGAAGCTGCATTTCGACACCGTGCAGCAGGTTTTTGCATCTGCCGGCGAGCATAAGACCCTGGCTATAGCCCTGTTAATTGCGGCCGTATCCGGTATCGGCGGCGGGCTTGCCTCGGTTATCAGCCCGGCAAAGCTGCAGAATGCTGCAGCGGTCATTGACCGCATCGGGATGGAGGGCAAGGTGATACGCGCTACGGTGGTAATTTCGCTTCTTATGACGCTGGCCGCAGCGTTGATGACCTTTGTGTTTCTTGCGTGGATGTAGACTTTACCGCGCAGTTGCCAAGGCCGCCTTCAGTTCTTCACGGGTAAGGAAGCTCCTGTACTCCTCGCAAGTTGCCAGCAGTTCGGCATGCGTTCCCTTTCCCACAATGCGCCCTCCCGCCAGCACGTATACCGTATCGGCCTGCCTGGCCGTCGCCAGCCGGTGGCTAACGATCAGGCAGGCAGCATCGGGGAAGCGCTCCGCAAGAATAGCCCAAAACGCGCGTTCGTTTTCAGCGTCCAGACTTGCCGTGCAATCGTCCATCAGCAACAGATCGGGGTGCCCTGCGAGCGCGCGCGCAATAGCCAGACGCTGCTTCTGACCGCCGGAAACGGTCAGTCCTTTTTGGCCCAAAACCTGGTTGAGACCTTCCGGAAGGGCTTCCATTTCCCTTTTCACCTGAGCGTATTCGAGGGATTCCTCGATATCCCTGTCGGAAATCTCACGCCCAAAGCGTACGTTTTCCTTCACGCTTTCTGAAAACAGCGTAGCTTCTTGCGGGATATAGCCGACACGGTTTCTATAATCGTCAATCTTATAGCTTTGCAGCGGCTTCCTGTTAACCACAACTTGGCCCTGGCTCGGCGGCAGATGTCCTGCAACAAGCTTAATTAGAGTGGATTTGCCGCTGCCAACCGCCCCTACGACGGCTGCGCGTTCGCCCTTGCGTAGCGTTAGGGATATATTATCCAGTGACGCTGGCAAGCCTTCCTCATAGCGAAAACTCACACCGTCAAGGCTGACAGAGTCGAGTAAGCCGACAGGCGCTGTCCCCGTATACACGCCCTCTGTGCCTCCGGGAGTTTCAGCAATCTCTATCTCGCGGTCAATGCTCGCGAAAGCCTGGCGGCTGGTGACGAACAGATGCGGTATGTCCATCAGCGGCTGCAGAAGCAATGAAAGATACACATAGAACGCGTAGAATTCGCCCAGCGTAAGCGTTCCCCGAATAACCATTATTCCGCCGGCGATTACAACGATTATCTGGCCGACGAACTCAATGCCCCAGTAGAGATTCCAGACTCCCATCCACAGGCGGATAACGCTGAGTTCAACACCGATGCGCTTGTCCAGAATGCCGCGGAACTCCTGTGATTGATTGTTTTCGCCGCGAAAGGCCTTCAGAATGCGAACGCCGCTGAACGCCGCTTCCAGCGATTCATTGGTCTTTGAGATGATTTTCTGACGGTCGGCTGCGCGCTGGCCCAGGGCCGTCCGCACGTGGTAGAAGATATAAAGCATCACCGGCAGCGGGGCGATGCTGAGAAGCGCCAGCTGCCAGTTCATCCAGAGCATGAAGGACATGCAGAAAATGAATTTGCTGCTGGATTCGATTGCGCGGAAGATGCCGGAGCAGGAAAACCACGCAATCTTGGGGAAGCCGCCAATGTCGTCGGTTAGCCGAGTTACCAAGTCGCCGGTGCGGAATTTCTGGAAGAAGCGATATCCCTTTTCAATAATGGCCGAGAAGTAGTGCTGCCGGATGTCCATTTCCAGCTTCGCGTTTAGCATGGCGCGAAAGCCGGGATACAGGTACGCGAGCGAACGGGCCAGGCCTATGGCAGCAATAATGCCGACGAGGCTCCAGGTTGTAGTGCCGGCCATTTCCGGGACTTCGGCACTCAGTGACTTATTCAGAGCGTCAATGAGATACCGGAAAACGAGCGGATAGCCGATGGTGACCGCGCTGGAAAGCAAAGTGAGAAACACCAGCAAGACAAGCCACGTACGATGCGGGCGCCAGAAATGCCATATCCATCGGAGGTACTTCATCGCGCACCTCCGTTTTCGTCTTTACCGGCTTCAAAGTCCGCAAACTGGAGATGGAATAGCTTCGCGTACAGCCCGTTCAACTCCAGGAGTTCTTCGTGTGCGCCGTTTTCGGCAACAACGCCGTCGTGAACCAGCAGTATGCGGTCGGCGTTGAGGACGGTGCTAAGCCTGTGAGCCACGATTACTGCCGTTCGGCCTTCAAGCAACCGGTCGAGCGCTTCCTGCACCAGCCGTTCCGTGTGAGGATCCACCGAGCTTGTTGCCTCGTCCAGTACCAAAAGCGGCGGGTCGTATACCAGCGCGCGTGCAAAGCTGAGAAGCTGTCGCTCGCCCACCGAGAGGTTGACTCCGCGCTCGGCCAGCTCGCCTTCATACTGACCCGGCAAGCGTTCAATTACGGTATTGGCGTGAGCCACGGCCGATGCTTTCTTTACACGCTCCAAAGGCACTTCGGAGTCGAATACTCGCAGGTTGTCGGACACGTTACCCGGGAAAAGAAACACGTCCTGCAAAACCAGGCCGATTAATTTGCGCCAGGCCTTGATGGGGAAATCACGTATGTCTCGGCCGTCTACGGTGACACGCCCTTTCTGCGGGTCGTAAAACCTGAGCAGCAGGTTGACAATCGTACTCTTGCCACCGCCGGAAGTACCGACGAGTGCTATCTTCTGGCCTTTCTTTATCGCCAGGCTCACGTCGCGAAGTACCCATTCCTCCCCTTCGTAGGCGAACCATACGTTTTCCAGCGCTATTTCGCGCTCAAAGCGAAGTTCCTCCGAGGAAGATTTACCGTCCCGCACCGACGGCTCGGTTTCGAGGATGCTGAAAATACGCTCCACCGATACGAGGGAGCGCTGGATGAAGTTAAGCTGCTCGCTGAGCTGCATTATGGGAAAAAACATCTGCCGGATGTATTCGATGAATAGTACCAAGACGCCGAGGGTTACTGTGCCGGCGAATACTCCCCGCACTCCTATGATCAGCACTATTATTACTGCGATTATCTCACCGTAAAGGAAGGCTGACCAGAACGAGTACTCAAAGAACATGGCCGGGACTTCCACGCGGTACTTGCCCAGATTCACTTCGTGCATGCGCCGGCGTGCGTTGTCCTGATAATTGAACTGCTGGATGATGTCCACGCCCTGTACGTACTCGGTCACGTAGCCGGTCACTATCGCCCATTGCGCGCGCCACTCACGCCAGTACTTCCTCATATAAGTAAGGAAGAGGAATGTTGCGCCGAACAGGAAGGGCACAAGCAGAAGCACAAAAGCCGCGATGGAAAAGCTCTTAATGCATAGGACGGTGAGAATGCCAATAAACAGCATCAGATTCCGCAGCAGGTTTACTGCCACGTCGCTGAAAAGGTCTTTGAGAGTTTCAGTATCGCTTTCCACGCGGCTAATAAGCTTGCCCGGCGAATACTGCTCATGGAAGTCAAGCCCGAGATGCAAGACGTGGTTAAAAAGCCGCGATTTCAGGTCGGTAACGATGTTTATGCCCAGCTTAAAAAGCGTTATCGCTTGAAGGTAGCCCACCGCAGCGCCACTTGTAGCCACTGCGACATAAAATCCTGCGGCTAACAGCAGCCCACGGATGTCGTTTGCCGGGATGTTGACGTCAATAATGTGTTGCAGCACCAGCGGTCCGACAAGCTGGCTCGCCGTGATAAGTAGCAGAAGGCCGATGGCGGCGAAAAGATAACGCGCGTGCGGACGGAACAGGGGTATGACCTTACCGATCAGCTCCCTGACGGACTGACGTCGAACGTACTCCTCTGTTTCGTCAAGATGCCACCACATAATCGAACACACCTCGGCCTATAAGGGCGTGTTTCGAGAACGGATTGACTCTACCCATTTGCGGCGCAGAATAGATCGAGCTTTAAAGCGTTACCTCTGCAGGCTGAGCTCTTAATGAGATACCTTGAGCATATGGTCCCCTACCCCCTTACTTGCCCAGGCTCTCCTTGCAGAGACGCACAATATCAGGCACGGTGTCCGCCACGGGTGTATTGGCCGCTTCAAATGCCTTTATTTTGCTTTCAGCAGTTCCTTTTCCTCCGCTGACGATGGCGCCGGCGTGGCCCATACGCTTGCCCGGAGGAGCAGTTCTCCCGCTGATGAAAGCCACCACAGGCTTGGACATCTCAGGGATGAACTCTGCCGCATCTTCTTCATCGCTGCCGCCAATCTCACCGACGATTACCACGCATTCGGTGGCCGAGTCCTGCTCAAACTCCATCAGCAACTCAAGAAAGCTCGTACCGATTATCGGGTCGCCCCCGACGCCTATGCACGTGGTCTGTCCAAGGCCGCCTTCCGACAGTTGATTAACCACTTCGTAGGTTAAAGTGCCGCTGCGGGAAATAACTCCTACCGGCCCCGGCTTGAAAATGTGGTTGGGCATTATTCCCAGCTTGCATTCGTCAACGCTGACCAGCCCCGGGCAATTGGGGCCGATAAGTGTGGTCATAGTATGCTGCATGAACGAATAGACCTTTACCATGTCATTGATCGGTATGCCATCGCTGATAGCGACAATGACCTCAATGCCGCTGTCGGCTGCTTCCATCACCGCGTCAGGCGCGAAGCGCTTCGGCACGAAGATAACGCTGGCATCGGCTCCAGTCTCCTCTACCGCGTCCTCTACAGTATCGAAAACCGGAACAGGATTGGCCACACCTTCCGGCTGCCAGGTGCTACCGCCCTTGCCGGGAGTCACGCCCGCAACCACGTTCGTGCCGTATTCAATCATCCGGGGTGTGTGAAAAGAGCCCTCTCCGCCGGTAATTCCCTGCACAAGCACACGCGAGTTTTTGTCAGCAAGAATAGCCATCAGGATTGCCCTCCCAGCATTTCGACGATTTTCGCAGCGCCGGTCTCGGTCGAGGATTCGTAGACTAGTGGAGTACCTTCTAGCATCTTGCGTGCGATGTCCTCATTCGTACCGGTCATTCGGAGCACAACGGGCACTTTGCGCGGCAGCTTCTCGTAGGCCTTTATCATTCCTTCAGCCACAACATCGCATCGCACAATGCCGCCGAAGACGTTGAGAAATATGCCATTCACATTAGGATCCAGGAGTATCAGATGAAAAGCGTCTTCCACAACCTTGGGCGTTGCAGCGCCGCCAATATCCAGGAAGTTGTTCGGCTTTCCGCCGGCACGGGAGACGACATCCATTGTTGTCATGACGAGGCCCGCGCCATTGCCCATCACGCCGACATTACCGTCGGAAAGATGGACGTAGGCAATTCCCTTGTGCCGGGCTTCAGCTTCTATGGCGTCCATATCGGCGCCTACTTCCATTAGTTTCTCCAGCTCAGGCTGGCGAAAGAGCGCATTGTCGTCTATGTTAATCTTTGCGTCCAGGGCGATAACTTCACCGTCGGTTGTAACCACAAGCGGGTTTATCTCCGCTAGGCTGCCGTCAATGGCTATATAACACTCGTATAGCTTCCGGATAATGGCCCGGATGTCCCTGGCCTTTGTAATGTCAACGCCGCTCCCGAAAATAGCCCGTGTTATCTGGTACTCCTGCAGTCCGACCAGTGGGTCGATGTGCACCTTGGCGATCTTTTCAGGTGTCTCGCGGGCTACTTCTTCAATATCTACCCCGCCGGCGGCCGAGACTATCAGCACGAGCATTCGAGCATCCCGGTCCAGCGTGATCCCGACATAATACTCGTCGCGAATATCTATAGCTTTGGTAACAAGCACCTTCTCTACCGGTAGGCCTTTGATATCCATCCCCAGTATCTGTTCGCCCTTGGCGCGCGCGTCCTCCGGGCTGTCGGCCAGCTTAATCCCGCCGGCCTTGCCTCGTCCGCCCACTTGCACCTGGGCTTTTACTACCACCTTGCCGCCAAGCTCTTGTGCCACGCTCTCCACTTCATCCGCAGAGAACGCGACCTTGCCCGGCGGAACCGGAATTCCGTATTTAGCGAAAACGTCTTTTGCCTGGTATTCGTGTATCTTCACGGTCGACTCCTTGGGCGGGAGGATTTACCGAGCGCATATTCTAGCACCTGAGATTGTATCCGTGAACTCAGCGAATCGAATCGGGAATTGAGGAGTGCATGTTAGAATAGAAGCAGCTAACTTGAGGATGAAGATATGAGATTAACAACTTGCCTTGCTGCGCTCTTGATGCTGTTAGCGCTGATTGCGCTTGCCGCCGGCTGCTCGCCCAATCCTGATGCAGAGGCGCTAAAGGCCGTTAAAGAAGCACTTTCCGGCAAGCCCGGCTGGGATGTGGAGGACTTAACCATCACCGTTGAGGAGCTTCGGGTTACGGTTGCAGGAGAGGTCGGCAGCTTCGTCATTATGGAAAATCTCTCCAAGGAGCTGCAAAAACTCGTAGACGCCGGTGTTATAACCGGCTTTCAGAATAACTGCACGGTTTTGGACGTGACCAATCCTCTGATGCAGGACTTTACCCCTCCAACTGCGGCGTTCTAGTGAAGATGTAGCGCAGTTTCACCTGTCTTCCCTGCTATACTTGAAGAGACATGGTACCGGTCGATGACGAAGGCGCGAAAATCGCGGAACTGACGGCGCAACTCCATCATGACCGTATGCCCCGGCACATTGCCATCATTATGGACGGCAACGGTCGATGGGCACAGATGCGCGGGCTTTCACGTACGGAAGGCCATCAGTACGCGATTAGCGCCATCCGTTCCACGGTAAACACGGCTAAAGACATCGGCCTTCAGTACCTGAGCCTTTTTGCGTTTTCTACCGAAAATGTCGATCGTCCCGAAGAAGAAGTAAGCGAGCTTTTCCGCCTTTTCGACCTCACCCTGGACGAGGAAGTTCCTAAACTACACGATGAAGGCGTACGCTTTATCGTAAGCGGCGAGCTGGATATGCTGCCCAACGATTTAGCGGATAAATTCAGGCGGGCCGTTGCCCTGACGGCTGAAAATGGCGCGCTTGTACTTAATATGTGCGTTATGTATAGCGGGCAATACGAGATTATCCGGGCCGCGCGGAAACTGATAGAGGACGCCTTGGCCGCGAAAGTGAATCCTGAGGTGATCTCAACGTCCAGCCTTACCGAACACATGTATCATCCTGAGATACCACACCCCGACCTGCTGATACGCACGAGCGGCGAAATGCGGCTGTCCAACTTTATGCTGTGGCAGCTTGCATACACCGAACTATATTTCACCCCGACGCTCTGGCCGGATTTCACCGGTGCGGACTTGGTGGAAGCCATTCTCAACTACCAGCGCCGCGAGCGAAGATTCGGGAAGGTGTAGCCTTAAGCCGCATTGCGGGTCTGTGATAATATTGGGATGCGCTGTGCAGCTCAGGTGCGGCACTTATAATCATCAACCGTCAGCGAATACAGGTGAATACGATGTGGTTAGAGCACTTGGTTGAACTGGACCGACGCAAAACGCAGCCTTCGCCGTTGCCGAAGGGACAGGAAGCTTTCGTTAGAGGCTTTAGCTTCTATAACGACATTAGGCCTTCCCATCACCTAGCGAATTTCCGGTTCCTCGGTCTATCAGGATACTTCGGCTTTGCAGCGATGCTACCGATGTTCACGCTGTTATGCCTTCAAGCGTGGATGGGAACACCGGTGGCGGATGGCTTTCCGTACTTAAGATGGATCGCTGTCGGCTTTATTGTGCTGATTCCTTTATCCTGGATCTACGGCTACTGGTGGAAAGGCTCCCGTATGAGGAAGCGCCGCTGGGAGTTCTGGGAGTGGCCTGATTTCGCTTCCTTCGCTATAGAGGAAGCTAACGCCCAGTTATGGGGAACTATGTTATTTTCGTCGAGCTTCCTGATGCTGCTCACGTTCACCGGGTGGGTGGTGCGGTAGGATCATGCAGGTTCCAGTGAATCACGGGCGAGACGCCCGAGCTACCGATTCAAACAGTTTTAGTAAAGAGACTGAGGTTCGCACGTAAAGGAGAATAATCTGGGGATTGAAGTCCCCAGTCCGTCTATCTGGAACCAATGCTGGTAGAATGGGGAGCCTATGGAAGAGGACTCCAACAGCAGCACATCACCGAAGGGCGTGCGTGTGCGGTTTGCGCCGTCGCCGACGGGTTACCTGCACACTGGCGGGGCGCGGACGGCGCTTTTCAACTGGCTGCTGGCGCGCTCGCGCGGCGGGAGCTTCATCCTGCGCATCGAGGATACCGACGAGGAGCGCTCCACCGACGAGAGCACTCGTGCCATCCTGGACGGGCTGCGCTGGCTGGGACTGGAGTGGGACGAGGGCCCGGAAGTCGGCGGCGAGTTCGGCCCCTACTTCCAGAGCGAACGCAAGGAATTGCACCTCAAGTTCGCCGACCAGCTCCTCAAAGAAGGGCACGCCTTCGTCTGCGACTGCCCGAAAGACGAGCGCTCTGATGATAAAGCTAAATTCGATGAGAACTGCCGGGAGCGCCCTTTATCGGAACAACTTAAGCTTTTAGCGAACAATCCCGCCCTACCCCTTCGGTTAAAAGTTGAGATGGGCCGAGATATCGTGTTTCAGGACCTGATACGGGGCGAGGTTCGCGTATCCACGGACGAAATAGGCGATATCGTGATTGTGAAGTCCACCGGCGGACCTGTCTATAACTTCTCCTGCGTCGTAGACGACGCGACGATGGACATTACTCACGTCTTGCGCGGGGACGACCACCTCTCAAACACACCAAAGCAACTGCTGATATATGAAAAACTCGGCTGGGAACCACCGCAGTTTGCGCATTTGCCGCTTATTGTGGGAATGGACCGGGCGCGGCTGTCCAAACGGCATGGAGCGACCAGTATTACCGCCTACCGCGAACTGGGCATTTTGCCCGAAGCGCTGGTGAACTTCCTGCTGCTAATCGGCTGGGCTCCGAAGGACGACCGCGAGGAATTTACGCGAGACGAGATGATTGCCGCGTTTTCGCTGGATGGCATCGGCAAATCGGCTGGTGCTTTCAATACGGAAAAGCTTTTCTGGTTCAACGGGAAGTATATTCGCTCCCTGTCGGACGAAGAGTACCAGCGACAGGTTTTTGAGTTCGTTCCTCGCGAATGGAAGAAAGCCAAGCGAGACGACTATATCGCCAAGGTAGTACTTCTTTTCAAGGATCGGCTCACGCACTTCGCCGAAATTGAAGAACTCGCCTGGTATTTCTTCCGCGCGCCCGACGATTACAATGAGGAAGCCTGGAAGGATATCATGGCCGGTAACGAGAACGCGGCGCTGGTGCTGAAGGAAATACCTGCCGCCCTGAAGGCTCTTCCCGAATTTGAATGTGAGCGCATCGAGAAATTGGTGCGCAGCTATGCAAAAGATAAGAAACTAAAGCTCAAAGATGCCATCCAGCCGATGCGTGTGGCCATTACCGGTGATAGATTCAGCCCCGGATTTTTTGAGATGGCGGAATTGCTGGGTGTAAATGAAGTAACAAAGCGTTGCAGCACGGCTCTAGCGAAATTGAATCCAGACGACTGAATTTGGCGCTGATAGGCCCCTAACCCGCACCGGAGCCCAGAACATCAGCCGTGAGCCAGTCCGTATACATGCCAGTGTGGGATGGGCGAATGAACATTTTCGGGCCAATCAGCTCCCGCTGACGCCAGATTTCGTTGATAATCGGCGGCACACCGCTGAGCACAGGCTCGTGTCGCGCCAAATAGGTCGTCAAGTCGCGAAGCCGCACCAGAGCGCTTACTGAGCGGTTGAAACGGCGCGAGGCTCTACCGAGAGGAAGGTCAACCGGATAGCTAACAACGAGTTGTGCCTTATCGCCGGTAGGTACCAAGAAGAAACGATATATCTCAGGGGCAAGCGCCTCTTCAAAGCTGAAGGCAAAGCTCAAGTAGTTCTCGTTAGGAGGAATCGCTAACTGGTACAGGTAGCTTGCGTCCTGGTATCTCAGGATGTTAACGTTCGCCAGTCCTTGAACTTCACGATAGGTGAGCGAGACTAAAGGAGTAACTGTCTCTTCAGTGCGGAACTGCCCGGACATGGCGTTGAATTTGCGCAGGCACCTGATCATGTCTCCCGGGATAGAATCGCGAAAATCCTGATTATCCAGCGCCCTGTCGAATAAACCGGCCGCCTCACGGTAATAGAAGAGGTCCCGATCGGTAAGGTCCAGTTCGCCCTTGCACAGCCGGCAGAACGGAGACCAGTGGGGTTCGTTAACCATTCGCGGGTATGTTGTCTCCCAGATGAAGTCAGGCATCGGCAACTTATCTGTGTCAGCGGGATTCGGGTCAAACAGCTCCCGCATAGCTGTAATTACCGTATGCGTGTAATTAGGGTAAGAATCCTCTGCAATCAGACCATTTGCCCTGATTGTGCGGAAATAGTAGATACGTCGTCTTACGTTCTCCTCACGTAAATGGGCGGTGTAACCCGGAGCCGGCTCAAGCAGGGCCGTATAATCAGACTCGGGCTCGTAGGCCGGGCACTCGGTAGCCGTCGGTGTTTCCGTTCGTATGAAGCTCGCGGCTCTAACTAGAAATCCGTAACGGGCAATCTCGTCGTGAATAGCAGCTATTTTCTCGTTGTTGTGGCTGACTACGGTAAGAACGGGTAGCAAGCCGTTCATGTAAGTTGCTAGGTCGTTTATAAGGGTTTCGGAACTCATGCTTGCAGGTAAGCCTGGAGCGTCAACGAAAGCCACAACTCCCATCGGCTGCTCCGCGAAGCGTACGCTCGCCGCGTTGCCGGGAAGAGCGTCCCAGGTAATTACGAACTCATCAGGAGTTAAAGGGCTTTGCCTGAGCGAGAAATGGCGCTCGCCGAGGTCTATATCTGTGACAGTACAAGCGTGCCCACGTTCGTGCTCCTCGTACTGCGCGACGGCTAAAAGGTCGCGCTCAAGCCTTGCGGTTATGCTACCCCTGCGCTCTTTAATAGCCAAAAACAGGT
Organism: bacterium; assembly: GCA_029932365.1. Taxonomy (GTDB): domain Bacteria; phylum 4484-113; class 4484-113; order 4484-113; family 4484-113; genus JAGGTK01. The sequence goes on along the minus strand of JAOZQG010000009.1, from coordinate 26,686 downwards.
CAGTATACGGCGCGAAGTCAGGGTCCTCAGCTGCAAAATTCGCTAGAATGCCTGCGCCGTGAGCAATGTCCATATAGGCGTTGCGGGCGGCCTGCTCAAGGGACCCCAGATCAAAAGGTTTGGCTCTGGCCGAAGATGCCGAATAGCGCACTTCAAAGACATAGCCCGAACTACTGGTAATCGTAACGTTTATTACCTGAAGCGACGGCAGCGGCGTAACCACTCCGCTGGCACCGGGGACGGAGAAGCTTATCTCCCGTTCGAGAGAACTCACATCTTTGATTAGCTCAATCCGCTCAACGTTTTCTCCATACAGCACCCGAGCCTGAGCGTGAAGAACGGAAAAGGCTAGCAGGCAGATTACCGCACCAATGAACACAAAGTCGCGCCTCATATCAGGTTTCCCCTTATATCGAATACGTTTATCTTAGCAGTAAAAGCAGGTTACTTCCAGCCAGCAAAGCTGTTGTTGCCTAGCCGCCGTCGGCAACATCCATAGCTATTGCTAACTCGATTTCGCCGATTGGCACTCCGAGAGTGCCTTCAGGTAACCCGACTGTAATCATATATACATCCTCGATAACCCCGAAGTGGCCCTGAAGGTGCCCTGGAGGTTCGAATAGGTTATGAATGAATAGCTCTCCCGGTTCATGCCCAAAGCAGGTTATCTCCCAGTCAAGCTGAGTAGTGAGATATGAAAGCGTCCCGGCGTGGGCATCAGCTTTCCCCGGGGGTGGCTCTTGATCGAAACCGTAGATAGCATCTTCAGGGATGTAGTAATACTCTATCGCGTCAAGGTATCCATAGGCGCTGCTTCCCGTGTACGTTTCCCCCTGTGCCATACCGCCGCCAGTGTATGTTCTGAAAAGGTCTGTTCCGAAGTTAGCATCACCAACCAGTGTGTTCGTGGTTCCTTCGAGCTTAATGCGTATGCCGAGTACCTCTAGATTAAGCGCATCAACCACGTGCAGCGAATATTGATATTTGTCGCTACCGAAGGGGTTCTCCACTATGAGAGTTACGATGTAATCTCCAGTGTCTTCAAACACCACGCTAGGCTGGACTTCAGAGCTAGTGGGCGGTGTGGCGTAGCCGCTGAAGTCCCATCCGTATGTTATCGGTTCGGCTCCTCCGACATCCGCCGAGAAGGTCATTTCAGCATTTGCCAGACCGGATATTGGCTGCACATTCGTAATATACGGCTGGGCACCGGCCGCAACTACTGTAACAGTAAACTCAATAGTATCAGCGCCAAATGGTGTCGTCACCGTAAGGCTACAGTTTTCCTCCCCGATTTCGTTCATAATTACGATTGGCTGTTCACTTTGGCTTGTGGTGGGCAAAGCACTCTCGCCGAATTCCCAGAAATATTCGCGCTGGCCCTCGGCTTCTATGTCGGCGCGGTAAGTCACCGCCCTGTTTACCTCGCACGTTAATGGGTATACGGCATCTATATTAGGAGGCATAAGCTCAATGGCGAATTCGTCGGAGACAATCCCCGTTTCATCTTCAGAGTCGAAAGGCAGGACTCTTACAACCGGGCGGTTTACGCTGGATAAAGGATATTCTGCCCTGAGCCGCCCTTCGTCCGCCAACATATCCGCCAAATAGACCTCATCAAGGTCATCAAAGGTCCCGCCCAGGCTGTCACTTGTCTGGATAATATAGCCCGCCACGTCGGCGCCGTAGTTAATCGCGATTGGCGTTATGTCCCCAATATGCACGCGACCGTCGTTGTCACCGTCGATAACGGCACAAATACTGTTGTCATCTTCACCGACTTTTTCGCCAAAATGCACCGCTAGTGGGGTTACATCCGAGATAGCCACCTTGCCATCCTGGTCGTAATCCCCGGCGTTGCGGTAATGCCATGTAATTTGGTAGCGGTCATCATCGTCCTTAGCAAGAGCGATATCCTTCACTCGGTTGGACTCGCCTGAGACAGGAAAGCACGCAAACCGACGAGAACCGATGCCTTCCTGCAACATTAGCTCTTCTACAGATTCACCCAGGTATCTCTCAAGACTGCCATCGGTCGATAGCGCATCAGGTGTTGTTCCAACCTGATTGGTTTTCCCGCAAGCGGCACCCAGCGCTATCGCTACGAATAAGGCGAGCATCGCGCCGGGCCAGTACGTACGCATGTTTTCACTCCCCCTGGGACGAATATCCTGTCGGCTATTTTGCCATACCTAAGCCTAATTTGTATAGCCTCAGAGGAGTTAGCTCAATGATACAATAAGTGCATGCCAAAGCTCACACTCGGACTGGTAGGATTGGGAAATATCGGGACGTTCCTTGCACAAGGCATCATAGACCATGATTTGCCGTATAAGCTCACATTCGCCAACGAAGTAGACGAGCAGCGTGCCAATGAGTTCTGTAAGCGGTTCCCCGAACATAGCGTTCAACTCACAGACCTGGACACGCTGGCGGCGCGCAGCAAAGTAATCGTTGAAGCGGCACACCCCAGTGTGGTGCCCGTTATTGCTCAAAAAGCACTGCTTGCGGCTCAGCAGGTGGAGGCAACGAAGTACCTCTTCGTTATGAGTGTCGGCGGGCTTTTGCAGCTAAGCGAGGAGTTCTATCGTGACTTATCTGGCAGCTATTTCAAGATAATCGCTCCTTCAGGGGCAATAGGCGGTCTGGACGCTTTCTCGTCAATGACGCTGGAAAGCGTAGATTACGTCCGCCTTACTACACGTAAGCCGCCGGAAGCTCTCGGACGTAAGGATAAAGAGGTAACCGAAATATACCGCGGCGCGCCAAAGCCCGCGTTCGAAAAATTTCCCAAGAACGTGAACGTCTCTATTACCCTTGGACTTGCAACAGTAGGTTTGGACAAAATGGAATTTGTTTTGGTGAGTGACCCAAATCTCACGCAGAATATCCACGAGATAGAAGCCTCGGGCGCCGCGGGCAACGTGCACATCGTGCTGAAGAACGTTCCTTCCCCGAGCAATCCGCGAACCAGCTATATTGCGGCGCTTTCTATTATTTCAGCTTTGCGGCGCTTTAGTCAGAACCTTCTTGTCGGTTACTAGGGAGTGTTTGCTAGAATCGTCTCGTGAGACTGGGTGTATCGGCACTGGCAATCCACACTCCGGGCGGCATCGGCCGCTATGCCCGTATTTTAGCCGCAGTGCTGCTTAAACACTTCAACGGAGAACTGCACGTATTCCTCCAGCTCAGGAAAGATATGCGGGCTATTCTCAGCGAACTGCCAGAAACGGAAGCCGGGCACTTCATATTGCGGCGCAATACACGCCTTCACTTCAGCAGGTTCCCTTTTCTTCCGCGCCACGTTTTGCATCAAATAGAGCTTCCTTTGGTTTTTCGCTCGCTTGACCTGGACGCTTACCTGGACCCCGATTACGTTCTTCCTAACTTACCGGGAGTGGCCTGCCACTGCGTCATACACGATACAACTCCTTACGCGGCGCCGCATCTTATGGGCATCAAAGCTCAGCTTATATACCGAACAAACGTTAGAATATCCTTAAAGCGTGCGCGGGGACTAATATGTGTTTCTAACCGAACTCACGCTCGCATGGCTGAGCTTTTTCCGTCGCTGGAAAGCAAGCTTCGCGTAGTTCCCAGCTGCCTAGCACCTAAGTTCAGTTTTGCAGGGGCACAAGCTTACCGCCACCTTGACAGCGTAAATATCGAGACTATTCACGGTGCAATCTCGATACCGCAGCCCTTTATCCTGCATGTTGGGGTCCCCGGTCCGCGCAAGAATATTCCTGCACTTATGGCAGCTTTCAGTGAAGTTAAGCTTCGCATGTTTCCTTACAGGCTTGTTTTCGTTGGCGGTCACGCAAAACGATTGCCGAAGCAGTCGCAGTCGATTCCTCAGGTCGCATTGCCTGACGGCTCCACCATGCAGGCTTTAAGGCCATTGCCTGATGTGCTGCACCTTGGACAGGTAAGTGATGATGACCTCGTCACGCTTTATCGTCACGCTGACTTGCTGGTATTGCCTTCGCTGGAAGAAGGCTTTGGCTATCCAGCGCTGGAAGCGCTAGGGTTCCGCACGCCAGTCCTCACATCGGTCGATTCACCGCTGGCTAATCTTCCAGGCGTGGCTGTAATACCGGATGTTACGGACCCTGGCTCTATCGCAGCAGCGCTTATAGATGCGCTGCGTCACCTTCCGGACCTAGCTTCCCAGCTCTCCTCGGGTTTCTCTCTCGATTACTATTCATGGGACCGTTATCTAAAAGACATGCTTGCTGTGATTTCCTGATGGCCGCTTGGTATAATTGGTCATATGCGAGCGTTCTTGCACAGGAGATTGCGCTTACCAACGGCAGCCGTCATTCTCCACTGCTTGTTAGGACTGGTGGCTACCGCGAGCTGCCTGTTTTCCTGCGCTAAGCCGGCTGATGAAGCTCCTGCTGCGCCTGCAGGTCAGCGCGGTGGAGTACTCAGATTACCCCTAAGTGCTGACGCGCTTACGCTGGACCCGGCCTATATCATAGATATGAGCGGCAGGGCCGTTGCCAGACAGATATATTCCACGCTCGTCAGGTTTGACCACAATCTAAAGCTAACCTCCGACCTCGCGGAAACGTGGGAAGTGTCTCCCGATGGCCTCCGTCTGGTTTTTCACCTCAAAGAAAACGCAAAATTCCACAATGGCCGCGAGGTGACAGCCGAGGATTTTGTATATTCATTCAACCGCCTGGCTGACCCGAAAACGAAATCGGAACGTTCGATTCTGCTGCGCGATGTCCTGGGATATCAGGAATTCCGCGAGGGTAAGACCAATCGTCTTTCAGGCGTCTCAGCAGCCGATAAATACACACTAAAGGTCGAACTCTCAAAACCATACGATGCGTTTCTTCAGACTCTGGCTACAGTTAGCTTCGCAGTCGTTCCGGCGGAGGCTGATAAAGCGGTAACTGGAGGACAATCCGGCGGGCTTTCTCGCAACCCTATCGGCTCCGGCCCGTTTAAACTCGCAGACTGGCAGCCCGGTTCATATATTCGGCTAGAAGCCAACGAGGACTTTTACGCTGGCGCCCCCTACCTCGAAACTGTAGTCTTCAAAGTTATACCGGACTGTGAAGCCCAGTTTCGGGCTTACCAAAACGGTGAGCTTGACGCTTCAAACATACCTGACGGGAAGCTAAAAGAAATTATCAGGAATGAGGAGCTTAAGGGTCAGCTCCACCATAACGATCTCATTGCGATTCAATTTTACGTCTTCAATACGCAGCGAGAACCGTGGAAAGACCAGCTTTTTGGCAGCAAGAAAGCTCTTCGACAGGCGCTGAACTACGCTATTAACCGTGAGTATATCGCTGACGAGCTTCTTGACGGACGCTACAAGCCATTTGTCGGCATCATACCTCCTGCGCTTGCCGATTGGTACAATCCCGCCAACAGTGACGAACCCAGGTACAGGTACGATGTTGACGAGGCGCGCAGGCTGCTGGAAGTATCAGGCCATCCCCAGGGCCTGTTCTTGCCCCAAAAAATGCAGCTATTATATAACGAGGGATCTATGCAGCCCGAAGTCGCCGGGCAGGTAAAAGGCTTCTTCGGGGACGTTTCAGTAAACGTGGAACCCGAGCCCTTGGGAACCGCCAAGTTCTTGGAAAAGGTGCACAAGGGCGACTATTTTATCGCGCATGGCAACTGTGTTGCGGAATATCCGGCGCCGGATATGTTCCTATGGCGGCTGTTGAGCAGCGAGAATACCGGTATACAAGGCAATTGGGCTCAATGGCATAACGACGAGTTTGACGCTTTGGTTGAGCAGGCTCGAGCAGAGTTAGATACGGGCAAAAGGCGTCTCCTCTACTGGCAGGCGGAGCAAATAGCACTTGAAGAAGCGCCATGGCTATTCCTTTTTGCGGAGACGGTCAACGTTTTGATTAAGCCTTACGTCAAGGGAATTCAAATTTCCAGTTTGGACGCCGACGCAAGCTTCCCTAATAACGACCTTTCTCACGTGTCCATCGTGAAAACCGATAAGGACTGAAACACGGCACGGAGGTGCACCAATGAAACGTATCGCCGTATATATTGCCATATCTGTATGCCTAGTCTCGATTTCGTGTAACCCGGCAAAGCCTCCGGAATCGGAGGATGAATCGCCCTTACCCACCAAACCCTTATTAGAGGCTGTTTACCGCTTTCCTCTGCCGGCAGACCCACCAACACTGGACCCTATGCATATTACCGACACGGTGTCGGATACCGTTGTTCGCAGGATTTTCAATGGGCTCGTCCGTTTTTCACCCGACCTGGAGATAGTGCCCGATCTGGCAGAGAACTGGGTCATCTCAAAGGACGGATTGAAGTACAAGTTCTTCATCCGCAAGGACGCGAAATTCCACAACGGCCGCGAAGTAACTGCTGACGATGTTTTATACAGCTTCAGACGCATCCTCGATTCCAAGGCAGCAAGAGAAGCCAGAGATGTGCCCAGCGAAAGAGCACAGATGCTGTTTCCGGTCAAGGGCGCAAGAGCGTTCTTTGAGGGAAATGCGGAGTCCCTTGAGGGGTTTGAAGCCCCGGATGAAAACACCTTTATTATTCACCTTGAACAGCAATATGCGCCGTTCCTTGCGGTCCTCTGCATGAGCAACTTCGCCATAGTGCCTCACGAGGTAGTTGAACAGGACTGGAAGGGCTTTGCGCAAAAACCCGTCGGTAGCGGCCCATTTGTCTTTGATAAATGGGACCACGACAACCAAATAGTCTTGAAAGCAAACCGTGCTTACTGGGACACCGAGGTCAAGCTGGATGTAATCGTATTCAAAGTGATTCCCGATGAAAACACACGCTATCAGGCGTTTCTCGGCGGCGACCTGGAACATACGGACATTCCTTTTGGCAAGATGACCGAGATAAACGCCGATCCGAAGCTTGACGCTCTCGTCCGGGGCGTTACGGCGATGGATATGTACTGCTACGGCTTTAATTGCGAGAAACCGCCCTTTGACGATAAGCGTGTCCGTCTGGCGTTCAACCACGCCGTGGACAAAGAGAGCATCATTCGCAATATTCTGGAGGGACGCGGCGCGCTGCAGAAGACATACTTTCCGCCGGGGAGCTTTTACTTCAACGAAGAGAGCGAGGGATATCCGTACAATCCCGACAAAGCAAGAGCTTATCTGGACAACGCTGGATATCCCGGCGGCGAAGGCCTTCCCGAAATCACCCTTAATATCGACCAGCAGCAGCTATCGGTCCAGATGGCCGCGCAGGTGCAAGAAGACCTGCGACAGGTTGGGGTTAAAATCCGCATCGAGCAAAACGACTGGGCCACTTTCCTTGACCGTGTATACGCAGGCGAACTTCTATTCCATCAGAACACGTGGCTCGCCGACTATCCCGATCCCGACAACTGGCTTTACGTATTGCTGGAAAGTACTCAGGCCGGCGATCCCGGCAACATAACCCGCTTTTCCCACCCGCAATTCGATGAATTGGTGCGGAAAGGACGCACCACAGTGGACAGGGAAGAGCGTAGCCGGCTGTATCATAAAGCTGAGGATATCGCCCTCGCCGCCGCCCCCTGGCTTCTGCTCTACTGGCGCAAGAACCTTACGCTGGTGCAGCCCTACGTCATGGGTTTGAGCATTACGGCGATGGACCGTACCCCGCACCTAAACAATACTCCGCTGGAGAAGGTATACTTCAAACGCTAGCTTGGGCATGCTATGGCCTATTACCTGCTGAAGCGCATCCTCTCCGTAATCCCCGTTCTCCTCGGCATAACGATTATCACCTTCACGGCGATTCATCTGGCTCCGGGAGACCCGATCCGCGTGCGCATGGGACAGCGTTACGACCCGATCATTGCGGACCAGCTCAGATCGGAACTCGGCCTGGATAAGCCCCTGGTGGTGCAGTATTTCATATTCCTCAAGGACCTCGCGCGTGGAGACCTGGGCTTTTCCTACATCAAGGGACAGCCGGTAACTCAGCTTCTTGGAGACAAATTCGGCAACACGCTTTACCTTTCTTTCAGCGCGATGGTTATCGCCATCGTCATTGGCATGCTCGCCGGCATCCTTGCCGCGATACGTCCCCAGTCATTTGTCGATTATCTGGTGATGATAATAGCTGTGGCAGGTGTTTCTATCCCCGTCTTCTGGCTGGGTCTGATGCTACAGCTCGTCTTTGGCTCCTACCTGCATTGGCTGCCGGTATCTGGCATGAGCGAATACGGCGCGACAATCTGGGAGAATTTCAAGCATTTGATACTCCCCGCCGTAACCCTTGCTTCAGTACCGATGGCCATCATCGCCCGCATTACGCGAAGCTCGATGCTGGAAGTAATGGGTCAGGATTACATTCGCACCGCGCGCGCCAAAGGGCTGGGAACTCGTGCCATCATCTTCAGGCATGCGCTTAAAAACGCGCTCATACCAATCATCACCGTCATCGGAAATATGTTTGCATTACTGCTTACAGGAGCTGTGCTTACAGAAACAGTATTCTCCTGGCCAGGGCTTGGACGCGCCATGGTTGATGCCATAGGGCAGCGTGATTTTCCCATTATCCTAGGCTCAGTCACGCTTTTCGCCGTAACCTTTGTGGCGGTAAACCTACTTGTAGACATTGTCTACGCCTGGGTTGACCCCCGCATCCGCTACACGTAATGCTCCGGTTTTTCGAAAAACTGCTCCGACATCGCACCGCGTTTGCCGGTATGGTAATCGTTGCTGTCTTTGTACTAGCGGCTGTTACGGCCCCTTTGATTGCGCCCCACAGCCCTATCGTCCAGTTCAAGTGGTTTACCCGGCTGGCGCCGTCCCTTCAGGAGCATGCACCTCCCATTGAAGACACGGGAGAAGTTCGCATCGACCCGGCAAGCGGCCAGCCGATACAGCCACAGCGCTTTGTGCTGGGGACGGACTTCCACGGGCGCGACATCCTCTCGCGCATCATTCACGGTGCCCGGGTATCTTTGCTTGTGGGAGTCGTGGCCACGCTTATCGCGCTTTTTATCGGCCTTGTCATAGGCTCAATGGCGGGTTATTTCGGAGGATGGATGGATAACGCGCTGATGCGCCTTACAGACACGTTTTTTGCGTTTCCCAACATCCTGCTGGCGATCGTTATCCTCGCTACTTTCCGGCGCCCTGGCATCTGGGCGCTATTTATCGCTCTGGGGTGTACCGGCTGGACGGGCATCGCGCGCGTCATCCGGGGCCAGATACTCTCGCTGAAAGAACAGGAGTTTATCGAAGCCGCTCGTAGCATTGGCGCAGGGAATTTCCGCATAATCACGCGCCATCTGCTTCCCAATTGCCTGGCGCCAATAATCGTGCTGGGCACGCTCGCAGTCGCAGAGAATGTGCTCAGCGAGGCCGGGCTATCTTTTCTGGGCATCGGAATTCAGCCGCCGACGCCTTCATGGGGCAATATGCTCGCCGAGGCGCGGGGGAATCTCGTGGATATGCCCTGGTGGGGAGTATTTCCGGGGCTTGCGCTGGCACTGACGGTGCTCGGCTTCAACCTCTTCGGTGACGGCCTGCGGGACATACTGGATCCACGCCTGAGAATCAGGCGGTAGCTTCGATGGAGTATTAGCCTTCCACGCCTGCTAGAATCAATCTGTGTCCAAGTTCTACGAGACCGACGACACGATATGCGCGCTGGCGACGCCTGCAGGGAGCGGAGCGCTGGCGCTCGTGAGAGTGTCAGGCACGAGGACGTACGATGTCGTATCAGGCATCCTGGCGAAGAAGCTGCCAGCCAGACCACGCCTGGGCGGGAAGCACTTCTACCGGACGCTCCATCTTGGTGATGATGTTAACTGCGACGCTGTGGTCATCTGCTACGTCTCCCCAAACTCCTATACCGGCGAGGACGCCGTTGAGATTAGCCTGCCGGGGAATATGCTGTTAATCGAGCGATTGCTTAACCGGTTGCAGGATGCAGGAGCCAGGCTCGCTGAGCCGGGAGAGTTCACATTCCGAGCATATCTGAACGGTAAGCTAGACCTCGCACAGGCCGAGGCAGTCAACGGAGCCATACGTGCGGGTAACGACACAGTGCTGCGCCTGACGCTCAATGAGCTTTCAGGTGAAGCATCACGACGCATTGAGAAATGGCTGGCGCGTATCAACAGCCTGCTCGCACGAATAGAAGTAGTGCACGACTACCCGGGAGACGTGGAGGAAACACCGACTGAGGAAGTAAAGCAGGAGATTTCGGCGCTCACCGACGAGTTGCAGGCGCATCTGGAGTTCTACCGGCGACATCACAAGATGCGAGGTGGACTAAAAGTAGTCATTTCAGGACCACCGAATGTGGGGAAATCCACGCTGTTTAACAAGCTGCTAGGTTATGAACGTGCGATAGTCACCGAAGAGCCGGGAACTACCAGGGACTATCTTGAAGAGCCGCTGCTACTCGGTGGCATCCGATTGGCGCTGGTGGATACGGCCGGCCTTCGCCCGGCGCGTGAGCTAGTTGAAATGATGGGCGTGGAACGGGCGGAGAAGTTACTTAGCGAAGCTGACGCGCTAATACTGGTAGAAGAAGTATTTCATTTCGCGGCGCATGGCGGTGACCTCCTACCCCGTCTGAAGGAAATGCGCAAGCGCGCGACTGATGCCGAACTGCCCGTACTTCCCGTAATCAGCAAGCTTGACACCGTGGCTGACCCGTCCGAGCGTGCCGAGATTAGAGGTGCGGCGGAACGACTTGGAGGACTCGCTATCGCTGCAAAACAAGACGAGGGACTGGACGGTGTCAGGTCGTTTCTGGCGGAGCTGGCGCATGTGCAGGACACCGGAGTGCGTTTTCTACTCACCGAGCGCCAGGGCTCGCTGGTGGAACACGCAATTGAGGCCCTAAAGACCGCCACGAAATCAATATCTGACGGCCTGGCGATGGACGCAACGGCGGTGGACCTCTACGATGCGCAGCGCGCGCTCGCGCAGATACTGGCCGCAGAAAATCGGCAAATGGTTATAGACAAGATATTCAGCAAATTCTGCTTAGGAAAGTAGGGAACTCCCGCAGGCCGGGCCGCATCTTTACTAGCGTGAGATGGCTAACTAGACAAATAGCGCACTACATATCTATGGGTCTGCTTTCACTGGTAGCAGGGTTGATACTAGCTTTTACCGTACCGGTAGCCTTTCCCGCCGTCCAGCCGATAGCTGCGCGAGAAGCCGCAGTTTCGCAACACGTTGACAGTACTAATACTGACGAGAAAGCTCCGAAGCCATTGCGTGCCTACTCAGAGCCACCCAAATTCTCAGCGACCGATTCGTTCTCCCACAGAAACGCACCACTTATGCTTACCAGATTTAACCATAGCTAAACCTTCTTATCACGTTTTATTCCAGAAGGCAGCTAGACTTGGGACTGTACATTTGCACCATTAATTCTCTTATTTTGCTAGACACCTGCATGGACTGCCTCTTGCCCGAACCGGCACTCAGGTTGTATGATAAATTGTTCACAAAATTAAGCTAATCGGGGCCGCCTTAACCGGCGGTCGCATGGGATCAATCAGGAGGTAGGGATATGAAGAAACTGCATCTGTTCACCCCTGGCCCGACAATGGTGCCTGCGGACGTAGCTCTCGCGGGCGCTAAGGATATGGTGCACCATCGCACGGACCAGTTCTATGACATTTACGAAGAATGCGCGGTCAAGCTGCAAACGATTTTTGAAACCAAACAGCGTGTGCTGACACTTAACTCCACGGGCTCCGGCGCCATGGAAGCCGCCGTCTCAAACCTCGTTAGTCCCGGAGAGACGATTATCACCTTTAATGGCGGTAAGTTCGGCGAACGCTGGACGAAAATCGGTAAGGCTTACCGCTGCAAGGTGCACGAGGTTAAATACGAATGGAGTGACGCTTCCACACCGGATAAGCTCGAACAGGCGCTAAAGGACGCGCCTGACGCTGTAGGCGTTTTCACGCAGCTCAGCGAAACGTCTTCTGGAGCGCTGAATCCCATCAAGGAGCTCACCGAGATTGCGCATGCATCCAACAAGCTCATCATCGTCGACGCCATAAGCGGATTGCTGGCGCATCCCTGCCCGATGGACGATTGGGACATTGATGTGCTTATCAGCGGTTCTCAGAAGGGCTTCATGATGCCGCCGGGCATCGCCTTTATAGTTCTGGGGCCCCGCGCTGTAGATAAGATGGAGAAGACCGACCGTACGGGCTTTTACTTCGACCTGGTTGCCGCTGTCAAAAACGACGCCAAACGTACTCACCCTTGGACGAGCAATGTGAGCCTGTTCCAGCAGCTAAACGTGTCGCTGGATATGCTGCTGGAAGAGGGATTGCCCAACATCCACAAGCGCCACGAAATTCAGGGGGAAGCCGTACGCGCCGCCGCCGATGCGCTGGGCTTTGAGCGGCTTAGCAAGAAATTTCCATCCAACGTGCTGACACCTATCCTGATGCCCGAAGGAATAGACTCCACGAAAGTCGTTAAATTTATGCGCGACGAGTGGGGAATCTTTATGGCTGCCGGGCAGGACGATTACAAAACTAAGATTGTCCGTATCGGTACTATTGGGTACCAAGATTACTTTGACACGATAATGGGGCTTGCCGCCTTTGAAATGGCGATGAAGAAATTCGGCGCTGATGTCGAGCTGGGAGTTGGCGTAAAGGCCGCCCAGGAAGTTTTTATGTCGCATCTGTGCTAACAATTCAGGCAGCGGTCTCGCTGTTGTTTTATCCCAGGAGGGAGCATTATGGCGAAAGTATTAATCTGCGATCCAATGGACCCGAAAGCTGCGGCTCAGATGATGGAGATCTCTGGCCTGGAGGTTGTTCATAACGACCAGGGCACTCCCGCTGACGAGCTTTTGAAGGTTGTTCCAGAATACGAATGCCTTGTCGTCCGCAGCGCGACCAAGGTAACAAAAGAAGTAATTGACGCAGGAACTAACTTGAAGCTCATTGTCCGCGGCGGCGTCGGCCTGGATAATATTGATGTGCCTTACGCCGAGTCTAAAGGCATCGTTGTTCGCAACACTCCTGCGGCCAGCAGCGCAAGCGTCGCCGAGCTTGCCATTGGCATGATGTTCTCGCTCGCGCGCAAAATCCACGGCGCCGATGCCAGTATGAAAGCTATGAAGTGGGAGAAGAAACGCTTCAAAGGCGTGGAGCTTTGGGGCAAGACGGTAGGCATCGTCGGCATCGGGCGTATCGGGCAGGAGCTCGCAAAGCGGTGCATTGGCCTGGGGATGAAAGCGCTCGCATTTGATCCTTACGTAAAGGCACGCGATATCGGCTTGAAGGACGTTTTTGATGTTGAATTTGACGAGCTTCTGGGGAACTCCGACTACATATCAATCCACGTCCCGCACAACAATGAGACTCACCACATGTTCACTGTGGAGCAGTTCAAGAAGATGAGGAACTCGGCCTTTATCGTTGACTGCGCACGCGGCGGCATTGTGGACGAAGCGGCTTTGGCCCGAGCCCTTAAAGATGGCGAAATAGCCGGCGCCGGACTCGATGTTTATGAAAAAGAGCCTGCGACCGAGCATATCTTCGCCGATTTCGATAACGTCGTTCTCACACCTCATATCGGCGCGCAGACGGCAGAGGCGCAGGCCCGCGTCGGCTTTGAGGTTGTGGACATCGTTCAGCAGTACTTCGCCGGTTAGCCTTATCCTAAATAGCCGGGAACCTAATACGCTGGGGAGTTGTAAATGGCTAAAATATTCCCGTTTAGAGGAACTCACTTCAACAAAGAGAAGGTTAAAGACTATTCACAAGTTACCACCCTGCCCTACGACCGGGTTACACCTGAGTTGCAGGACAAGTATTATAAAGCGAGCGAGTACAACATAGTGCGGATCATCAAAGGCCGGGAGTCTTCCGAGGATGCTCCAGATAATAACGTCTATACCCGAGCCGCCGAGACGCTGAAGCAGTGGCTGGAAAGCGGAGTGCTCGTCCAGGACGAGGAGCCCGCAATCTACGTTTACCACCAGGAGTTCACTGCTCCGGACGGCCAATCCTACGTGCGTAAAGGAATGACCGTGCAGGTTGAGCTGGAAGATTACGCCAGCGGCAAGGTCAAGCCGCACGAGCGCACACTTAGCGCCCCAAAAGAAGACCGTTTCAAACTCCTAATCCATACCGATACCCATTTCGGGCAAATATTCCAGCTTTATCCGGACGACGAGAATAAGGTCATGCGTTTGCTGGATAAGCATACGGAGCGCTCTCCGGATATGGTAGCCCATAACGAAGAGGAAGACGTGGTTCACAAGATGTGGGCGGTCAGCGACCCTGATACGATTGCTTCAGTTCAGCGCGAGATGGAAGAAAAGCCGCTATTTATTGCCGACGGCCACCACCGCTACGAAACCGCCATAAACTACCGAAATTACCGCCTTCAGGAATATGCTGGAGGCGAAAGCACCCAGAATCCGCGCAACGCTATGGTAACGATGGTGGGAATGAGCGATCCGGGACTGGTTGTGCTGCCAACTCACCGGGTTATTCACAGCTTACCCAGCTTCGACATCCAAAGCTTCCTCAAGCAGCTTGAGGAGTATTTCGCTGTAGAAAAGCGCCCTAACAAGGACACAACTTTGTTTTCTCTCTCCGAGCTGGCGAAGGATACAAGCGCTCATGCTTTTGGGCTTTACTATGAGGGCGAATTCTGGCTCCTGCAATTGAAGAACGCCGACATTGTTGCCAGACTGGCGCCTGAGCGCTCTGACGCCTGGCGTTCGCTGGACGTGGCCATTCTTCACGAAGTTATTCTCGAATACATACTCGGAATAACCAAAGAAGCTCAAGCTGCAAAAGCCAACATTGATTACGAGCGCCATCCGGACAGCGCTATTAGGCTCGTAGATAAAGGCGGACATCAGCTCGCAATACTTATGAATCCCACAAAGCTGTCTCAGATACGAGAAGTGGCGGGGCGAGGAGAAGTGATGCCCCAGAAATCTACGGATTTTTTCCCCAAGCTTATAACCGGCCTGGTGTGTGCGCAAGTGGACCTGGGCGAGAAGAAGTAGCTGCTGTAAGTTCGTGCTCCGGCTAAATACTCGTAACTTCCACCTTGGGGAACAGATGATTGACGTCTTTAGGCAGGCAAAGCTCGGTGCCCGGTGAAATGGTCGCAGCAGTTCCCGCCGCCACGCCCAGCTTCAGTGCTTCGGCCAACGTTTTTCCCCTTCGCAGGCTAAGGACTATCGCCGCCATCATTGAATCCCCCGCACCCACTTTGCTCACAGTCTTAACAGGGGGTGCGGATGCCCGCCAGGCTCTTTCAGCATTGACCGCTAATGCACCGTCGGGTCCCAGCGAGACGATTACCGATTGTGGTCCCATTTCCAGCACGTCGCGGGAAGCTTTCAGGACATCATCGGCTCCTGAAAGTTCCATGCCGGTTAGCGATTCGAGTTCGCGGCGGTTTGGCTTAACTATTAGCGGCTTATGCTTAAGTGTCGCTCTCAACGGTTCCCCGGAAGTATCCACCAGCACTTGCACTCCTCGTTGCCGGGCGTCTTTCGCAAGCTCCTCATAAGCATCCGCGGTTAAACCCGGCGGCAGGCTGCCGCTAATTACGAGGTACTCGGGCTTCGGGTCCACTCCGCGGATCAACGCCATAAGCTGCTTCCACTCCAAACCTTCTACCCGCGCACCGGGCAAACTGAAAACGTATTGCGCGCCGTCCTCCTCGTCCATAAACGTGATATTGATCCGTGTGGGGTGCATAACCTCTACTAAGGTGTGTCTAAGCTTCTCCTGGTTCAAAAGGTCCCGCAGGGCCGCTCCCGTATGACCACCAGCAAAGCCGTACGCTATCGTCTCACCACCCAATCGCCTAATTACACGGGAAACATTAATTCCACCCCCGCCGGGACCGTATCGCACGTCCCACGCTTTCATCTTCGCCTCCGGCGTGAGTCCTCGTACTAGAAAGCTTTTGTCTATGCACGGATTGCAGGTTACCGTTAGTATCATTACCAGGCTTTTCCCTTTATCAATAAAGCGTTGATATCTGGAATAGAAATAGTGCTCATCTGGTTCATAACGCGTTGATTAGCCGTAAGCTAATCTCCAATGACGTAAGTTCAGCCGGTAAAAGCCTCCTCTCGGTCGCCGGAAAAGACACGATATTCAGCTTCGGTGCTGCCGGGAATCGCCGTGCCGCTATCCACAATGACGCTTTCAAGGCGACACTTGTTTCCTACAATTCCGCCAGGAAGCACGATACAGTTGCGAAGATAGCAGCCATCACCCAGTTGGGCCCCGCGCATCAGAATAACGCGATGAAAGAGGTCGCAATTGCTGCCAAGCTTCGTGTCCTGATGAATATAGATGAAGTCCCGGAAAAACGCGAAGTCGTCCCTGTTGCCCCCGAAGTTCTCTTTGCCCATGGTCAGGAAGTACCCTAATATATCAAACTGGGTTTTAAAATAGCTCTCCAGCGTGCCCACGTCACGCCAGAAGCCCTTGTGCCTGTGAACGCCGACTAGTCCTTTTTTGGCGAATTCCGGGAAGAAATCCCGTTCCAGGCTGAACGCTCCTTTACGCGAAGCCAGCTCCTCGCAAGCTTTACCGCTGAATAAGTATATGCCAGCATTGACTGCCGCGAGCTGGCCGCCTGGCGTATCAGTAGATTTCTCATCAAAAGCCGTAATGTTCTCCTCATCGTCAATCGTCAAGGCGCCAAAATGTAGGGCGTCCAAGACTTCCGCTGCAACAATCGTTAGCCATCCGGTCGTCCTTTCGTGAGTTGCCACCAGGCTTCGTGGCGCCAGATCACATACAATATCGCCATTAAAGACCAAAACAGGCGGCTGCAACCGCGTAGAGCGGAGCGCTAGGGCAACGGCTCCGCCGGTGTCCAGCGGTTCTTCCTCTTCTATTAGATGTACGTCTATGCTTGAACTGTGGGCGTACGCCCTTATGTCTGCTCCTAAATGACCTGTTGCGGCGAAAATCCTCTCGCAACCCGCCTCTCGTGCAATATCCATCTGATACTCAATCAACGGACGGTCGAGGAAAGGCAGTAGCGATTTAGGCCGATTCAGCGTAAGCGGATAAAGGCGCGTGCCATAACCGCCGGCAATAATCACAGCCTCCATACCGCCAATATATCACACGGGCATTACCTAAAGCAGTCCGGCAACAGGTTGAGGGAGTGTATAATTGGCCCGTGAAGTCTATCAGGTTCGGAACCGGTGGCTGGCGCGGCATTATGTCGTTCGATTTCACCTTCCCGCGGACTGTGATGGTAGCGGAGGCCGTGCGGCGTTATCTCGTTGAAGCTAAGCTCAGCGATAGACAGCTCCTTATCGGCTATGACAGCCGATTCTTAGCCGCTGAGTTTGCAGCTAACACGGCAAACTATCTTGCCGCGCAGGACCAGCCTTGCGTTGTCTTCAGTGCTCCCGTTCCGACACCGGTATGCGCTTTTGGCGTGCGTCACATGCAAGCCAGCGGCGCTCTAATGTTCACCGCCAGCCATAGTCCGTTCTACTTTTTGGGCATTAAGCTTCTAGAGGATTTCGCGGGCCGTGCTGAGACCTCGACCACCGACAAGTTAACTTCGATTATTCACGAACTTGAAGCGTCAGGATTTTCCCCGCCGGCGCTTAACACCCAATGGCGGGGCGAGACTGTAGATATCCGCGAGGACTATTTCGCACACCTAGATACACTGGTAAACGCCCCCGCGCTCAGCACGCTGCACGATAACTATCTGTATGCAGCCTTTCATGGCACAGGGGCTAGCTGGCTGGACGAATACCTGCGGAGAAAGGGGGTATCAGTTGAAACCCATTGTGGCGAGCGAGATGTATTGTTTGGGAATTTGCTGCCGGATCCATCACCAGTTAATCTCGAAGCCTTACGAAAAGACGCCGCTGACGGCGAATACGCGCTTCTTTTAGCTACCGACGGTGATGCCGACCGCTTCGGCCTGATGACGCCAAACGGCGATTACTTCGGAGGCAACGAGGTGTTGCCGCTCCTGGCGGAATTCCTCTTGACAATCAGGGAGCAAACCGGTGCGCTTGCCCGCAGCGTTTCCGCCTCTCATATGCTGGACGCAGTTGCCACGGCGCATAACATGGAACTCAAAGAAACGCCCGTCGGCTTCAGTTATCTTGGACGAGCACTAAGAGACGGCGCGCTTATCGCCGGAGAGGAGTCAGGCGGGTTGTCCATTGCGGGGCATATCCCAGAAAAGGACGCAATCCTCGCCATCCTGCTATTGCTTGACCTGCTTGCCACCAAGGGCGCTTCCCTAACGGAACTGTGGCGGGAGTTTTGCCAGCAGTTTGGTCAAACGGTGTTCGAAAGGCTGGACATAGAGCTATCGGCCGGAAAGATCGCCGAACTGATTGATAGAGCCAAAGCGCTCGCTGATGAAGGCACATTTATGGAGCAATCCGTTTCAGAGGTAATCTCGATCGATGGAGTGAAGCTCGTTTTGGAAAGTGGCTCATGGGTACTTTTCCGCCAATCTGGAACGGAGGGCGTGTTACGCGTATATATCGAAGCCCCAGACCAGCGCGCTTTTTCTTTATTGCGTAAATCCGTAGTAGACTACTTGCATGACTACGCAGCCGCGCCGTAGTGTTCCCCTTCTCGCCGTCGACGGCCTTAAGGTAGATATCGCTCTGGAACGAGGCGTTGTGCACGCGGTCAGAGGAGTTAGTTTCAAAGTCTCGGCGGGCGAGATAGTCGGCCTACTGGGTGAATCGGGCTGTGGGAAGTCCATCACAGCTATGTCCATCCCAGGCTTAACCCGAGAGATTCCCGGCGCTCGCCTTCGTGGCCATATATTCTTCCGCCTATCTAAGTTGGGAGCCAACACTGAGCTGGATGTGGTCAACGCGCGGATGTCTGAATTGAGGAGGATTCGGGGCAACGAGATTGGCATGATTTTCCAGGATCCCATGTCATCTTTAAATCCTGTTCTCAGCATCGGTTCTCAAGTAATGGAACCATTAATGCTGCACCGCGAGATGTCAAAGCGCGAGGCCAGACTTGAAAGTATCAATCTCCTGAAAACTGTAGGAATACCGGATCCGGTACAGCGCTTCACCAGCTTTCCGCACCAACTCTCAGGAGGAATGCGCCAGCGGGTCATGATAGCCATCGCTTTGTCCTGCCAGCCGTCTCTTTTACTGGCTGACGAACCAACAACGGCGCTGGATGTAACTATTCAAGCTCAGATATTGAGTCTGCTAGTGAAGCTCAACCAGGAATTCGGCACATCGATAGTTCTGATCACACACGATATGTCCATCGTAGCCGGTACCTGTAGTCGTATCCTGGTTATGTACGCCGGCAGGATTATTGAAGAGACTACGGATAAGAAGTTCTTTTCCGCTCCGCGCCACCCGTACTCCAGAGCGCTTTTAGAATCCCTGCCTAGAGTGGATGCACGGCGTCGGTTAACGGCCGTTCCGGGGCAGCCGCCGGACCTCCTTACACCCCCTAAAGGATGTGCTTACGCTGAGCGTTGCGACAGGGCGACCGAGAAGTGTTTGGAAATAGACCCGGAATTGGAGGCTTTTTATGGCGGTCGAGTGGCCTGCCATCATCCGCTGGAGTGACTATAGTACATAGAGGATTCGCGCCCCCTCGGCGGCGAATGCTTGGGGTGTTTGTGAAAATATTCTCTAGTGTGATATAATCGGCTGGCAAGTTATCCGTGCCCTATCTGCGGTATCATTAGCGGGAGTCGCAGCGTAGGCTTGCGAACCGCACCGCGTATGGGTGCTTGAATGGGTTGTCTATCTCGCGTGAGAGGTTAAAGCTCAATGCCAATGATCGAAATCCTCGACGATGCGTGCAAAGGATGCTTGCTTTGCATTCCTGCGTGTCCGCACGAGTTAATACACAACACTAAGGCCAAACTTAACAAACGCGGCTTGTATCCCGTTGAATATGTAGATCCTGAAGGAAAGTGCACGGGATGCCGCCTATGCGCAATAGTGTGCCCTGATGTCGCTATTCGCGTCTACAAGGAAGTGAAGAAAAAGAGTGCTTAGCCTCCATTACATATCCGGGAGGGCAATCAAGAATGTCTGACGACAGAGTATTTATGAAAGGAAACCACGCAGCCTGTGAGGGCGCCTATCGTGCGGGCTGTAAAGCCTATTTCGGATATCCTATAACACCGCAAAACGAAGTAACCGAGTATATGAGCGCCCACATCTGGGAGCATGGCGGGACATTCATTCAATCTGAGAGTGAGATTGCCGCGATTAATATGATTATGGGCGCTTCCGCGGCCGGCGCCCGAGCGATGACGAGCTCCAGCTCGCCCGGCATCTCGCTGAAACAGGAGGGCCTATCCTACATTGCGATGATG
This sequence comes from bacterium, assembly GCA_029932365.1. Lineage (GTDB taxonomy): Bacteria > 4484-113 > 4484-113 > 4484-113 > 4484-113 > JAGGTK01. The sequence continues at coordinate 6,371 of JAOZQG010000009.1, read as the reverse complement.
GAGCTCCCCATGGTGGTAATGAACGTTGTGCGATGTGGACCGGGACTGGGAAACATCGCGCCCCATCAGGGAGATTATTTCCAGGCCACCAAGGGAGGCGGACACGGCGACTACCGGCTGATAACTCTTGCGCCGAACTCCGTCCAGGAAATGGCCCAGTACGTCTATGATGCCTTCAACCTAGCTGACAAGTGGCGCAATCCTGCAATGGTCCTTACCGACGGGACTATTGGCCAGATGATGGAGCCGGTAGACTACACGTCGATGCCGTGGATGGAGCCGCCGGACAAGAGCGAGTGGCAACTTGACGAGTTCCAGGATGGCCGCAAGCGCCACGTTCTTACGTCGATCTGGCTTGACCCCGCTGATATGGCGGTGGCTCACGAAAAGCTGATCGCTAAATACGACAAACTTAAAAAAGAAGAGGTGCGTTACAGCGAATACCGCACCGATGACGCAGAGCTTTTGGTTGTCGCTATCGGCTCTCCCAGCCGCGTCACCCACAGCGCAATCCGCATTCTTCGTCAAGAAGGCCTAAAGGTTGGGCTGCTTAGGCCCATAACCGTATGGCCGTTCCCGTACAGCGCTATAAGAGAATACGCTGACAGCAAGCACGTCAAAGCTATCCTTGTGCCGGAGATGAACTGGGGCCAGATGATTGAGGACGTGAAGCTTGCGGTTCTGGATAAGAAACCTTTGCACTTTGTACCAAAGCACGGAGGACTGACATTTACGCCCGAGGATTTAACCGAACCTATCCGTGCGATTCTAGAGAACCCGGATAATCCAGACACCCTCTGGCGCGTTTCATAGGAGGAATAAGATGGACACCGTTACACTAGAAGGTACAGAATACAATGTTCTGGCTAAACGGCCGGAATCACTCACTGATAAGCCTTTCACCTACTGCCCGGGCTGTAATCATGGCACAACACACAAGATAATCGCCGAGGTAATCGATGAACTGGATATCCAGCACCGTTGCATAGGCATCGCTTCGGTAGGCTGCAGCGTATTCAGCTATGAATTCTTTGACTTCGACTTTATAAGCGTCCCGCATGGGCGAGCACTCGCTGTCGCCACAGGAGCGAAGCGTATGCGACCGAATGCAGTACTGATGACATATCAAGGTGATGGGGACCTGGCGGCTATTGGAACTGCCGAGACTATTCACGCCTGCAACCGCGGTGAAAGAGTTACATGCATTTTCGTTAACAACGCGATATACGGCATGACCGGCGGACAGATGGCGCCTACCACGCTTCTTGGCATGAAGACTACAACCTCCCCGCTTGGACGAGACGCTACTCGAATCGGCTGGCCGATTAAAATGAGTGAAATGCTTTCACCTCTTCCCGGAGCTGCCTATATCGCGCGTGTAAGCATGCATGACGCCAAACACATACTCAAGGCGAAAGCCGCCATCAAAAAGGCCTTTAGAGCGCAACTGGAAGACAAGGGCTTTTCCATGGTTGAGGTTTTAAGCAATTGCAACGTTAACTGGCATATGACCCCTGAAGATGCGGTTAAATTCGTAAAGGAGAAAATGACCGAGAATTTTCCTCTCGGCGTATACAAGGACGTCTGGGAAGAAGAAAAAGCTGCCAAACAGCCCAAAAAGGAGGAAGGCTAAAGGTGCTACTGGAAGAATACATATTCGCAGGATTCGGCGGGCAGGGCATCATGACCATCGGCCAGATTATCGCGTACGCCGGAATGCTTCAGGGGTTCAACACCGCCTGGATTCCCAGCTACGGTCCGGAAAGCAGGGGCGGGACCGCGAACTGTAATGTAGTTATCAGCGACGAGCTTATTGGCAGCCCGCATACGCATCATCCCAATGGTGTAATTGTGATGAACGCCCCGAGCTTCGAGAAATTTGAGCCTATGATGGCACCCGCAGGTGTCCTTGTAGTAAATACCAACCTGGTACCTCAACGCAGTGAGCGCGACGACCTGACGCAGGTCTGCATACCCACGGCAGACATCGCGCTGGAGGTCGGGCACCCCGTGCTGGCCGCTGTAGCGGGTCTGGGCGCATTTGTCGCCACGCGCGGTGTTGTTGAAGACACCTACATGGAGAAGGGCATTGATTGGGCTTTACCGGCTCATCGCAAGGACATGCTCGAATTGAACCTTAGGGCCTATCACGAAGGCAAGAAAGCGGCTGAAGCGCAGCTTAAAAAAGCTGCTAAGTAAAATCGCCTACTCCTTCAACTATGGTGGGGGAATAGAGTGGAGCGGTTCTTCGGAGCCGCTCTGCGTATTTAATTAATTACGTATTATCAGTATGCGACATCCTTCTAGTCGCCGCTGTAAACGCATATCCCCTTAAACACACCGTTCTCAACCTCACCAAGCTCCACCGGCACCAGCTCGCCCTTATGCGCAGTCTGCTCCAGGCGTACGCGCTGATAGGCTTCCCCATAGCCGCATCTGTCTTCCTCTACGGCCACGGCGGTAACGGAACCGACAAACCTGCTTAGTGACCGGTTGGTTACCTGGTCGCTTAGCCCGAGCAGCTTGTTCTTCCGCTGATAAACGATAGCGTTGGGTGTCATCCTCATTTCTCTCGCCGCCGTACGTGGTCTTTTGCTATAGCGAAAGACGTGCATCCGCTCGAACCCGCACTCGCTGACTATTTCACAGGTTGCCGCGAAATCTTCATCCGTTTCTTCGGGAAATCCTACCATCAGGTCGGTTGTTACAGATCCGTGAGGATGCATCTTTCGAAATCTGGCGACTACGTCCCTATAAGCGTCGCGGTCGTATTTGCGGCCCATCGCAGCCAGCACGGAATTGCTACCTGACTGTAATGGCAGATGAAGGTGCGCACAAAGACGGGGGTGAGAGAATAGCTCCAGCAAATCGTCGGTCACATGCTCAGGCTCAATGGAAGAGAGCCTTAATCTCGACCATTCTGGAATCGTATCAAGCGCCCGGTGCAGGAGCTGAACCAGGCCACTGCCGCTCGTAGTGTCGCAATACAAACCGAGGTTTATGCCGCAAAGCACTATCTCCGGCGTCTTTTCTTCCAGCGCTCCTAGAATCTCGTCCATCACTTCCGGGAACGGCTTAGAGGAAAGGGACCTTACGTAGGGGATGATGCAATAGGTGCAAAAGCTGTTGCAGCCATCCTGAATCTTAATGAAGCGCCGGGTACGTCTTTCCCGTGGAGGCGAGACAGGAAAATCTCCCTTGCCAAGCTCATCCGCTATCGCTCCCAAATTACCGACAACCACAGCACCGAGCGAAGTGAAGTGCGCGGCTATACTTTCTTCGCGAGCCCCACAGCCGGTAACGATGAGCTGCGCACCAGGGAGTTCACGCATACAGCGCCGCGCGTACTGCCTCGCCTTTTTAATAGAGTTGGCGGTGACCGCACACGTGTTTACAACAACGACATCTGGCTTCTGGGCTTTGTCCGTTGTGCCCGGCAGGAAACTGCAATGATGACCGTGCTTTGCCAGGCCGGCGGCTAGCTCCTCCGTGTCAGCGTAATTTACTTTGCAGCCGAAAGTCTTGATAAAGACGCGCACGCGCCAATTGTAGCTCAGAAAACAGGTGAGAATCCTATTTACCGGGTTACGCCATATTCGCCGCGTACAGCGCAGCTCCCAATGCCCCCACCAGTTCCGGGGCATCGGCCACTATGACTTCATAGCTAACCGCCTCTACCAGCAGCTTATGAATACAGGGATTCAGCGCGACGCCACCGGCGAAAACGAGCGGGCCCTCAACCGAAACGCGTTTAAGCATTGATACTGACCGACGGGCGACCGATTCGTGAACCGCCAGCGCGACGTCTTCCGGGCGGCTACCTTTGGCCACTAAAGAAGTTACCTCCGATTCGGCGAAAACGGTGCACATACTGCTGATGGCAATGCCTTTTCTCCCGTTTAGCGCGAAGCTGCCGAAATTTCCTAGGGGAATATTAAAACTAGCGGCCATAATTTCAAGAAACTTGCCGGTACCCGCCGCACACCTGTCATTCATCTCAAACTTCTTAACCCGCCCGTCGGCAGCGAGCGCAATCGCCTTTGTGTCCTGCCCGCCGATATCCAGCACTACACGACAGCCTGGAAACAACTGCTGAGCCCCCAAGGCGTAAGCCTGTATCTCCGTAATCGTTTCGGCCCGAAAATGACCGGCAAGCAATCCTCGGCCGTAGCCTGTAGCGACAAGGTGAGAGTACGAAACGCCATCCAGCAGCCGCCTGCATTGAGCTATCGGGTCAAGGGTGGTTTCCACCTTGCGGATTGTAGCCACGTGTCCGTTATCGAGGGCAACCAGCTCAATACTTCTCGACCCGATGTCTACTCCCGCACAAAGCACAGATGTTAACCTCTAGATTATGCAATCCTCTCGATGAACGCCTCAATGCGGGTTTTGAGCTGCCCCACATCCTCCACGCTGTAGTCCGTATCGATCCTGAGTGCGGGGATACCTTTCTTCTCCAGGGTAGCCTCAACGTTGATAGACTCGAACTGGTACGGCTGGCAAAACTGCAAACCATAGTGAATAACGCCATCTGCGTTATATCTCTCATACATCTCCTCGATATGCTGCTGCCTATCCGGATTCGGCGTGAAGATCGCACAATCTATTTTGAAGTACCGGTCTAGGATATTATCCATCAATTCGTCGACGGTTTCTCCGGTATCGTCTGTAAGGTTCTGCGTGCCTCTCTCCCCGACGCACGACTCCTCACCCACGATTACAGCACCAGAAGTTTCGACTATCCAGGGAACTTTCCAGTTCGGTACAGCCATAGGGCACCCGGACATAAGAATTCGCGGGGTTCCCTTGGGAAACGGGCCTTCTCCAACCTTAATACGCTGCTCCAGTTCATCGGAAATCTTGTTAATGGACTCCGAGAAGCGAGCTGGCTCGTCATAGAAGTAAACTTGATTGGCTAAAAGGGCATCCAGCCCCGAAATGGGTGCAGGATCAGCACTGCGAAAGCTGTTTAATCTGTGCAGCGCCCGACGCTTGTTGTTGGTGATTTCAATACCATTCCTCAATCGCGCGGGGTCAATTACTATCCCCGTCAGCTTCTCCACTGCCTTTTTAAAACGAGCGTACTCAGCTTTCAGAAGCGCTCTCCCTTCGGGCGATTTCATCTGCGGAATGTCCATTACGTATAACTTGTCCACCAGCTTATCCAGGACTTCAAAAGATTTCTTTTTCCCGTCGCAGGTGTTTTCCCCAACCAGCAAGTCCGCCGCTTCAATATACGGGCAGACTTTTCCCAGCTTGAAACCAAAGGCCGACTTTATCAATGCACACGTGTTACGTGGGAGCAGCTTGTCCACTTCGTCAGTAGCAAAATCGGCGCCGGTGCACAGCCCGACAAGTGTGGCGTCCGCCGCCCGGACAATCTCTTCAGGCACGAAGACACAAAATGAGCCAATAACCTTGCGCCCTTCCTTTTGCCCGTCAATCAGCTCCTTAATCCGCAAACCGTGAACTTCGCTCATTACAAAGTCGAAATAAGCCATGCCTTCAGGCCGGTCTTTCTGGGAAAGGAAAATGTTTGAATAACCCTCGCCGAGAACGCGCAACAACTCGTCGTGTGCATCCAGATCAAGTCCCAGCGATTCCCATAAGGGCGCATAGTTGGCTTCCATAGATTCCTCCCGACAATTATGTTTGGATGCAAGAATTATAGATAGCTATCCGCTATATGGCCAATAGACTTACTCTATGCAGTGTGCTTTGTATATATGCGAAGTGACAGAGAAGAAGTGATGCTGAAATGGCTAAAATGAGGGATAACCCTTATATCTTAAGCCGCTTGCAGTGCTGCCTTAAATCATCAATAAAAAGCTGATACTGCTTCGGGAGAGTCCGGTTCTTGTGAGATATAATGAAGAATGTCCGTTTCATTTCCAGCCCATCCACTCTGGCCACTGCCAGTTTGCCTGAGCCATACTCGTCCATAAGCGCAAACTTAGATACAATCGACGCTCCAAAATCCGCCTTAACTGCCTCCAATACTGCATTGGTTGACCCAAGCACGGCCACAATATTCAGGTCATTGACGCCAAGTTTCTTCCTTGCCAGATAATCTTCCATTACCTTTCTAGTACCTGAACCTTCCTCCCTTAAGACGAACGGAACTTCGGCAAGCCGTTTTAGGGAGATATTCTTATTTTTAATCAGATTACGCGAGCCCACAAGAAAGAGCTCGTCTTCAACGAAAGGCGTGTAGTTCAGCTTTTTTCGATGAATTTTCGCGCCCACGGTGCCGAGCAGTATCTCGTGCTCCAGCACCTGGTTGGCAATCTCTTCCGTATCCCCAAGACGAATCTCAAACAATACTTTCGGATACTGCCTTGCAAATTCGGATGTAACTACCGGCAGGATAT
>JAOZQG010000129.1 GCA_029932365.1 bacterium | reverse complement strand
TGAATTAGCGCTGAATCTTCGATGGACCCTGAGCGAAGAGAGTTGCTCAACTGCTGTGTAAGCACTTGTGTAAGCTCTTCTATCCCAATACGCCATCCAGAAGGCGCTGCATTTACTTCTCCACACAAGAACATCGATACCCCGGCACCGACGAATAACAGCGGTCGCTTCATACTTGCAAAGGAGCACGCGAGGTCACGCAGGTACTCTTCAAATCTGTCGTGCGTGCCGTTCACGATGCACCAATATTACTATCGCTAGCAAACATTTGTCAAGCCGTTATGAGGTGGAGATTCATGCTCAATGTAACCCCAACACAATGATACACCATGCAGTGAGGAAGAACGATTCGTGAACTTGTGCGCCTGGATGCATTCATCCCCGCCGCTCTTCTCCTCCCTCGCTACACGCTACTCGCTACTGGCTGCTAATTCCAATCCGCGACCATCGGTTAATTCCTGTTCCTCGGTAGCGAGGGCGGGGGCACGGGGAGGTCGGGGCAGCCGGGAATCGCGGCGGGTCTGATAGAATGTAGCCCTCATTTGCTCATCAGACGGTAAGGGATGGGACGCCCTGCTAACAGCAACCGGCACCACAGCGCTTCCGGCCAGGAGGTAACCCTCGCGCGCAGCCTGGGACTGCTGGACGCGACCATGATCGGTGTCGGCGGGATGATCGGGGCCGGTATCTTCGTGCTGACCGGCATCGCCGCGGGAGTCGCCGGGCCCGCGTCGATTCTCGCCTTCGGGCTGAACGGCGTGGTTACGCTGCTTACGGCGCTGTGCTACGCCGAACTCACGTCCTCCATCCCCGAGGCCGGCGGGGGCTACGCCTTCATTCGGCGCGCTTTCCCGGGACTCGTCGGGTTCCTTTCCGGCTGGGGGCTTTGGTTCGCCTACACCGTCGCCTGCAGCCTTTATGCGAGCGGGCTGGCGAGCTACCTGCGCGAATTCCTGACGCTTTACCTGGGCGGCTTCCAGGGCGCGGTTGACGCAATCGTCGGCGCGCGCGGAGCCATAATCCTGTATACGCTGGTTATGGGTGCGCTATTCATCGGGCTCAACGTCTGGGGCGCCGCCGCGACAGGCAAGACCGAAAACGTCATCACCATCGCCAAGATTGTGGCCCTGGGCGTTTTCGCCGCCTTCGGACTGGCCGTCGCCTTCCGCGAGCCCGCGGCAACCGCCGGAGCGTTCACTCCATTCTTCCCGCAGGGCATTCCGGCGGTTTTCATCGCGATGGGGCTAACCTTCATCGCCTTTCAGGGATACGACCTCATCGCAACGGCATCGGAGGAGATAAAGCGTCCCCAGAAGACCATCCCGCGCGCCATCATGCTGGCGCTGGCGATTACCATTTCGATATACCTTCTGATAGTATTCGTCTCAATCGGCGCGGTGCGCGCGGAGGGCCAGCCGAGCTGGCAGTTTCTCGGCCAGTACAAGGAAACGGCGATAGTCCGGGCGGCGCAGAACTTCATGCCGGGATTCGGCGTTGTACTCATCGTATTCGGCGGGCTTCTGTCCACGATGAGCGCGCTTAACGCCACCATCCTCGCTTCCTCCCGCGTCGCCTTTTCCATGGGGCGCGACCGCTGGCTTCCGCAGTTTTTCGCATTTGTCCACCGGATAAGGCGTACTCCCCACCTCGCCATCCTGGCAACGGGCATTCTGCTTTTGGCGATAGCTGTTAGTATGCCCATCGAGGCACTCGGGTCCGCCGCCAGCCTGGTATTTCTGCTGACGTTCGCCTTTGTAAACCTATCGCTTATCGTCATCCGCAGGAAGTATCCCGAGCTTGCCAGCGGTTTTCGCACCCCGCTTTATCCTGCTATTCCGTTCATCGGACTCGCAACCAATATCGGGCTCGCGGTTTCCCAGTTCTGGTTCCGCCCCGAGGCGTGGTATCTCGTTATCGGATGGATGCTGGCCGGATACATCATCTATCAGAGCTACTTTGTGCGCATTACCGAAAAGGAGAAGCCGCGGGTTCTGCCGCTTCCGGCCAGCGGCGTCGTAGCACAGCACAAGATGCGCCTGCTCGTTCCCATCGCCAATCCGGACAACACGGAGCCGCTGCTGGATATCGCCATACCCATCGCCCGGGAATACGACGGCGCGATTACCGTGGTCAACGTGGTCAAAGTCCCGCGGCAGACGCCGATTGAGGAGGGGCTGCGCTTCGCCCATCACGGGCAGGCAATCCTTGAAGCATCGGCGGCCTACGCCGCTGACAGGGGCATGAAGATTCGCACGCGCATATCGCTCGCCCACAGAATCGTTGACGGCATACTTGACACGGTGGAGCGCGAGGAGAGCGACCTTATGATAATCGGCTGGCGGGGGTATCCCCGCAATCCGATAAACGTGTTTGGCGAAACGACGGACTTCCTCCTGCGGCACAACCCCTGCGATATGGTCGTGCTTAAGCGGCGCAAATACCCGTTCAGGAAAACGCTGCTCGCTACCGGCGGCGGCCCCAACGCGGAACTCGCGGGGAAGCTGGTAACACCGCTGGCAAGAGCGCACGATACGGATCTTACGCTTGCCACCGCTGTGCCTGCGCACAAGCCTGACGCTTATGTCGAGCACGGGCGCGAGATGCTCACCGAAATTGAAAAGGCCAGCTTCCAGGGGATTCCCACAGGCAAGGTCGTCCTGAGGGGAAACACCGTTGCCGGCGCTCTGGCAAAGGCGGCCAAGGCGTACGACCTGGTCGTCATTGGCGCATCCAGGGAACCGCTCATGCGCAAGATGCTCGTGGGCGAGATTCCGGCGAAGGTCGCCCGCTATTCACCTGCGAGCGTGATGCTGGTCAAGCGCTACGAGGGCCCGCTGAAGGGCTGGTTCAAGCGCACCTTCGGGTAGGTCTCGCCGGACACCCCGAACGCGTTTGTCAGCCGCCTGATGTTAGAATAGATATGAGCCCCGGTAGCTCAACGGATAGAGCAACTCTCTCCTAAAGAGTAGGTTGCAGGTTCGACTCCTGCCCGGGGTAGGTGATTCTACCGCGCGCACCGAGTTCATCGAATAGGCGGGCTCCTCCCGCAGCCGCTGCTGGTTCCGCCCGTCACGCGCGGCGCGTGGCCGGCGGGCTCACCAGCTAGGCTTTTGGGTGCATCCACGCCATCCTCGCTATGAGAGCGGCGTCGCCTGAAACGCGGGACACCGCCTGCCCGGGTGGGCGCCTTGTCCAAATGGTGCTGGACCTCCGCGCACAACCTGTCCATGCGCGAAAGCAGGCGCTGGTAGGGTTCGGGGAGATGGGATTCTTCGTCGGTGGCGAGCACGGCCGAAAGCGCCGCTTCGAGGATGGGAACAGAGCCGGTAGGATGCAGCAAGCAGGAAGCAGCAGGGGAAGAATTCCCGTTGAGCACGCCGGGCTTGCAGCTATCAGCGGTCAGCTTTCGGCTGTCAGCAGGAGAAGAAGAAGTGCCATCCATATTGAGTACGCCGGGCGCACCGTCGCCATAGCGGCTATGGTGCGTCGGCGACTCACCAGCCCGGCTCTTTTTGGGGGGAATCACGGGCGGGACCCTCCTATGCCAAAGCTTTGGCGGGCAAGCGCCCGCGCTACCGGTATTTCTATCATCACACATACTTGAGAGAGCAAATTACTACCCTCACTTACTATTATAGCGACTTTTGGCAAAAAGCGGACTCTGGATTCTGTGCTATTTTCCACAGACGTGATTAGAAC
>JAOZQG010000128.1 GCA_029932365.1 bacterium | reverse complement strand
GGCTGCTTCCGCCCACCGCATCCGGCCAGCAGCATAACCGCCGCTAGTGCGGCTGCCAGAGCCAGCAAAACTCTACGGCTTTGCATATTTTTCTCGTTTCTCTTAAGGCGGGGTGCTTACGGTAATGGGCAGCTTTCCTCGCGCCAGTAGTAAATGCTTCCCTCAGGCGCGGTTCCGCCCAGGAGCTCCTCAATGTCAACCGAGTCAATCTGCACGTAGGCCATCTGTGCGCCATTGCCGGTTGGCGCGGGGCTCTGCGCCAGGCCTCCCGGCGGGTCGCCTTCGAGCGGTGAAACCAACCAAGCCCCTCCTTTAGTCCAGGCGTCGCGCCACTCGGCGCTGACCGTGCCGCCGGTAATCTCCAGCGGGTTTAGGCTGACTTCAAGCTCGCCTTCCAGCTTCACGAATATCATCCGCGCGAGGATTTCGCCTGTCCAGACAGGATACGTCGCCCAGTCTAGAGTGATACTCAGTGGCGGGATGAGATTTAGCCCGGTCGTGCCGCCCTGAGCCTCTATCCAATCCGGGGCACCGCTGAAATCCGTCGGCTCTGATGCCAGGACATCGCCGTATGGAATTTCGTAAGGAAGAGATGTGCTGTACCGCACGGCTCCTGTAGCTGCTAGCAGATACGGCGCCGAGTCCGTCCGCAGCGAAACGCTGAGCGGGTGGCGGTCGTCATCGCTGTCAGGCGGAAGCGCGTAATCGTGGACGGCCCAATGGCCGCTAACAAGATCCAGCGATAAGTGCTGGAGTGTGGTATCCAGCGCCATTTCTTCCGGTGTCGCGGTTCCGTGTGCAACCAGAGCGTCAACGGCTGCGTTTCCCGGACGGCTAACTGCGTCGAAACTGAATACTGAATCGCTGATATCCGGGCTTGTGTCTACGTTCCAGGCACCACCGGATACATCGCGGCTGGCGACATGAAGGTTCGCCGGAGAGCTGCCGGTGGCGAAAATGACGCAGATGCGCTCGGCCACTCCCTCCGAGTCTCGCTGGATTAGCAATTTCAATACCGAGGGTGCCGCTGTATGGACCGGCTCCATTTCCCAGTCCGTCAGCTCCATATCAGCCGAATGCAGCTCGATTTCCCCGGTTGCGGAATTCACCGCAGCGATTGCCGGCGCTCCGTCAAGGATGGCCAGGGAGCAGGAGGCGAAGTCGCCAGGGCTGACCGTACTGACCTGCCAGCCTGACGAGTAACGGGCGAACATAAGGGGTCGGTCGGTTGCGCCGTTCACCGCGATGTAGGCTAGCGCCGGTGCGAAGTCCTCGTAGAGCGCGCTCGGTGGCTGGTCGTCGGGATTGAAAGCGGCAAGGCTTGGCGAAATGCCGTTACCGCTGGAAGCCTGTTCCGTTCCGGCAGGCGGCATACGGTACAGAATCCCGGTGGGCGTTGCCAGCGCGCTCTCCAGCCATGCGGTGTAATTCGGCGGGTTGGCGCTGTCAGCGAAGCGGCAGGTGAATTCGTATTCCACTTCGTTGTCCAGGTCAGCTGCCACGTATTCCCGGGCGCCCGCGTCCATTGTGTGGGAGTGCGGTGCATCATTGGGATCGGCCAGCGGTGCCGGTCCCCAGGCGAGTTCGATAATCACCGGAGGGTTTCGGTCGTCATGCCATTCGCCCCAGGTAAGCGTAACGCTGCGGTTGCCGGATTCAGCTGCCAGGCCTTCTATGCCGCTAACGTGATACGGCGGCTCGGTGTCCGGTATCGTGTTAAGTGGGAACGGCTCGGTTTCATAGACTGCGCCGTCGGTTTCACCGTCTGTCGCTGCGATACGCAATGCAGCCTGGCCTTCAAAGCCTTCGGGGGGATCGAAGGAAAAATCGTAACGCTGCACTTCGCCTTCAATCCTGCTGTCCTGGAAGGGCACAGTGACGGAAGCTTCGGGGTTCCCCGGGGGCGTGAGAAAGTTTTCAGCCCAGGTAATTTCGGTTTCGCCCGTCGCCTGCAGGCCCAGGTAAAGCCTGTAACCAGAACAGGTCTCGCCGTAGTGTATCGCGATGGGAGTTATATCGGAAATCCCCACATCACCGCTGTCGTCACCGTCAACGACCGCCAGATATTCATTTTCCCCGTCCTCCACCGGCACGCCGTCGGCGTACTGCACTTCTTCGCCGTAGTGCATCGCCAGGGGCGTGATATCGGCGATGGCTACTGCGCCGCTCAAATCGTAGTCGCCACGATGGCGTCCGCGCCAGGTAGCCGATACTTCGGCGGCGTCCGCGGAAACCTGCACGTCCCACGGCAGGTTATCGTCTCCGTCGGGCGGCGCGGAGGCGTAGTGCGCGGTTGTTGGCTTTTGGCTGTTGTTGGTTGCTAGACTGACCGCCAGCGCGTCCTTCAGCTCCGCCCATAGCTCCCCATCCACACCCTCGGGGCACGGATACTCCGCAAGCTTCGCAATCACCTCGTTTACAGATTCGCCCGTCGCCGCCTGAATAGGCGGTGGCACCCCGTTTTGGGGTTTGCCACCGCTCCGGTCTGACGATTGAAAACTAACGACTGGCGACTGCTTGCCCCCGCAGGCGGTTAGCGCGAGAGCCAGGGCGCATATGACCAGGCTAAGCGTAGCCTTTCGAAGGATATTGCGGATTCTCATCGCCGGTTTCTCCTTCCGACTCAGGGCTTATACTCCCCGCCCCAAGTAGTCTGCAAAAATTATAACAGCTGGGCACGGAAACGGCTTGCCGTAGCCCACGGTAGCAGCTACGCGAAGGTATTCGCCGCTGCCGTTTTCGCCCCATAATCCGTCCCCTCTAACTTACGCCGCGGGCGTGACGATGCCTGAATCCTCGCTGAAAGGGAAGCCGAAGTCCCGCAATAGCGCGGTATCGCGGTTGTATCAAGTGCGTTCAACCGTGCAAAGCGGAGTGATATCCGATATTATGTAAACAGCATGAGCGAGAAAGGGAAAAACAAGGCTGCGGAGCGTTTTGTTACCGCATTGCCCCGCGAGGGCGCGATGAAGCTCGCGCCGCGCATTTTCAGCCATCCGCGCATCCCGCTGGAAAAGGACGCCGTGCGCCAGTTGCGCGACGCGGCGCAGCTTCCCGGCGTGCTGGACGTGCTGGGAATGCCCGATATCCACGTGGGCTACGGCGTGCCCATCGGCTGTGTTATCGCAGCGCTGGATATCGTCTGCCCCGCCGCAGTGGGCTACGACGTGAACTGCGGAATGCGCCTGCTAACCTCGCCGTTGAGAGCTGGCGAAGTGGACGTGAAGCGGGTCGCCGACGAAATCGCCAAGCGTATCCCGCTGGGCGAGGGCAAGGACAACTACGCGCTGGACAAGAAGTCCTTCCGCCGGCTGGTCAACAAAGGCGTGCCCGGCTTGGCGGAAGTGGAGATCCCGCAACTGGCAAAGGACCTGCGCCACGACTGGGAGCTTGTCTCGGAACTGGACAACATCGAAGACCATGGCAGCCTGCCCGCGAACGCCAACGCCTGCTCGGACGGCGCATTGAAGCGCGGTCGCACCCAGCTCGCCACTCTCGGCGGCGGCAACCACTTCATTGAATTACAGGTCGTTGACCGCATTGAGGACGAAGCCGTTGCCAAGGAGTTTAATCTGTTCAAGGGCCAGTTCGCCATAATGCTGCACAGCGGCAGCCGGGGATTGGGCCATCAGATAGGCGACGATTACATGGCGCTGGGACGCCAGCTTGCGGACAGGGACAGGCGCGAGACGGTGAACAAAGAGCTGCCGTACTTCTGGCTTTCGGAAAAGCACGCTGACGATTACCTCGGCGCGATGAACGCCGCGGCGAATTTCGCGTTTATCAACCGCCACCTGATGGCGCTTCTGGTGAAGA
>JAOZQG010000048.1 GCA_029932365.1 bacterium | reverse complement strand
CGCCGACGCCGTCGGAAGAACCGTCGGTGTCGTAGAGATCCACCGCGCCCATGATATGCCCGTATTCGTGCGCTGCGCAGCACATATTTTTGGAGTCGTTAAATGCACCCCCGAAGCCGCTGACGTAGTGCACGTCCACGATAACGCCGTCGGCGTAGTAGTTCATCCCGCTGCTCATGTGCGGCCAGAGACCGCCGCTGAACTCGGTGTAGGGATAAAACAGCAAAAAGGAGTCCACGTAACCGTCGCCGTCCACGTCAAATTCCGAAAAATCCGTGTGGTCGTCTATCGACTGGGCCGCGAAAATCAGCAGCTCCATAATATGGTTCTTGTAGTAGTTCTTGGTATTGGGCGCGGTATACCAGCCGTCGTGGTTACCCTCGTCGTCAATGGTGCCCTCTATGTCAAGGTCGCCGTAAGAGACTTCCTCGTAGTAGTCGTGAAACGATGGGTTGGCGCCCGTGCCGTCCGCCAGCAGCAGGTCGTAGGTGTAATCGTAGTCCCAGGCGCCGGTGTCCGCCGGCACGTCCGAAAACTCCACCCGCACGACGATGACTTTGTTGGTGCCCTTGGAGTTGGCGATGGACACTCGCTTGCCCGGCGCGGGCTGGTAGCCCAGCTCCAGCACGTCGAACTGGTCGATTACTCCGTCGAAATTCAGGTCCATATGCGCGAAGCGCAACTCTTCGTCTTCCAGCGGGACGGTGCGGCTTTCCCGGGTTTCGCCGAAATGCGCCGCCATCGCTGAAAGCGCATCTTCGGCCGGAAGGCGGAACGGCTCAACTTCGCCCGAGGTCCACTTTAAAAGCGTCGGGCGCATCTCCTCCCACAGCCGCCGGTTGGCCTCGCTTTCGTCCAGCCATTCCTGGGGCGGCTGAACCATCGCGGCTGCGGCGAAAGTCAGTGTGATAAGCGCCATCAACGCCACAATTGCGAGGTGAGCGAGCTTTTTCATCGCTCCTCACCCCCCGGCCGGGTGACCCGGATATCGTGGCGCAGCGAGTCCCTGACCGTTAGCCTTTCTTCCAGCCAAACGAGCCGCACCGGCAGCCGGTTGGTGAGCACTCTGAACTGCGCCCGCAGCAATACTCCCCGTCCCATCGCGCCCGCGCTGATGGAGCGGCGTGTAAGGGCGAAGGGGATGCGCCCCGGCTCGTCGGTTCGGCAAAAGAAGATAACCTCCGGAGGGTCGCCCAGAAAGCTCCCCTGGCTCACACCCGTAAACTCCAGGCTGTCAGCATCGTAGGCCAAAGCCCCCGCGATCTGGTAAAGGTCAAAAAAGCTCTCCGCGGCGAGCGTGACTGTCAGCTTGCTTGCTTCGCCTTCGGTGGAGAAGTCCTCAGCGAGGGTAAGCGTATTGGCATCTACGCCGGGCGGCGGCAAATCCATGCCTGACGGATCCGGCTGGCTGCCGTTGCCGCGCCCGCAGGCGGTGTATAAAAGCAGGAATATCGCGAAAACCGCGCCGATACCGCACAGTCTGCGCAGTGTCAGTGTCATACTATAAGCCCTGTAGAGTTATACCACCTGATTATACAATAGTGGCACAGGCGTTTACCCGCTACGACGCGAAGCGCGTGGCCGGAGGGGCCCGCCCGTGATTCCACCCCCTATGAGTATGCGGTGTTTACCCGCCTATGGAGGGCTGCCCAGCGCCGATCTTATTTGCTGGGCTAATTAGCCCAGCCTACCCGGCTTTTACTTTCCCTACACTTACCGTGGACTTCTTTCTCAGGCCCCGCCAGAAGCAACCACCGCTTGGGTGAATTCCACAAGACGGTCTTGTATCTCCGCTAGCCCTTCATCGAGCTTGTCGAGCCATGCGATCTCGCCGCAGTCCAGAAGCGCCAGCCCGGCGCGCAGCTTGCGCCCCGGATAAATCGCCTGGGCGGCCAGGCTGTAGGCCAGAAGCTGCGGCCTGTAATGCTCCAGCAGTTCCGCTTTGCGCTTGCTGCCGTTCGTCCAGTCGGTCTTGTAGTCGATAACGGTTAGCGTCGTCTCGTCGGCCAGCAGAAGGTCTATCCGCCCGCGCAGAAAGATGCTCCCAGCGTTCAGCAGGAATGCGTATTCGGGGCGAACCGCTTTCGCGCCCGCGCACTGCTCCGCAAGGTTCAGCGCTTCATAGCCGCGCAGGAGATGTGCCGCGCGTTCCTTCTGGCGCATAATAACTTCGCTGTGCTCCGGAAAGTGAGCACTGATGAGCTTCTCATCCAGCAGCGCACTCACGCCGCCGCCGTGTGCCGCTTCAGGCTGCCCAACCGCAAGAGCCAGCAGGTCGTGAATCGCCGTGCCCAGAGCGCGCCCGTCATCACCTTCCAGCTCGTCTACGGTTTCGTGCCCCGAGATCCGCTCGTAGTCGGCTACTTCCTCGTCAGCGACCGTTGGCGAAGCGATCTCACCCGTGCGCGTAAACTCCAGAAATTCGCTGACGCCGTAAAGGTATCGTTGGTACCCGCTCAGGTCCGGCGGCATTGACGCTTCGCGCATAAGCTCGTCCGCGCGCGTTTTGCCGTTGTCGGTTGCTTTTGCGGAAACCTGCGCTGCGAGCTCCCCAAGCGTGGGCGCTTCCTCTGCCGGCCCTTCGCGCTTGGGCTGTTTAACCATCGGGTGCACGCTTATCAGCTCCGCGAATTGCTCCGCCGGCGCTTCCTCTTCATCTAACAGGCGGCTTAGCAGCACGGCCCAGGGCTTGCTTCTTCGCGGACTGGCTGAAACGCCGAAGACGGCGATGTGCTCCACGGCGCGCGTCAGCGCCACGTAGAGCAATCTCGCCTCTTCTTCCGCACCGCGCGCCTTTTCTATTTCCTGGTGCCGCTGATGCCAGGGCTCGCGGCTTTTGCCCTCCGCCAGCCGGTGGTAGATGCCCAACTCATAGCGCCCCGGTACGTCCCTGCTCGGCTCCACGCTCAGCGCGGGAGAGGACGTATCTAGCTGATAATCGATGGCCGGAAGGACAACCGCGGGAATGGTAAGCCCCTTTGCGCAGTGCACCGTCATTATCCGGACGAATCCCGCGCCTTCCATCCACATCTCGCCAATCTGCGACGCCTGGTAGCGCAGCTCGCGCACCTGTTCCACCAGCTTTCCCAGCGTGGCGTATCCCAGGCCCTCCACGCCGTGAGCCATATCGGCGAACCGGTCAAGGTTCATCAGCGAGCGCACCGGAGCATCCCGCGCGGTGAGCTTTTCGCGCAGCCGCAGTCCGTCCACTATGCAGTGAAACATCTGCGAAGCCTTCATTGCCGGAAGCTTTCGCATCGCTTCCCGCCGCCAGGCAGCGAATTCTTTTACGGCAGCAGTATCATCCGCATCGCTGAACGCAACTCCGTTATCAATGAGTGTAATTAATGGCGGGGTTTCCTCGTCTGCTCCTTTCTCTGAATCGCGTGCAAGCGCCAGTTCCGCCAGCCCGCCTGCCGAAAGCCCCACAAAGTCGCTGCGCAGCACCTGCGCCAGCAGCAAATCGTTTTCCGGTGTAAGCATCAACTGCAGAAGGTCACACAGCGCTGAAATCTCCGGCGTTTCCAAAAATCCCACGCTGGTTTCGCTTACAAACGGGATGTTGGCCGCTGAAAGCGCTGCTTCGTAGGCGGGCACGTAAGAATTCTTGCGCAGCAAAATTGCGAAGTCGCCGTATTCCAGCGGGCGCTCGGGCTCGCCTGCTTTCGTATGCACAAGCGCGCGCGCATCCACCATTTCGTGGATATATCCCGCGACCGCTTCAGCTTCCAGCCTTCTTCGCCTGTCGGCTGGCAGCGAGAAGTCCTCTTCTTCTTCCGGTCGGAGGAAAATATCAACGCTGGGGCGCTCTTTTTCGCGGAAGGTGCATTCCTCGTGCTTCTTCCCCGCAGGCACGAGATTATCGTATTCGAAACCTAATACCCCCTCTGTGTTGCCGAAGAAGCGGTTCACAAAATCTAAAATCTCCGGGCGCGAGCGCCAGTTGTAGGTAAGCTTCCGCGCATATCCTCGCCTGGCGAATTCTTCCTGCTTCAGCCGGGTGGTTTCCGGCTCGGCGAAACGCCAGCCGAAGATGGACTGCTTGGGATCGCCCACGAAATAGTGCGCCCGCTCCTCGGCGATTTGCTCGATGATTTTCACCTGCAACGGATTGGTATCCTGGAACTCGTCGACGAACACGGTGTCGAAGCGGCGCCGGTAGTAATCGCGCAGATCGGCGTTTTCTCCCAGCGCACGCAGCATCGTGAGCTGCAAATCGTCAAAGTCCAGCGCACGTGCGGCGCGCTTTTCCGCGCTCAGGCGTGCATCGAGCTGTGCCAGTATCGCCGCAACCTCGTCGCGGATGGCCTGCGAATCCTGGGCGATGACCGCGGCGATGCAGGCAGGAATATGCTCTTCGCGCAGCGGCATAAGCAGCTCCTTTAGCTCAGCCGTGCCCTGTAAGTTTATGCTGGCGGCAAGGTCCCGCAGCAGCCATACCGTTCGCTCCACGGGTTCTAAAGAGCTGAGTTCTTTTTTGTGCGCGCGGATAAACTCCTGCACTTTCGCCAGCTTCTCGCCGGACCCCTCCGTTCGCACGTGGTCCTTCGGCGTCTCGTCAATTCGCATGAGCTGGTCGCAAAGCTTGTCGTTCGCTTCCTCCCAGCTTGGCTGCGCCACTAAAAACAGCGCGGGCTTGAACGACAGGACTCCCTGCGCGCGCAGCCAGTCATAAAGCTGGAGCATCTCAAATTCAAGGCTTTTGCCGAAGTCGCTGCGGATAAAATACGAGCCAAATCGCAGGCTGCGTGCCAGGGTGCTCTGTTCCCGCTT
Organism: bacterium; assembly: GCA_029932365.1. Classification (GTDB taxonomy): domain Bacteria; phylum 4484-113; class 4484-113; order 4484-113; family 4484-113; genus JAGGTK01. Next base: position 9,492 of record JAOZQG010000048.1, on the reverse strand, counting down.
CTGGGCTGAGTTGAAGCGCTCGCGCAAAATGCCCAGCAGGACGTGCCTTGCGAGCTTGCGCGCCGGAGCCTTTTCCAGCACGGCGAAGGCCGGGTCAAGCCCCAGCCGGACCGCATGCCTGACCAGTTCCTGGCGGCAAAACGAATGAATGGTGCAGATGCTCAGTTCCTGCGTTAGTGGAAGCGCCTGCATCCCTCGCGCCGCGAGCAGCTTATCCTGTATGCGCTGGCGCATCTCCGACGCCGCGTTTTCGGTAAACGTAATCGCCAGCAGCTTATGCGCATTGGCGAATTCGCCGGCTTCAAGAGCCGTGTATAAATCCTCGGTGATCTGGTGCGTCTTGCCCGTGCCCGCGCTGGCGACGTAAATGGTGGGCGCGCCGAGAAAGCTGGGCTTTCGCTGGCCGCTCATCTCGCGCGCTCCCGTTTGAGATTGACCAGCCCATCGGGAATGTCTTCGTTCGCGATGTTGGGCAGCGTCTCCGGGAATGTGTCCCGCCTGCACAGGCGGTAAATCTCGCAGTCGTCGCAGTCCATCGCTTTATTGTGCGGTGCGCGCGGGAATTCGCATTCCTGGATTAGCGCGATGCTGGCGGATATGGCTTCGTAGATTACCTGCCCCGCCGGACGGGGATCGTTTTCGTCGCGCACAAGCTCAACCCACCGCCGCTCGTTGCCCCGCACCAGGGCGAAGGAAAATCGCGGCAGCTCAACGTCCCCTTTCAGGTGCTGCTGCACCAGAACCGGGTAGATGAACGGCGCGAGCGAAACGCCCAGCTTCGTCAGCGCGCCCTCCGACGGCTTCACCTCAAAGTAGGCCGGATTGCCGCTCTTGTAGTCGTGGATATAAACCGTCCCGTCAGCCCTCCGGTCGGTGCGGTCGGGGATGCCGTAGAGCGTAAACTCTCGCCCCTGCACATCCCGCATCTTGGCGCTGAGGTCTTTTTCCAGCGAGACCACGGTCGTGCCCGTTTCCTGAAGCATCCTGAACTCGCTTTCGTAGAACTCGCGCAGGCTGTAGTCCCAGCCCGCAAGCTCGTGCGCCAGTTCCAGCTCGAAGTCGTGCAGGTATCCCTTGGCCTCGGCGATGCTTATGAGCTTGACGCTAAATAGCGCGAACACGTCCACCCGTTCCGGGTACTGCTCAAACGCGGCCTTTAGCGCATCGTGCACCGCAATCCCCACGTCCATCGGCCCGATGCCGTCCTGAAGCGTCTCCAGTTCTTCGCCGAGCTTCAGCAGCCTGGATGCGAAGTAGAAAAACGGGCATTTCCGGTATGCCATCAGAGCGTTCGGGCTAAACGACGCCGGAACGAGCTCCTTTGCGGCGGGCAAAGGCTCGTGCGGTTTCTCCTTGGCGATGCCGCCGGTTGCGAAGTAACCCGCAAACACGGACTCGTCTAAGCTCCGCACGACCGCCGCCGCTGCCGCCGTGCCTGGATTCTGATAGCCGACTCCCACTTCGCTGTAGCGCAGCGTTTCGGCGCACGCCTGCACCAGCGCCCTTTCGTCCGCGTAGGTATTTGGCGACACCGCAGGCTCTTCGGCGCCAAGTTCGCGCATTGCCGCCGCCAGCGGCGTTAGGAAAGGCGAGGGAAGCTGGGGGCGTCCCGACACTTCGCGCCGGGCGAACGTAATGAATGTCTTTTGCGTGGCGCGCGATATGGCGGACAGAAACAGGCTTTCCTCAAACTCGTAGGACTCGCGCGGGCTGCGCAGCTTAAGTCCCGCCACCGCCAGATGTCCGCGAAGCTGGTCTCGGCCCACGGTGGCCTCCTCCGGTGCCCGGGGCCAGCGTTGCAGGTCGCACTGCGGGATGAAGCATACCGCCTTCTGCCACTGGCGTGCGACCAGCGCGTCCACGAGGAAAACGCCGCCGACGTGCCGCTCGGTCGGCTGTCCCGCGCAAAGCGAGCAGACTTCCGACGCCAGCGCCGGAAGCTCCGACGGTTTGCGGCCTGTGTTTTCCGGGATGTCCAGCGCTCTAACGATTCCCTCCAGCGCGGCTTCTTCCGCCGCGTAGTCTTTGGAGTCCAGCGGCACTGGCGCGTTGCCGCCCGTCATTTCCGCCAGCGCTTCGCGCCCCAGTTCTTCGGCGAAATCGCGCAGTTCGGTAAAGCCCCGCTCGGGCGTAAGATTCTGTTTTAAGCTCTCCAGTCGCTCTTGCAGCTCGCCGAATCGCTCCTCCCCCGCTTCCTGCAAGAACTGCCTGGCTTTGCCGACGTCCAGAAACGCTCCCATCTTGTGCAGGTAAGCGAAGACTTCGTGCGTGGGCGCAAGGAACATCGGGCAGGCGGCGTGCATCAGCGTGCGCAGCGTATCGGGTTGCGGATGCGCCGCGTAGGCGAATGCCGCTTGCAGCAGGTCGGAAACCAGTCGCGGGCGCTGCACCCGTCTCAGGTCGATTAGCGGCAGTTTGCGCGCGGCGAACTCGCCTTCCAGCGCGGTAAGAAACTCCGGTGCCGGCTGATTGGCGATAACTAAAAATTCGCTGAGCGGAACGCCTTCGCGGCGGTGCAGCGCTAGCACGCGGTCGGCGATGAATCGCGCCTCGCGCAGATACGTGGACTGCGGATGAATTTCAATGCCCGCTCCGGCGATAGGCCCCGGCAGTGCTGCAGCTTCGGGCGCGCTTTCGCTTTTCTTGCGTGCAAGCGCGGTCAGAAGCTCGGCGGGAGCGCCCGGCCCGGCGGACACTTTTTGCGCAGTAAGCCCAGTCGAATCTACGAAAGACGCCAGCCGCGCCACGGTTTCGTCGCCGGGCACTTCCGGCAGGCTGAAATAGAGCGACCGGGCGTGCTTGGATAGTGCGGCGATAGCGCGCTGGTACAACGGATACAGGTCGTAAAACCCATCAACGAGAATCACCTCCGGCAGCGCGTCCAGTATTTCGGGCGCCGCGTTCTCCAGCGCATGCACCGCGCGCTCCTGTCCCGCAAGCCCGTCGAAGCGCGTACTCATCTCGGCGTAGTAATCCCTGGCCAGCGCCAGCAGCAGCGAGCTTACCTCATCGCTTATCGGCGCAGGTTGCTTTCGCTCCATAAGGGAAAGGAAAAGCCCCGCATGCCGCATCGCCTCGATGCCTTTGAGGAAGTGGCGTGCGGTGGCGAGCGACGGAGGGAGCTTCAGCTTGGCCGCGGAGGGTATTTGCCCGAGCATCTCAAGCAAAAAGAGGCTTTCTTCCACGCGCGCCATCCGCCTGCCCGTAAGCAGCCCCGCTTCACCGGCCAGCCGGTAGAGAAACTCCGCGAGCGTGACGATTTCGTCTTCGGGCAGCGCGGCAAGCCCGCCCTGGTCTACGACGACGGTGCGCAAATAGTCGCGCTGTGAAGTGTTGGGAACGATAAACGCGCGCCGCTTGAAGGGCTCTTCGCGCAGCGATTCCACATACGTTTCAACCAGCCGGTAGGTTTTGCCGGACTGGGGAGGTCCGGTAACGCAAACTTTGTCGGCGGAGGCGGGCATAATCCAGGTGTTATAATTGTAGCTCTACTTATGGACGCAGGTGAACTGAAGTGGCTGAGTACGATTTTAAGCGCATCGAGGAACACTGGCAACGCGAATGGGCCGCGGCCCGGGCGTTCGCCGCACACACACCGGTAAAACGCGAAGACAAGGCTTACGTCCTCGTAATGTTTCCCTATCCCTCCGGCGACCTGCATATGGGCCACCTGCTCAACTACACCATCGGCGACGTCGTCGCCCGCTACTACCGCCTTAAGGGCAAGAACGTGCTCAATCCGATGGGCTGGGACGCGTTTGGGCTGCCCGCCGAGCAGATGGCGATAAATGAGGGCGTCCATCCGCGCGAACTCACCGATATGGCGGTGAAGAATTACCGCAGACAATTGCTGCGGGCCGGCCTGGCCTACGACTGGGACCGGGAGATAAACACGTCCACGCCCAAGTACTACCGCTGGACGCAGTGGCTGTTCCTCAAGCTCTACGAGATGGGCCTGGTCTACAAAAAGGACGCGCCGGTGAACTGGTGCAACGAGCACGGCGTGCTGGCCAACGAGGAAGCCGCCGATGGAACCTGCTGGCGCTGCGGTAAGCCCGTGGTGCGGCGCAACCTTTCGCAGTGGTTCGTGCGCACGACCGCGTTCGCCGAGGAGCTCCTCGCCGGCCTGGACGAAGTGATTCACTGGCCGGACAACATCCGCGCCATGCAGCGAAACTGGATCGGCCGCAGCGAAGGCACCAGCGTCAAGTTCAGGATACCGGCCATCGGGGAAACCATTGAGGTTTTCACCACGCGGGCGGACACGCTTTACGGCGTCACCTTCGTCAGCATCGCGCCGGAGCATCCGCTTGCCGACCGTCTGGCGCAGGCGGGCGGCACCCAAAAGGAGCTTGCGGCGCTAAAAGAGCGCGTGGCGCGGCAAAGCACGATTGAGCGGGGGGCGGAAGAGCGCGAGAAGGAGGGAGTCGACCTCGGCGTGGGCATAAGGCATCCGCTCACCGACCAGGACGTCGCGGTATTCGCCGCGGATTACGTGCTGATGGAATACGGCACGGGCATCGTGATGGGCGTTCCCGCGCACGATACGCGCGACTTCGCCTTCGCAGAAAAATACGGCATACCCATCGTCCGGGTGATAAAAGAAGCCGACGGCAGCGAACCGGAGCTTCCCTTCACCGGCTACGGGCAGATGGCGGATTCGGGTAAATACAGCGGGCTTTCCAGTGAAGAAGGCATCGCACGGCTAAACGACGATCTCGCGGCAATGGATATGGGCGGCGCGACCGTCGAATACAAGCTTCGCGACTGGCTGGTCTCACGCCAGCGCTACTGGGGCGTGCCCATACCTATTATCAACTGCGAAAAATGCGGCCATGTGCCGGTGGCCTACGAAGACTTACCGGTGCTGCTGCCCGAAAAGGTGGAATTCAGCGCCGAAACCGACGCGCGCCTGGCCACCAACCGCGAGTTCATAGAAACGACCTGCCCCGAGTGCGGTGGCCCTGCCGAGCGCGAGGCCGACACTCTGTCCACCTTCGTGTGCAGCTCGTGGTACTACCTGCGCTTCACCGATCCGCACAACGACAAGGCGGCCTTCGACCCCGACGTCTGCAACGCCTGGATGCCGATAGACAACTACATCGGCGGCAAGGAGCACGTTGTGGGCCATATGCTGTATTCGCGCTTCATCTGCCATGCGCTGAACCGCGCGGGGATACTCAACTTCCGCGAGCCTTTCGCCCGCTACTTCTCGCAGGGCATTTTGTACAAAGACGGCGCGAAGATGAGCAAGAGCCGGGGCAACGTGGTCAGCATCGACCACTTCCTTGACCGCTACGGTGCGGACACGGCGCGGATGATTTCCCTTTTCTGGGGCCCCCCGGAGCGCGACGTGGAGTGGCAGGAAGGCGGCGTGGAAGGCTGCTTCCGCTACCTCAGGCGCCTGCACGCGTTTTTCACCACAGTCTGGCCTGAAGTAGCCGAAGCGGGGGAGCCGGACACCGAAGATGCCTCCGAGGAGGCGCAGCGCATCCTCGCCGTCATCCACGGCTTCGTTCGCGACATCACCGAAGAGATGGAAACCTGGCGTTACAACACGGTCGTAAGCTCGCTTATGGGCTTCCTCAACCAGCTCAGCGAGTTCTGGGACAAGCTGCCCGACGACAAGCGCGGCGAAGGCAACATTTTGGCGCTTATGCGCGAAGCGCTGCTGGTCTACGTGCGGCTGCTCACGCCGATAGCACCGCACCTGTCCGAAGAGCTGTGGCATGTCGCCGGTCAGGACGGCTTTGTGATGCATTCGCGCTGGCCTGAGTACGACGAGCGTTTCCTGCAGGTCAGCGAGGTGGAGTATGGCCTCAGCGTAAACGGCAAGCCGCGCAGCCGGATAACCGTGCCGGTGGAAACGCCCGACGCCGAGCTGGAGAAGCTGGCCCTGGCCGACGAAAATATTCAGCGCCATATCGCCGGGAAGAAGGTGGCGAAAGTTATCGTCATCCGCGACCGGCTGGTGAATATCGTGGCTAAATGAAACTGGAATTTTCGTGAGTCTTCAGGAAAAGGTGATAGCTTTCGCCGCGGGCGCGGTGCTGCTCGTATCCGTCGCTGTCGGCTACACGGCGCTTTTCGGCCGGGTGAAGCTGGACAAGCCGCTGGCCGAGCTTCCGGGAATCGTCGCCGGGGAGCAGCCGGGTGAATACCGCGTTGTTACGCCGCCCGAGGAAGCCGCCGTATCCGATGCCGCGGAAACCGCGCCGCCGCAGAGTATCGAGTTTCCGCTTGACCTCAACGCCGCCACGGCGTCCGAGCTTGAAATGCTGCCCGGCATCGGGCCGGTGCTGGCGGAGCGCATCCTGGCGTACCGCGCCGAGATAGGCGGGTTTGTCTCGGTGGAACAACTGCGCGAAGTCAAAGGCATAGGCGCAAAGAAGCTCGACGGCGTAAGAGACCTTCTCGTGGTGAGCGAGTGAGCTGGCTGGGGGAAAAGGAAGGCGCGGTGGTGCTCCGCGTCAGGGCGCTTCCCGGCTCAAAGCGCAGCGAAATTCGCGGCGTGGACGCGGGCGTGCTCAAAATCGCGGTGACCGCTGCGCCGGAGAAGGGCAAGGCCAACAAAGCCCTGGTTAAAACGCTCGCGCAATTTCTGAACGTGCCCCGCAGCAACGTGACGATAGCTTCCGGCGAAACCGCGCGCACTAAGCGTGTCCAGGTGACGGGAATCACGGCGTCGGAGGTTAGAGAGAAACTGGCGCAGCTTGAGGGCTAGTCCTGCTTTTTCTTCTTGCGGATGCGCACCGGCTTGGAGAGCGTCCGCAGCGCCTTCACCGACATTTTCACCTGTTTTTTGTTGCCCTGCTCATCAACGACAGTGACCTTGCGCAGGTTGGGGAGCCAGCGGCGCTTGGTGTGGCGCTGCGAGTGCGACACCCTGTAGCCCGTCATGGGCTTTTTGCCGGTTATTTCACACTTTTTCGCCATAGCCTTCTCATTTGCGGGCACTGCGCCCGCGTTGCGGCGAAAAAGCGTAACACAGCAATATATCGCTGTCAATCAGCAGGCACCGCCGTGCTTGACCTGCGAGGAGGGTGGAGGGTAAGCTACTTGCCCCTTTATCGAGGTATCTGAATGAGGATTCACCTGAACGGGCCCGCGGTGTTTGCTTCAGTGCTGGTCTTGCTCGGGATCGTGTCCTGTCCGGGTAAGGCTGAACACGAGGACACCGGCGGCACCCGGTATGTGGAGGAGAACGCATCCGTCGTGAAGGCGGAAACTGTACGATTGGAGGAAGTAGATATGCTTCGGATAACCACCGTCTACGACAACTACGAGCATTCCGAGGAGCTGAAAACCAACTGGGGATTTTCCTGCCTGGTGGAACTTGGCGAAACGGTCGTTTTGTTCGACACCGGCGGCGACAGCCCGACGCTTATGCACAACATCGACGAGCTGGGTATAGACCTCGCGCGCGTGCAGGCGCTGGTGCTGTCCCACGACCACGGTGACCATACGGGCGGGCTCAAAGGCGTGCTCGAACGGTGTCCCGGGCTAAAGGTTTATGTGTGCAGCTCGTTTACCACGCGCACAAAGGGCGAGGTGAAAACGTACGGTGGTGAGCTAGTTGACGTAACCGGGCCCGTAGAGATTGTCCCCGGCATCCACAGCACCGGTGAGCTGGGGGCCGCCGTCCACGAGCAGAGCCTGGTGATAGACACAGGCGAAGGCATAGTCGTCGTAACCGGCTGCGCGCATCCAGGCGTCGTGGGCATCGTGCGCAAAGCGAAGCAGGTTGTCCCGGGAGACGTTTTATTGCTGATGGGCGGGTTTCACCTGATGGGCGCGCCCGAAGCGGTGGTGGCGCGTGCCACGAAAGACCTGAAAGACCTGGGCGTGCAAAAAGTGTCGCCCACTCACTGCACCGGCGACGCCGCGATAGAGCTGTTCCGCGAAGCCTTCGGCGAGAGCTTCATCCCCGGCGGCGTGGGCCTGGTAGTGGAATTCCCGCTGAAGTAAGTGAAGCCACGGCGCATTTGTAACAGGCTGTTCCCGATGTGCGGGCTCTCGGGACTTCCGCTTAAGGCGCTTTTAGACTACAATCAGCGCAGGAGGCAACTATGGTAGAGCTGGGGGGCTTTAAGCTTCATGTGCTTTCAGACGGCGTGTTTCACGTTGACGGCGGGCTGATCTTCGGGATTGTCCCGCGCGCGCTGTGGAGCAAGCGCTTCGCGCCGGACGGGCAAAACCGCGTGCCGCTGTATCTCAGGCCGCTTCTCGTAGACACGGGCGAGCGGCGCGTGCTGATAGACCCGGGCATCGGCGATACCTACGGCGAGAAATTCAGGAAGATATACAACATCGAGCGCGAGCCGGGCCAGCTTCTGGAGAGCCTGGCCAACGCGGGATACGCGCCCGAAGACGTAACCGACGTGCTCTTCACCCACCTGCACTTCGACCACTGCGGCGGCGCCACGAAGCTCGACGACAAGGGCGTGCCCCGGCTGGTCTTCCCCAATGCGTATCATTACGCTTCCGTCGAGGAATACGAGCAGTCGCGCAATCCCAACGCCCGCACGCAAGGCTCCTACCGCGCCGACCTGATAGAGCCCGTCGCCGCAACCGGGCGCGTGCACCCCATCCGCAAGGAGGCGGATAGCATCCTGCCCGGTTTCACCGTGCTGCGCACGCCCGGCCACACGCCCGACCACATCACTTTCCTCATCCAGAGCCAGGGGCAGCACCTGGTGTTCTGGGGCGACCTGATACCGCTTGTGGCGCACCTGAATCCCGCCTGGGCTGCCGCGCTGGACACGCACCCGATGGACACGATGGAAAGCAAGCTCAAGCTGCTCAGGCGCGCGGTCGAGGAAGGCTGGCACTACCACTACTTCTACCACGAGATGAAGCCGCTGCTTACCGCCGAAGAAGTCGCCGAACTAATATCCGTCGAAAAAGAAGCCAAGCCCGCTACCGGCGCTGTTTGACGACGAAGACTCTCGGCTCGGTCGGTTCGTCTGGCAAGTTCAGCAAGCATCGACGTCGCTTTCGGAAATCTGCATCTGTGACGGACGCGGCCTTATAATATAAGCATAGTTTATTTTGAAGCCTGAAGACCGGGAGGTCTAGGAAAATGAAGAAAACAAAACATGTCAGGGGGGGCGCGGCATTAGCTGCAACCCTGTGTGTAGCGGTTCTGTGGCTTGCCGCATCGTGCGGTTGTGCAGGAAAGGCGTGACATGCGCGCAGTCGTAATAATCCGATTATTAATCCTTTCATTGACGTGCACGGTTGCGTTCGCGCTGACGACGTGTGGCGGGAGTACCGAGCGTGGACTAATCCAGCCGCAAGAACGGGTGGCGCCGCCTGTCCAATCCGGCGGGCAAGCTATCCCGGCGGCGGGCGACGAAACCCTTGACGAAGCGCTGGCGGAGCTTGACGCGTATCCGTGCCCGGAGGGTGTGGATGAAGCGCTGTGGGTGGAGCTTAAGGATGCGCTGGAAGAGGCGCTGGTCACCCAAATGGAGTCGCGACTTTCCAGTC
>JAOZQG010000047.1 GCA_029932365.1 bacterium | reverse complement strand
CTAATCCCGCCAGCGGCGGGACTCTGCCGGTTGAGCTACCGCGGAATGCGCTCTGGATTATACCAGGACGAATAGTGAGCTGAAACGACGAAAAACGGCGCGCAACGACGTTGCGCAAGGCAATGACGCGGCCTTAAGGAATCGTTCGCCCGTCACGTCGCCCAGATGGGCAAGCGCACATTATTGCGAACCGCCGTGCTAGAGGGTATTATCAGTATAGCTAATATTGTTAGGGGGACTGCGATGGTGAAGCGGCTAATCTTGGCTCTGGTGCCGGGCTGTATCCTGCTGGCGCTGGTCGTATCCGGCACCCTGGCAAACGCGTGCGATGACGATTGGGGCGACAGGTTCGATAAAAAAGCAATCCGCCCGCGCAAGATACACCGGCATCGCGGTCTGAAAGAGAGAGAGGACATGCGGCGGCGCGACCGTGAACGCTACCGGAGGATGGTCCTGATGGCGCTGCAGGGTGACTTCGACGCCAAGCTGCGCCTGTCCGAATGGCAAAGCAAGCGGCTTCAATGGCTCTCCGGTCGTTACTACGACGAATGCTACCGGCTGATGGAGCAGTATTTGTGCGATCGCAGGATGGACATTGTGGAGCTGAACCATCGGCTCACGGCGCTCAATCGTCACGTGGCCAGTTGCGCGCGGCACAAGCTGACTCCGTTTCAGGATGCGGTCTATCCCGGCTGCCCGTGGTATGACTACACGTCCGAATGCTGGAACGAAGGCTACCACCCCCGGGCAGAGTACGTTCTGGAATGTCTGGAAGAAGACGAAGAGCCCTACATCTGGTTCCCCCAGTAGCTTCGCATTCCGCGAAGCGCAAATAAGGACGGTGAGACGATGGTGACCAAGAAAGCTATGTCCGGCGCGGCGCTATCTTTCATACTGGCGGGTGTGGTCTTGCTTCTGGCGACCTGCGGAGGGGATAGTTCCCCTGCGGGAGTTAAAGCGCCTAATGTGACCGGTGGATACTCCCTTAAGCTGCTGGACAGTAACGGCGAAGCCCTGCCTGACGACGGTAGAATTGTGCTAAAGGTCGGTAAGAGCGGCACTAGCATCACGGCTAAGGCTATTCTGCGCGAAGAAGGCCTGCCGCTGGGCGCGGACCTTTACGCGGAGCTGGCATATCCCCCGAATGTGCGCCCTGTGCGCTTCACAGTAGGTGAATCGTTTGGCGCCGAGGAGCGCACAGTGGCGCTTGCCATGCTGGAACAGTCCCCGCTTCCTGTAGGGGTGAGCCTGATTGGCGCGCACCGAAACAGCCCTGTGCCTGCAGGTGAGTTGTTCACCGTAGAGTTCGCTGCGGGCAGTGCACCGCGAGCGCGAAGCGTTAGTGGCGCCCCCACGGGCGACAACAATAAGTTGCACAACAACGATATCGCTATCGTGGTGGACGGCCTGAACGTTGATTTCACCTGGAAAGAGAGAAACAGCGGGGACTACGACCGCGACGGCGAAGTGGGCATTGCCGACATTACGCCTATCGCCATGCACTACGGCAAGGTAACCAACGATGATCCTGACATTGTGGACCTGGTTGACGGTAGCGAAAACGGCGAAGTTGACATCGCCGACATAACCCCGATTGCGATGAACTACGGTTCGGCCATTGAGGGATATCGCATCTGGCGCAGCAATCTCAGCGGCGGGCAGTACCTGGCGAATCTGGATGACCCAAATAGTCCCGACGTCAGCGCCTCACGCCCCGATGAGGAGACGGCTCCGCCGGGGCGTCTGGAGTACACCTACAGCGATGTCGCCCCCGACGATGCGGTCTACTACATCTTCTATCCTTACGGTGACGGCGAAGTTGGCGAGGCCTCGGGCGAAATACACCCGTTCACGCGAGATACCACGCCGCCGATATGGGTTTCGGACGTGGGCATCATCTCGGCGGAGATGGAGACTCCCGCCAGCATCGGCTTCACCTTTGGGGAGGCGGAGGATGCTGTCTCGCCGCCGGTGAAATACCGGCTTTACTGGCAGGAAGGGCCGGGACCGATAAACTTCGTCAGCGCATCCAAGCGGGTTTACGAAGTCGAAGACGGCGAGCCGATCCCGTATGCCCGGACGCTCAGCGACGGTCTGGCGGAAGAGCAGATGTACTCGCTTTCCGTGCGCGCGTTCGACGATCTGGGCAACGAAACAACCAATTCTAACTACATAAGCGTCGGTGGCGGGAGTCCGGACGACACAACGCCGCCCGTATGGACTTCCGAAGAGGGCATCATCAGCGCGGTGCCCGGCGACGAGCAGGTGACTGTCACGTGGGGTGAGGCTACGGACGCGGAATCGGAGCCGGTCACCTACCTGCTGTTCGTTGCGGAGGCCGCCGAAGGCATTGACTGGGTGACGCCGCACAACACGTTTTCCGCGGGCACGCTGTCTACGGTCGTGGACAGCCTGGACAACGGCACCGCATACGAATTCGGCGTGCGCGCGCGCGACAGCTCAGTAAACCAGAATACGACCACGAATACCGATACTCTGATGGCGACGCCGACTGCTGCCGCTGAAAGCCCGTATCCATTCGGGAATCCGCCTTCGGGAATCATCCCCGATTGGAACTGCACCGACAGCGCCCTTGCCTGTGATGTCGAGGCTCAGCCAGCGATTGTCAGCGCCGACAGCAAGGATGATACCGGTCTGAACTTACATTACTACGACGACTCTGGCGGCGAATGGCTGCACTTCGCGATTGAAGGTAGCCATGACTTCTACCATCCGCAGATTGTGCTGTCAGGCGAGCAGATTTACGTTGCCGCATTTGATGGCGCTACCGGCCAACTGAAGCTTTACGTGGGCAACACAGCAGGCGACAGTTGGGTACCCGAGATTGTCACGTCGGGATATGCGGAAGCGTTTTCGGTGGATCTGGATATCCACGAAGCGACAGGCAAAATCGGCATTGTCGCTTCCTTGAACCTGGTCGGAGAGACCGGGGCGAACGATGAACTATGGTACTTCACACGTCCACTTTCCGGCGGGGCCTGGGAAAGTGAGCTAATAGACGATTCCAAGCTGGATTGCTTTGGCACGTTTATGTACCATCCTGCAACGGGTGAGCCGCTTGTGGGACTTGGCAGGGGTGAGCTGGACTTTGGTGGTGGAGTTAGCAATGCGCTCCTGTGCTGGGCGGAACGTGCGGGGGAAGACGATTGGAGCGTGACGCAGCTTCCTGGGGAGAGGAAGATAGAGGCCATTGATATATCGGTGGACCCTATGACAAATATTATCTTCCTTGCCCTATGTCAGATAGTCGTCGTGACTGTAGACAATCCGCCTGAGCCGCCGCAGGACTATAACGGTTACAAAGCTGTAGTAGGCTCTTACGGTGGTGTAGTGTGGACGTTTGACTTGGCGGAGACGGCTACCTGGTACCCGGAAGGAGGGGAAGTAATACATCTCGAGTTTGAAGGTGCGGACCCGCAGGTTTCATTCAGGGCAGACGGTAAAGGCAAATTCACCTGGGTTCACATTGACATGGTAGGAAGCGACATGTGGGACACGTTAATCCACACGAACCTTGAGGTTTCCACCTACGATACAAGTATGCATACCTGGTCTACCGGTCTGGACGTAACTAACTTCGGCACCGGAGCGAGCGCCGATTCTATGGTCTATGGTATTGGCGGAATACAGGCAAGTTACGCGAAAATACCCACACTTGACTACTGGGCACTTCCCACTTCGCGCAACGATTATTCACGAGGTGAGTTGGCGTACTACAGGGAGTAGGCGGGGCCAGGACAATTAGCGCCGCCTGCTTGGATGGGTCGGTTGTAGGGGCAAGGCATGCCTTGCCCTTCTCCGGTGGCGCAGGCATCTCGCCTGCGAACGATCTGAATCATGGGCGGGACGCCCATGCCACCAACTAGCGTTACCATACAAGCGTCGTGTGGTGTATAATGCCATAGCTAATCCATAACACACGTATAGGATGCATCTATGGCTAGAACGATTCTAATAACCTGCAACTATTTTGGACGGGGCGACGACGAGCTGGGCGCGAAGCTCATGGGCATTTTCCTGCGCAAGCTGTGCGTGATGGAGAAAAAGCCTGAGCGCATCGTGTTCTACAACAGCGGAGTAAAGCTCATCGCCGAAGGCTCAGATGTGCTGGACGCGCTCAGCACGCTAGCTGATCAGGGAGTCGAACTCATCGCCTGCGGCACGTGCCTAACCCACTTCGGATTGCTGGATAAGGTCGTGGTGGGGCGCAAGAGCGATATGCAGGAAATTGCCAGCGTCATCACCGGCGCCGAAGACGTAGTTAAGGTATAGGCTGCCCGGCGGATGGGTCACGCTGAAGCCTGTTTCGCTGCCGCTAATTCGCGCAATTGCCGCCTATAACGGTTATTTACCTTAACTTTGCCCGCCTATAGGTTATAATATAGATGGGAGGCGGGTAGGGCCCGGATTTCGGGTGATGGCAATTAGTCAGCCGGTGGTGCGCGGAGCTTCGCCGGTCAAAGGAACAAACTCGCGGTATTGTGCATCTAACTTAGTGGTGAGAGGGGTAATCAGGACAGTTTGCCTGATTGCGGCTGTCGTGTTTGCAGCGGCCGTTGGCAGCGCCCAGGCTTCCACGCCACTGGATCCCCTTTCGCTTTTCGACGAGCAGCCCGCATACGTTCTCGCCGAAGGCGCGCTGGGCGAGCTTGGCGTCATAGTTGAGTGCGACTACGCTACCGTCCCTGCCGACAGCGAAACCGAAGCCACGATTACAGCAACGCTGGCTGACGCCGACGGCGCGCCGGTTGCCGGACGGCGGCTGGCGCTGCTGCTGCTGGAAGGTGATGGCAGGCTCATCCCCGAAGAGCCGATTACCGATGCCGACGGCGGAGCGAGCTTTATCTACCGCGCGGGACGCCTGGCCATCACCAACCGCCTGGAACTTCTGGACGTAAATACGGGCGAAAGGCTGGAGTTTACGCTCCAGACCAGTCTGACGGCCGAGGTCACCGTAGATCTGGTGTCGCCGTCGGTTTACGAAAGCCGGGTGGCCAGTGCGATGGCGCGACCTGACGTGTTTGACCTTACGCTAACCGCGTTCCCCGAAGCGCTGCCCGCGGACGAAGTGTCAACCTCGCGCTTAACCGCGCATCTCACATACAAGGATGGAAGTCCCGCGGCGGGCATCCCCGTTGACTTCCAGATAGCCTCCGGCAGCGGCAGCGTCACTCAGGAACAGGAGCTGACCGACCGCGATGGCTACATCACCGCGTTTTACCGCGTCAGCAACCGCATCGGCACGGTCGTTATCGAGGCGGTTGAGCTGACGACGGGTGAGCGCGCGTCTGTGGAAATCACGGTTGTGGAAGCTGGGCCGGCGAAGCTCAAGCTGTGGCTGGAAGACGACGCGGGCGGCTATTTTGAAGAGCGCGCCGTGCTTCCCGCGGACGGCATCGCCAGCTTCGTGGTGGTGGCGCAGGTGCTGTCGCTGGTGGATACGCCGATTGCGGGCGCAACGGTTCACTTCAAGCTGGCCGATCGGCTGGGCTTCCTGGAAGTTCTGGAGGAAGAAACCGACGGCAACGGCTGCGTCCACGCGATCTACACCGCGGGCACCTTCACCGGAACCGAACGCATCATCGCTTATCTGGTCTCCGAATAGCTATAGCGCAGCGAGAGCAGAATCCTCCCATATCGTGGATTAGCTGCCAATAACACCCACATTCAAGCTCCATCGTGTAGAATATGGGGCATGAGACGGCTTTATCCACTTGCGGTGGTTTTCGTTGTTCTCGCGTTAGTTTCCGCGCCCGCGCTTGCTGGGGGCATGGCGACATTCCCCGACGGGACAGTGCTCACGCAGAGCGGCGCGGCGTTCCTGTGTATGCCGGGTCAGCCGGATATCGCGCAGGACCAAACGAGCGGCATCTACGAGGTCGCGGGCGAGCTTTTCTCCGTGGGCGACGACAGCGGGCAGCTCTTCCGCTTCGGGCTGGACGCGCCGTATATGGACTTTTGCGATGCGATGCGCGTCCCCCGCTGGAGGTCGGACCTGGACCTGGAGGAGTTGAGCTACATTCCCCAGATCGGGGAATTCGTGGTGAGCTTTGAAAGCCGCGACACGAAGCTGCAATTTGTCCGCACAAAGGACGACGCGCTGGTGCTGGACCAGGAATTGCCGCTCGACCTGCCGCCGGGATACAAGCACGGCACGAATACGGGCCCCGAGGGTCTGGCCTACGACCCGACTTCCGGTGTGCTTATGGTCGGCTGGGAGGGCAAGCCGTTTTTCCGCGTCGTGGAGCGCTATCTAACGCTCTACCGCGTTTACGCAGGCGAAAGCGAAATCACCAGCATTGATTTCATCCGCCACGTGCGCCTGCCGCGCTACATCGAAAGCTGCTGCGGGCTTTATTACGACGCCGGGCTGCGCGCGCTTTTGGTACTGGACCGCAACGCCGACACGCTTTACGTCTTCCCCGATTTTGAGCCGATGGATAAGGCGCTGATGGACAATCCCCAGAACTGCTGGCAGAATGCGATGCCGGTCAGCTTCAGTGGG
The DNA here is from genome assembly GCA_029932365.1 of bacterium. Classification (GTDB taxonomy): domain Bacteria; phylum 4484-113; class 4484-113; order 4484-113; family 4484-113; genus JAGGTK01. The sequence continues at coordinate 7,800 of JAOZQG010000047.1, read as the reverse complement.
ATTGCGGACGGTTTCGGCCGCGAGTACCGGCATCTCAGCTTTGAGGGCGTGGCTATCGGCGAGGATGGAACGCTGTATCTCGTGACCGACCCCTGGCGCTCCTGCGACTTTAGCACCTACCGGCCGGTGGACGAAACCCAGATGGACGATTACTACCGCAAGTTCGTGCCGCAGATTGTGTGGTTTGAGGGTTTTCGCGCTGAACTCGCGCTGCAAATTACGGCGCATTACGACTAGCCGCCCACGCGCCGCCCTGTGCTAGACTATCCGCCGATGCGCGTAATGCTAACCGGCGGGGGTACGGGCGGGCACGTATTCCCCCTGCTTGCCGTGGTGAAAAAGCTGCGGGAAGCGCGCCCGGAATGCGAATTTCGCTGGTTTGGCAGCGCAAGAATCGAAGCCAAGCTGGTCCCCGAATCAGGCATTGAGGGAACCTTCGTGCCCTTCACCTTCAGCTACCGTAGGATGAGCATTGGCGCGCTGTGGTACTACCTGCGGACGCTTCCGGCGTGGATTATCGGCCTTCCGTTTTGGCTGGCGCTGCGCGACTTGCGGCGCTTTAGGCCGGATATCGTGCTTTCGTCGGGTGGATACGTGAGCGCGCCAATGCTGCTTGCGGCGCGGATGGCGGGAGTGCCCTATTGCCTTCTGGAAATAAACGCGGTGCCCGGGCGGGTGACGGCGGTTTTTGCTCCGCACGCGCGCCGAGTCTACTGCGCAACCGGGCGCATCGCGGCGCAGTTGCAGCGGGCCGCCGCGGGAGCGCTAGTGGTTAGCGGCTATCCCGCCGACATAAAGCGTGCTGAAGCCCCGCACCTGCGCAAAACCTGGGGTCTGCCCGAGGAGCTGCCGCTCGTGGTGATAGTGGGCGGCAGCGCGGGAGCGGAAGCGATAAACCGCTTGGCTGCGGAGGCGTTTAGCGAGCCGGAATTCGTTTCCCGCGTTGGCGGGCGAATGGCGATATTGCATCAACTGGGACGCGAGCCGGGCGCTGCCGAGTTCGCCGCGTTTTCCGGGTGGGAACACTACCGCGCGATAGCCTTTGATCCGCAAATAGCGCAGCTTTATCCAAAAGCCGCGCTTTATATCGGTCGCGCCGGCGCCGCAGCCATCGGCGAACTCATTGCCGCGCGGCTTCCCGCAATACTCATCCCCTATCCCCACCATGCCGACCGCCAGCAGTATGCCAACGCGGAGACGCTTGCCGAAATGAGCGCCGCGGAGATTCTGGAGGAGAGGGTGCCCAAGAGCGCCGGCAGGCTGCGCGAGCTTGTGGAAGACATCGCGCTGGGCGACCGTGGGGCCGCGATGAGAGCCTGCTTTGGAAAGCTGCCCCAAGAAGGCGCGAAAGTCATCGCCGGGGACATCCTGAATTGCCTGGAGGCACGGCTTTGACCGGCAAACGCTGGGCTGCAATTGCACTGGCAGTGCTTCTGGCGCTCGCAGCATGGCCCGGCGCGCTGGCGCAGGACGAAGCCGCGTACCGGATAGACCTGGGGCTGCGTACCGAGGTTTGCGATTTCCCCCCGCTGATTGTTGCGGATGGCGTTAACTATGTAGCGCTGGAGCTATTAGCGCGCGCCGATTCGTACGAGCGAGTTCCCGTGGTTACGGGCCCGGTCACCGATGAGCTTGATAGCGAAGAGGAGCCGGAAGAGAAGGCGGAAGAAATAGAAGAAGCTGAAGATAGCGAAGAGGGCGAAGCCGTGACGATTAAGCGAAGGCCGCCGGAAGCGCCCCTGACCTTGCCCCGTGAATTCAAGCTGGCGGGTGACAAATACCAGTTGCGAAAATCGGCGGGCCAGATATGTCTTGTCAACGCGCAGGGCAGGCGGCTGGGCTCTCCAGCCATAACGCGTGAGCAGCGGGTGTATCTGCCGGCGGATGCGCTGTTTGAGCTGGGAATCGCGCTCACTTACGCGCCGGGAACGGGGAATATGCGGCTCATCGGGCTTTTGCGAGACGTCAGATTCGACCGCAGCTCGGAAACTCTTAGGGTCACCACGCTGCTTCCCGCTACCGCATTCGCTGAAGGCTCAAGCGACGGATTTCGCGTCGTGCTCAACGGCGTATTTGTAAAGGAAAACCGTGAGCGCGAGTTGAACGATGGGAGTGGCACCGTGCTGGGCATCCGCAACCTGCCGCACCACCGGCTGGAGCTTTCCTTCCGGCAGGAAACGCTCAGCGGCTACAGGCTCTACGCCGAGCCGGAACCGGCGTCTTTTTTCCGGGTGCATCTGGGCAATCATTTCGACCTGGTTTCCTACGCGCGCACGTCGTCCGGCGAGATTTCGCTGAACGTGGCGTTCACCCGCCCGACCGAGGCGAAAACAACGCTGTTGCAGGCGCCCAGGCGGTTGGTGCTTGACTTCGAAGGCGCGATATACGATGAAGCGACACGATACGTTGACGTAAACATCGGCGGAGTGCGGCAGATACGCGTGGGGCAGTTCCAGCAGGAGCCGCCGGTCGTGCGCGTCGTGGTGGAGATGACCAGCGCGCTGCGCTATCGCGTTCTGCGCCAGGGCGAGGGCGAGCGTTACTTCGTGCAGCTTTACCGCGGCGACCGGCGAAGCGCGGCGATTATGCTGGACGCGGGGCATGGCGGAAGCGACCCGGGAGCTATCGGCGTAACCGGCGTAAATGAAAAAGACATCGCGCTTGAGGTGACACTCAAATTGGCCAAAGCGCTGCGCAGCCGCGGTTACGAAGTGATACTCACGCGCGATAGAGACGGTTTCGTATCCCTGGGGCAGCGCGCGGATATGTGCAACGAGATGCTGCCGATGATATTCGTTTCCCTGCACGCGAACTGGATTGACGACCCCACATTCACCGGAGTAATGACATTTCATTTTGAAGGTGCTAGGGAGGCGCAGGCGCTGGCCCACGCAATTCAGCGAAACCTCGTGCTGAGCACCGGCGCCGTTAACCGCCAGGTGCGTACGGCAAACTTCTTCCTGCTGCGGGAAACGGTCACGCCGGCGGTGCTGGTGGAAGTCGGGTTTCTTACCAATGCGGGAGAGGAATACAAGCTGCGCGACCCGCTCTACCAGCAGCGTATCGTTGACGGACTGGCGCTGGGCATTGACGAATATATGCGGGCTTTCAGGAGCTTTTAATGGTCGCGGCGCGCGAAAAGCTCCGCGAACTGCTTGCGGTGCATCCGGCAAAGGCCGCCAGAACGCTTCTTGGCTGGGAGCTGGTGCGTACGCTGCCCGAGGGCGAAGTGGTCGTCTGCCGGCTGGTGGAGACTGAAGCCTACCACGAAAGCGAGCCGGGCTGCCATGCGCATCGGGGATTGACCGCGCGTAACAGGGCGATGTTCATGCGTGCTGGACACGCCTACATCTACTTCATCTACGGCGTGCATCACTGCTTGAACGTGGTCTGCGGCGAAGAAGGCGAGGGGGCAGCCGTGCTCCTCCGCGCCGCTGAACCAGTGTCACCGCCGGGATTGCGCCTGACGGGGCCTGGCGTGCTGTGCCGGACGCTCCGCATCGACCGGAGGCTTTACGCAGTTGACCTGCTAGATCCCGCATCGCCGCTGCGCTTACGACGTGGGAAGCTCCGACGAGGCGAAACCGTCTCTGCATCATCGCGCATCGGCCTGTCCCCCCACCAGTCCCCCGACCTCCCCTGGCGGTTCTTTGCTCGAGATAATCCCTGCATTTCACTGCGAAAAGCAAGCGCCAGGTGGCGTCGTGCGTGAAGACGCTTATTACTCCTCACATCCCAACCCGCAGTGCACGCATTCTTCGTAGCACGACGGGGTGGGGGAGCCGCGCAGGTAGTGCTGCCATTCGCTCCACAGGAATCGCTTGCGCACCAGGCTGTCAATGTGGTCCCAGGGAAGCCGCGTTTCGTAGTTGCGCTCGCCGTGCACTTCGCGCGCGGCGTCCAGCCCCGCTTCGTCCCAACACTGCCGCCAGGCCTCGAAGTCGAAGCGCTCCGCATCTCCCTGTAGCACAAGGTCGCGCTGTTCCGCCAGCGCCAGCACCTGTCCCAACCGGCGGTCGCCGCGCGAAAGCAGCGTTTCCACGAACGCTTCCTCGTAGCCAGTATAAGACAGGTGCACCCGCTTGCCCATTGCGCGGAATTCCGCGCGCAGATGCGAGTGTTTGCGCCTGAGCGCGTCTTCGCCCACAAGCGGCGCCCACTGAAGCGGCGTGTGCGGCTTGGGGATCAGGGCATTGACGCTTACGTTTATGCGCGGCGCGCGACCCCCGTGCTTCTTGGCGATGCGCTTCAGCTCCCGCGTCAGGTTCACAATGGCCTGAATGTCGTCGTCCGTTTCGCCTGGGAAGCCGATAATAAAGTAGAGCTTGAACTTGTGCCATCCCGCGCGCGCACAGTGCTCGAATGTTGCCGCGATGTCGTCTGCTTTAATGCGCTTGTTAACCGCATCGCGCAGGCGCTGAGTCGCCGCCTCCGGCGCAAATGTCAGCGAGCTTTCCTTGGGCCGGCGCATAAGTTCCGCCACCTCGCGCGATAAGGAATCCATCCGCAGCGAGGGAATCCCCAGGCTAACCGTCCGCCGGTCGAGATCGGGCCTGAGCTGCTCCAGGATTGAGACGATTTTCGGATGATCCAGCAGCGAAAGCGATTGCAGTGTCAGCCAGTCGGAGCCGGTGTACCTCGCTAACTCCAGCGCATCGCTGATAATCTCTTCGGTGCTGCGAGTCCGCGTTGGCAGATAGATATGGCCTGCGTGGCAGAAGCGGCAGCGCTGCGGGCATCCGCGCATAATTTCCAGATTGGTGGAGCCGCCCGCCGTATCCACCCAGGGGATGACCGGTTTGAGCGGCGGGCGCCAGCGGTCGAAGTCGTTCAGCAGGCGCTTGGTGATGCGCTGCGGCGCGTAAACTCCGGAAGGCAAGTCCTCTCGCGGCTCCAGGCGAAGGAAGCGCCCCTCGTCGTCGTAGACAGCGCGGTAGAAGCCCGGTATGTAGACGCCGGGGATATGCGAAAGCTCGGCCAGGCGCCTGGCTCTGGACGCTCCCCGCAGCTCGGCCAGGCAGTGCGCAATGTCCAGCACGAGCTCCTCGCCGTCGCCGACGGCCACCGCGTCCAGGAAGTCCGCGACCGGCTCGGGATTCAACATACACTCCCCGCCGCCGATAACGATTGGGTCTTCGTCGCGCCGGTCGCGCTGCCAGAGGGGTATGTTTGCCAGGCGCAGCATTCGCGGCAGGTTGGAATAAGTTCCTTCGTGGGTAAAAGAGAAGCCGACGGCGTCGAACTCGCGCAGCGGACGCTTGCTCTCCAGCGTGTAAAGCACCACATCCTTGCGCTCCATCAGCTCCTTCATGTCCATGTCGGGGCAAAAGAAGCGCTCGCATAGGTAGGGCCCTCCGGCGGCGACGGCGCGCGTGGGCGTAGCCTCCTCGGGACTGTTCACCAGGTGGTAGAGAATCTGCATTCCCAGGTAGGACATGCCGAGCGTGTAGAGGTCGGGAAAGCCTAGCGCCAGGCCGAAACGCGCGCTGTCCCAGTCCTTGCGCACGGCGCCGAATTCCCCGCCCAAGTATTGCGCCGGGAGGCGGACCTCCAGCAGATGGGGCAGCAGCCGGGCGAATCCTTCACCTCTTTCGTAAAGCGCGGCTTGAAGCACGCGCCGAAGAAACGACGGCGCGTCCAGACTCTCAGGAATTTCCGGCAGCTCCCCGCGCACGCAGCCATTATAGCTTTGGTTCAGGAATGCTTCGATTCGCAGCAGCGCAGACCAAGCGCGGCCTGGTAAAATGCCGCATTTTCGCGAAAAGTGCGCCTGTAAAACTCGCCTTTAAGACACCGTGAACCCGCATCAGGACTGAATAAAACGCTGTTTCATTGTATAATATACTGTGGCTGGAAAAGCGAAAAAAGCTTCAACCAAAACGCTAACTCCCGGGCAGAAACGCGAGATGGCGCAAAGGCAGGCACGAGGCTTAACTCTAATGAAGGCTACGAAGTTACGCCTTAAACCCGCAAGAAAGCTCATGGGTTTATGAACTCGCGGAAAAGAGACGCCAGCAAGGAGTAGTCCCTGAACACGCTCTGGCTAATGCCCTCGCGGTAATCGCCGATTGCCTGATTAAATACCGTATTCCAGTTTATAGTATTCAGTGCGCTCTGCACCAGAAGCGAATCAAGCATGTATCTTCCTGTGCGGCCATTTCCGTCGCGAAACGGATGGATAATAATGAATTCCGCGTGGAGCTTGCTTAGTATCTCCGGATAACGGTCGGCTTCGTCTTTAGAAAGAGGAGTTAGCTCGCTTAAGAACTCGCGCTCATAATCCTCCATTGCCGCGGCTATATGCTTGCTGCGACAAAATTGAAATTCTGTTTGCGGCAAGAAGAGCTCCGCCATTCTATATTTGCCGGCCCATTCGTAAATCTCGCCGAAGATAAGAAGATGCCATCCTTTGATGGTTTAGCAGGTCACGCTGGCCTTTGGACCCCTTGCCGGCCAAAGCTGCATGTAGGCTTTCTCTGGCGCGTGTTCCTCAATCGTCTGCATCAGCTCCGGGTCGATTACGCCCAGTTTGTTGCGCAGAACACTTCCCTCGGATCCCGGCTCTGCCTCTTCCGGATCGTAGCTACTATAGCGGGAGTGGGGCTGTTCCACGCTCTAATCCCCGCTTTTTTCTTTCGTAGCCTTGCGCATCCGCACCTGCCGGATGCGATTCCCGCGCAAGCTCATCACTTCTATCTCCCAGCCGTTGGCGCTCACCTTAGCGCCCTTTTGCGGGATGCCGCCGTGGCGGTCCATAATCAGGCCGCCGAGCGTTTCGTAATCCTCCGCCAGTGGGAATTCCTTTCCCAGCGAAAACGAAAGGTCGCGCAGGCTGATGCCCGCATCCATCAAATACGAGCCGTCCTTGAGTTTCTTCACCTTGATGCGCCGGACGTCGCTTTCGTCGAACACCTCTCCCACTAGCTCCTCCAGCAAATCCTCCGCAGTGACCAGGCCGACGATCTGCCCGAACTCGTCAATGACGATAGCCATCTGCCGCTGGTATTCCTTCATCTGGAGCAAAACATCGTGCGCCGAGATATTCTCCGGCACCGTCAGCGCAGGCTGCACGATTTCGCGCAACGGACGATGGTGTTCACCGTTGCGCGCGCGCAGTCCGACTTCTTTCAGGTGAAGCACACCCAGTATATCGTCAAACGTGTCGCCATAGACGGGTATCCTGCTGCGCCCGGTTTCGAGTGAAAGCTCGAGAAAATCGTCAACCGTCTTGTCTCCCGAAATGGTAACGAAGTCCGTCCGCGGCACCATCGCCTCGCGCACCTGAGTCTGGGAGAAAGTGAGCACGCGCTTGGCAAGCTGCTTTTCCTCGCGGGTGAAGTCTTCGGTCATCTCCAGGATTATCGCCAGCTCGGCGCTGGTATACCGCCCCTGCTCGGTGAGCTTTATGCCCAGCAGGCGGCTAACCAGAGCCGTTGACGCTGTAAGCAGCCAGATAAACGGCCAGGTAATGATGATAAGGAACTTGAGCAGCGGGGCAAGATACAGCGTCAGCGGCTCGGCGAACTGGTAGGCCAGGCGCTTCGGCACCAGCTCCCCGAAGACCATCATGAAGTAGGAAAACAGCACGGTTGCGACGATTACGCCGATGCTCAGAGCGAGTCCGCCGCTGGTGCCGAACGCCATCAGCGCTTTGGCCAGGGCCAGGCTGATGGTCGTAACCACAGTTGCGCCGCCAACGACGGCTGCAAGTGTGATGCCCAGCTGCGTAGCGGCGATCATCTCCGAGGGCTCTTTCACCATCGGCAGCGCCAGCTTCGCCCGCCAGTCGCCCTTGCGCAC
>JAOZQG010000046.1 GCA_029932365.1 bacterium | reverse complement strand
TGCAGCGCGACCCGCTTACGCCGAGGCTTCGGCGGGCAAGCCCTCCATAGGCGGGCAAGCCCTCCATAGGCGGGTAAACGCCCATGCCACCAGAATTAGACCCAGGTTTCAGCTTTTTGTGGGGAATCACGGGCGGGACGCCCGTGCCACCAATTTACAGCCGCGCCACCAAGTAATTTCCGGAGCCGGGCTGGTGAGCCGTTCGGTTGAACTCAGGCTGAAGCCCGGCGTACTCACTGCAAGCCTACGATGGGAAATACGCGTTCACGAGCAGGCGGGCGACTACTTCTAAAAGCTCGCGATCGGATTCGGTGAAGGCCGACGGGCTGTCGGAGTCGATGTCTATCTCGCCGATGCATTCTTCGCCGCGCATAAGCGGCACCACGATTTCGCTTCTGGTTTGGGGAAAGCACGCCAGGTACTCGTCTTTAGCGCGCACATCGTCCACGATGACGGTTTCTTTGTTGCGGGCCGCCAGGCCGCAGACGCCCTGGCCTATATCAATGGTCGTGTGCTCCGTGGCCTCCGGGCCGTCCCAGGCGGCGAGGACAAGCTTGCCGTCGTCCACCAGGTAGATGCCCACCCAGTTGTAGTATGCGACTTCAGCGCGCAAAAGCTCCACCACCGCCTGCATTCCGGCTTTTGGCGCGGAATGTTCGCCGATAAGCTCGCGGATTCTGGGCAGCGATTGCTTCACAGTCCGATTATAGCAGCCCGGCGCGTTGACTTTGCCGCTTGCGGGCGGATATACTCAGCGCAAGTGATTGACCGTTACACGCGGCGGCGGATGGGGAACATCTTCAGCGAGCGCCACAGGTTCGATCTCTGGCTGAGGCTGGAGCTCGCCGTGGCCGAAGGCTGGGCCCGGCAGGGGCGCATCCCGGAAGGCGACTTCAAGAAGATGCGCTCCAAGGCGCGCTTCAGCCTGCGCAAGATGCGCGAGTACGAACGCAAGGTGGAGCACGAAGTCGTCGCCTTCGTCTCCACAGTCGGCGAATCGCTGGGCGAGCTTTCGCGCTACTTCCACCTCGGCCTGACCAGCTCGGACGTAATGGACACGGCGCTGAGCCTGCAGATGCAGGAGGCCTGGACGCTGCTTCTGCCGGAGGTGGCGAAGCTGGTGAAGCAGCTGGGAGTACTGGCGCTGAAGCACCGGCGCACGGTGATGATCGGCCGCACCCACGGCATCCACGCCGAGCCTATCACCTTCGGGCTGAAGGTTTTGGTGTGGCACCAGGAGCTCAAGCGCGCATTGACGCGCCTGGAGCGGGCGCGCGACGAAACCGCCGCGGGCAAGCTTTCCGGCTCCGTGGGCAATTACGCGCATATCCCGCCGGAGCTGGAGGAATGGGTGCTGGCCAGGCTGGGGCTGAAGCCGGAGCCGGTGTCCAACCAGATTGTGCAGCGCGACCGCCACGCGGCGGCGCTTTGCGCGCTGGCGATTCTCGGCGGCACGCTGGAGCGCATCGCGGTGGAGATCCGCAGTTTGCAGCGCACCGAAATTGGCGAACTGGCGGAGCCGTTTCTGGCGGGCCAGAAGGGCTCGTCGTCCATGCCCCACAAGCGCAACCCGATACTGTGCGAGCGGATTTCGGGCATCGCCCGGATGCTGCGCGGCTACGCCCACGTGGCGCTGGAAAACCAGCCGCTGTGGAACGAGCGCGACATCTCGCATTCCAGCACCGAGCGCGTGGTACTGCCCGACGCGTTCATCCTGGCGGACTATATGGTCGCCAAGATGCTGTTCATCATCGAGGGACTCGTGGTTAGACCCAAGCGGATGGAGGAAAACATCGGCGCGACCCGCGGGCTGATTTTTTCGCAAAAGCTCATGCTGGCGCTGGCGGCCAAGGGGCTTTCGCGCGACGAAGCCTACGATCTGGTGCAAAAGCCCGCGATGCAGGCGTTCGACGAGGGCAAGCACTTTTACAATCTGGTGAAGGATTCTCGCGAGATACGCAAGCACCTGGCCCTCAACGAGCTTTCGGAAGTATTCAGCGTGGAGCCCCACCTGAGGCACGTGGAGGATATCTTCCGCCGCGTGGGCCTGCTGGAGCCGGCGAAAAGAACGCGCAAGTCCAGCGCGAAACCTCCGGCCAAGCCCGAGGGCCTTAAGGCGGAACCGGAAGCCAAACCGGTAGAGAAGCGGGAAGTTAAGCCCGAAGCGGGCAGGCGCAGGGCATCTCCCACGCGCAGGCCTTACGCCCGCGAAGGCTCGGCCGAAAGCGAATCCAAAGAGCCAGCGAAATCCGGCTCCACGGGCGAAACCGCCAAGAAGCGCACCAGGCGCGGCAAGCGCGGGGGGCGCAAACGCGCCGGCGCGGCCAAGTCCGGTAAAAACACAAGCTGAATTCAGGAGACGCCGCTATGAACTGGGAAAAAGGCGAACTGCTTTACGAAGGCAAAGCGAAAAAAATCTACGCGACGCAGGATCCCGACTACCTCATCGCCGAATTCAAGGACGCGCTCACCGCGTTCGATGGGGGAATGAAGGCCGAGCTTTCCAGCAAGGGCGAATGGAACAACCGCATCTCGTCGGCGATTATGGGCTACCTCAATGAGCAGGGCGTGAACACGCATTTCGTGGAGGCCATCTCCTCCCACGAGCAGGTGGTGAAGAAGCTCAAAATGGTGCCACTGGAAGCCGTGGTGCGCAACGTAATCGCCGGCTCGCTGCACAAGCGCACCGGCCTGACCGAGGGCACGCCGCTCAGCCGCCCCATACTGGAATACCACTGGAAGAAAGACGAGCTCAACGATCCGCTGCTGACCGAAGACCTCATCCTGGCGCTGATGCTGGCCAGCGAGGAGCAGCTCGCGGCTTTCCGCGAACTGGCCATGCGCGTCAACCAGGTGCTGGGCCCGTACATGGACGAGCGCGGGATTTTGCTGGTGGATTTCAAGCTGGAGTTTGGCTACTTCCGGGGCGACGAGCTTAACGTGGGCGACGAAGTCACGCCGGATACCTGCCGCTTCTGGAACAAAGAGGATATGGCCAAGCTGGACAAGGACCGCTTCCGCCGCAAGCTGGGCAACGTTGCCGAAGCCTACCAGGAAGTACTGGCGCGGGTGACAAAATGAAGTTCGCCGGCATCGTTTCCATTAGGCTGCGCGAGGATTTGCTGGACCCGCAGGGCAAGGCGGTAATGACAGGTTTGAAGCGCCTGGGCTTTGAGACTGTGGAAGACGTGCGCGTGGGCAAGCAACTAAGAGTCGTCTTTGAAGCCAAGGACGGCGAAGAGGCAATGGCGCGCCTAAAAGAGATGTGCGAAAAGCTTCTGGTGAATCCCGTCACCGAGGACTACGACACGGTGATTATGGCCGAAGGCGAGCCGGAGCCCGAGTCCAAGCCGGACTGACCGTTTTTAGCATTTGACCTTATTTTCCCTGGGGACTATACAAGTGTGCAGTTTTATGCTACACTGGCAAACATACTAAACTTGTGTGGACTAATTTACCTGGGGAGGCAAGTGAAATGTTTGCCAAAACTGAAACTGCGGCACTGAGGGGGCTTACGGCGCAGAAGGTGTCCGTGGAAGTGGACATCAGCCGGGGGATGAGCGACTTCAATCTGGTGGGGCTGCCCGACGCCAGCGTGAAGGAAGCCGAGGAGCGAGTCCATTCCGCCATCCGCAACTCGGATTTGGAATACCCCTACGCCCGCACCACCATCAACCTCGCGCCGGCGGAGGTGCGCAAGACCGGCTCGTGGTACGACCTGCCCATTGCGCTGGGGATACTAATGGCCTCGGGGCAGGTGCCGGCGGCGGCGCTGGAAGATACCGTGGCGCTGGGCGAGCTATCGCTGGACGGCAGCCTGCGGGCGGTGCCCGGGGTGCTTTCCGCCGCGCTGATGTGCAACAAGAACAACCACTCCAGGATGCTCGTCCCGGCGGGCAACTCTGCGGAAGCGGCGTGCTTTGACGGGCTGACGGTCTATCCGGTGAACCACCTGGCGGAGGCGGCGAGCTTTCTGCGCGGCGATATGCAGATCGAGCCGCAGCCGGTGATGTCCTTCGACGAGCTGCTAAAGCATGCGGCGTTTGAACTGGACTTCGCCGACGTCAAAGGGCAGGAGCATGCCAAGCGCGCGCTGGAAGTCGCCGCGGCGGGGGGGCACAACGTGCTGATGATGGGACCGCCGGGCTCCGGCAAGACGATGCTCGCGTCGCGCATGCCCACCATCCTGCCGCCGCTGACGCAGGAGGAAGCCATTGAGGTTTCGTCGGTGTATTCCGTCGCCGGAATGCTGGGCGAGGAGCGCAGCCTTGTCACCACGCGCCCCTTCCGCCATCCGCACCACACCATCTCCGGCCCCGGGCTTATCGGGGGCGGGACGATTCCGCAGCCCGGCGAGATCTCGCTGGCGCACAACGGCGTGCTGTTCTTAGACGAGATGATGGAGTTCCCCAAAGGCCTGCTGGAGCTGCTGCGCCAGCCGATGGAGGACGGGCAGGTGACAATTTCGCGCGCGCAGATATCGTCCACGTTCCCCTCGCGCTTCATGCTGCTTGCGGCGACCAATCCCTGCCCCTGCGGGTATTACGGCGACCCGACGCGCCCCTGCCGCTGCACCATGGGCGAGATTCTCAACTACCGCAAGCGCCTGTCGGGGCCGCTGCTCGACCGCATTGACATCGTGCTGGAAGTCCCGCGCCTGACGGTGGAGAAGATTACCGGCCCGTCGGGCGAAACCAGCGCGCAGGTGCGGGAGCGGGTGCAGAAGGCGTGGGCGCGGCAGCAGAAGCGCTTCCGCCTGCGCCCCAAGCAGCGGCTGAACTCGCAGCTTCGCGCGGGGGACATCGAAAAGGCGTGCGTGCTGGACGACGCGGGCACGAACCTGCTCAACCGGGCGCACGAGCGGCTGGGGCTGACCACGCGGGGCTACCAGAGCATCAAGCGGGTCGCCCGCACCATCGCCGACCTGGACGGCGCGGAGGTCATCAAGGTCTCCCACCTCGCCGAAGCCATCCAATACCGCGCGGGGGAGGAGAGATTACGGAACTTGTAGTGGCAATTCACGAATCGCCCGCGCAATCGTCCCCCAACCGAGTATGCGGTGCTAGTCCGCCACCACGCGCCACGTGTGGCCGGAGGGCTCACCAGCGCCGCCCTGAAAACGGGGATTGCGTAGAGTCGCCCAAGAGCCGGGCTGGGGAGCCCGGCGCACTCAAAATGGGCCCCTCTGTAAGGCGCGGGTTTACCAGCCCCTCTGGATGGCTCAGCGCCTCGCCGTCTGCATAACGTGAAACCGGGGAATGGCGACCCATCCCGCGTTTCGCGGGACCTTCTGCAGAATACAGCGCGGCTGGTTATCGACGCCACCGTAATTACTCACCGTCGCCGGATTCGTCCTCGTTGTCGGGCTGCGGCGCCAGCGGAGGGTATTGTAGTTCTTCGTAATCGGTGAGCTTATGATTGACTCTTTCGATATCCCCGAATTTCCACAGCCTGATGTAATCCGAGAAGGCCACGAGGTCGCGCTGGGTCTTGCCACTATGCTGCTTTATCATTTCTTCAAGCTTCTCCTGATGTCCGCTCAGGTCGTGGCCTGCGTTTTGCAGCATTATGCACATCGTTTCAACCTTCAGGCACGCCTCGATTCCTTCCCGGTTACCGGCGTTCGTATATGCATCGGCGGCCCGTCTGTTGAGAATTTTAATTAGCACGGCGGCAATCAGGCTCTGGATGCTCCCCGAGCCGGGTTTGATACGTGCGATGCGCAAGGTAAGCCGCTTGAGCTTCGGCAATGCTGCGATGAATTCCCCGTCGGACAGCTCCTCTATTACGAACCGGTAGACGCTTTTAATCGCTATGATGCCGAGGGCAGGCTCCGAGGATATGTACCGGCAGATCAGCGCCGAGGGGACGGTCTCTTTCTGAACCACCCAGCGGTCGTAGAGCACTTCCGTTAGCGGGGCTACTGGAAGATTGAAATCCTCAGCCGCTACGGCCTCGTCAATCAACGATAGTGTTTCCTCAAGCTCGCCGCGCTCAGCGGCTGCGGTGGCGGCCAGCAGGCTGGTGAAGCCGTTTTGCGGCTGCAACTTTCGCAGGTCGCCGATGCGCTGAGCGAACTCGTCGGAATCGCGGTCTAACCCAAGACTGAGCCTGTACGCAATCGGCGCGTAACTTTTGGCGAACGAGCTCATTTTGTCGCGGGCGAATTCAGCCTCGCGCTCGGCCTCCTCTTCCTCGGGTTTCGCCGGGCCCGCAAGCGACGCGATAAATTTCCAGAAGAGGTAGCGTTCGTACCAGTATTCGGGATCGTCCGCGTACTGCTTGGCCTCTCCCGAAAAGAAGGTGCGCAACCGGTCCATGGCCAGCTCGGTGCTGAAGGCGATGTGAGCGTACTCAGGAAGCTCCGTCATCGGGTCCATACAACCGCCGTGGAATAGCCACACAAACTCCTCGGCAATGCGCAGGCCGCTCTCCATCTCCCACACTTTCTTGCCCACTTCGCTGAGTTCCGCCGGCGGGTCGATCGGCCTGGGCTCTTTTTTGCGAGACCAGGAGTTATGGGCAATCGCGCCGAGGCCAAATCCCAGGCCGACGCAGAGCAGAAGCCCCGCAACGACGCCGATAATCGCAACTGGCCTGCGCACACGCATACAACTATTATAGCTTTTGCGCGATGGGTGGCACGGGGGCTTACCCGCCGGAGCCTTGGCGTAGATTGGTCCCGCCCGTGATTCCTCACAATACGGTGCAGCGGCGGGGCGCGCTTCGGCTCCGCTCAGCGTCTAGACGGAGCCAGCCATCAGGGCTGGTAAAACGCCGCCCTACAGAAGGCTACTCGGCTCGGTCGGGCCAGATGACTATCTTTTCCAGGTTCACCGCGGTGAGGATTAAATCGAGCGCGAGATCAAACGGCACGTTTTCCATATTCATCGTCAGCGAGCCGATGCCCTCGCGCGGGACGGTCGCCTGGAAGGTGCCGGCCTCGCGGAACTCGCCGGGAGGGGTGGCGCTTTCCGGCGGCGGGGGCAACTCGCCGCTGCCCGGCCCGCCGGGACGCCGCCGGCCGCCCGTGGGGTCGTCGCTCCAGTATGGGTCGAGCACGATGCTCACGCCGCTTATCTCGCTCATAAACATCAGTATTTCACGGAAGTCCGCGCCCTCCACGTTGAGCGTGACCAGGACGTCGGAGTACTTGTACTTCGTCTCAAACGGCGGCAGCCGGTAGTCGCCCTCGGCATAGCCCCCGCCCACCTCCATTCGCGGGTATTCTTCGTCGGTGGCGATGGTGGAGGACGAGCCGTCGCCTTTCAGCGGCTCTTCGGTGCCCTGCGTGATGATGAGAATCACGTTTTGCCGGTCGGGCAGCGCGTCGCTGGTGGGCGCCTCCGATAGCCCGAAGGTTCCGCCGGCGAGCGAGCGCGATACCGCAACCTCCGCACCGCTGCCCGCGGGCGTTATTACAATGCGCTGCGCCCAGTAGCCGTCAAGCAGCTCGCGCACGGTTTCGTCCACGCTCAGGCCTTCCACGCGGAAGCGCACCTTGAGCTTCGTTTCCTCCACGTCCGAGTACTCGGTGCCCGCGAAATACAGGCAGTCCAGGCCCTGGCGGCTGACCAGCACCGCCTTGCCCGGAACTATCGTCTGTTTGGTTACGTCACGCGCGGCGAAGGACGCGGTGGCCGCAAGGCCCAGCGCCGCAGCGATTATCGCTGTTAGCAGAATGCTTCGCATAATCAACTCACCACCATTCTTCATCGTTGGTGAACAGCCTCCCGTCCAGATCAAGCGCCGTCAGGCGCGCCCGGATCTCCACACGGCGGATTCTCACCCCGCGGTCGGCGAAGGGGTTCACCCTTAGTACCACGCGGTTGCTGCCGTAGCGCATATAGTCGTCAAAGGCGAAAACCTCCGGCGGGCCGTCGTCATAGAACTGCAAATACCTGGGCGCGTAATCGTCGGCCACGGTCGCCCCGTTGCAGCGTATACGCAGCGACGAGCCTTCGCTTTCGCCAAAAATCCACCCGCCGGCGGCTTCGTCCACCGACATATAGAGCAGCAAATAAAGCTCAGGCCTTTCGCGCGGCAGGTCGCCCACTTCAAAGGAAATTTCCAGGTCGCCGCCGGGCTCCACCAGCCAGTACTGTGCCGGCCCCAGCTCGGTGAAGTCGCTAAAGACGCGGGCATCGGTGCGCACCGTAAGGCCGCGCGAGAGGATTGCGTCCCGGTAGGGCTGGACGTAGAGGTAGCGCTCGTCCTGCCCTGTGCTGTACCACGTGCGCGGCCACCGGTAGAACGGGTCGTCGTCCACGTAGTCGTAGGGATAGCGCCGAAAGACGCTTGCGCGCACGGTGAGCACGAGCCAGCGCTCGCGGATAAGGTTGTTCACGCGCGGGTCCGGAGCGAACGGATACTCGCCCAGCGTCTTGAAGCTGGCGTAGCCGAGCGGAATGGAACTGAGCACGGCGCGCAGGTAGTCGTCGCCCGCGGGCTCGCTGACTTCGGCGCTGAAAGAGTAGCGAAAGCCCCTGGTTGCCCGTCGGTTGCGCAGCACGACGCGCGCGACGCCGTCCGGAGCGTAGTCGATGATGCTCACGTAGCCGCTGCGCCCGGCCTCGAATATGAGATTGAGCCGGTCGCCCACGACCCATTCGTCGCGCGTAACCGAGGTCTCAAACTGAAGGCTCGTGCCGGCCGAGTAATCGGGGAACTTGTCCGGCGGGTGGTAGTTGACCACCGGGCGTTCGGCCAATTCCTGGGGCGTGATGCCTTTGACCGCGAAGGCGGCCTCGTCGCCGCGCAAGAAACGCTCCGCGTTCACCGGAACGGTGCTCAGGAGCGCGACCGAAATGCACGCGAGCGCAATTAAAAGCGATCTCGTCATCACCTACTATTCTAATAGACGCGGCGCACAATGTCTTGTTCGCCTGGTGAAATGCTGGCTCCGGTCAAAGGCAAGTGCTACCCCTGCGACTCGTCGTGTTGTTCCAGGAACTCACGCACGCGGCGGTGGTATCCGGCTGCGCGGGCGGCGCTTTGGGTGTCTCAGTGTTGGGCAGTTCGCGAGCAGTATTCTGCGAGCTGCGGTTCCCGCTTAGGACGTCGCCGTTACTGGTAGGCTCTTTCACCATGCCGCTCCCTCCACCGGCTGTTGCCAGTTTAGCACATTCGCGGGGGGGGGCCTGTCAAGTAGGTGGAGTCACGGGCGAGACCCTCCGGTCACACGCGGCGCGTAATGGCGGGTAAACGCCCGTGCCACCAACTAAGGTCACTGAACACGCGGCGCGTAATGGCGGGCAAGCGCCCGTGCCACCGGGAATATGACCGGAGTGGCGGTCTCCAGGCCGCCACACCTTAATCGCGCAGCCTGGAGATTTATGCGCCAAGGCGTACTGCGTGTCCGGTTTTAACGATGTCCGGAAGGGCGGGGTGCTAACGCGAAGCCAGCGCAATGAAATGCCGCAGGATGGTCAGGTCGGGAGCTAGCTCCGGGTGGAACGTCAGGCCCAGGACGTTGCCCTTGCGCGCCGCGACAATCTCGTCGCCCAGCCAGCCGACGGCTTCAGTGGGCGGCTCCATGCGGATTATGGCGGGAGCGCGGATGAACATGCCCGGCACCGTGCGCTCTTCGCCGTTCAGCCGCAGGCGCACGCTTTGCTCAAACGAGTCCACCTGGCTGCCGTAAGCGTTGCGCGCAAGCGTGATGTCCAGAAGCTTCAGCGGCGTGATTTTCGCAGGTTCCTGGTGCAGCGCGCGGGCGAGCATAATGATTCCGGCGCAGGTGCCCATCACCGGCATTCCCGCTCGGGCCGCCTCGCGCACGGCGGGCCAGAGGCCGTTTTCGTAGCCCAGGAGGGTCATCGTGGTGCTCTCGCCCCCGGGGATGACCAGCGCGTCCGCGGCGGCAAGCCCGTCGGGCGACGAAACAAGGCGCGTTTCGGCTCCGGCGCGGCTAAAGGCGCGCCTGTGGGCGGCGAAGTCGCCCTGCAGCGCGATAATGCCGATTGTGGGTCTGCCGGTCACGGGTGGCTTTTGCAAACGCTTGGGAAGTAATCTATACTGAACCGGAGACAAATTGCAAGCGCTGGGGTAAAATTACTCTAGCTCCACGGATAAGGAGAAGGACATGATTAATAACAAGACATACCTGTTTTTGAGCATCTTCGTTGTGCTCATCTTTCTGGCAGCCTGCGGCGGCGGAGGCGGCAAAACGCTCAGTCCTGTGGTCACTACCCCACCTGAGGCTACCGACATAAGCGACGATGAAAACGCCGAGAATCCGCTGTCGCCCTGCCCGTATACGGAGATGCCGCGAGCGGTGACCGATGCCGAATATGTGCTCGTCAAGACCGGCGATACTCCCGAGGAGTTCGCGCCTATTGCCGCGAAGTACGGCTATAGCGTGGAACACAAATCCGGGCACTGGCTGAAAGTACGCGTGCCCTACGGCGACATTGAAACCGCTATTACCGAATTGCGCAAGGAGTACCACGTCTTCGATGTCCAGCCGCTGCGGCACTACGTTATGCCCCGCGAGGAGCATGTGAATGCGAGTGCGGACGTTAAGCTCGCCAGTTACCTGCCCTTCGATATTCTCTACAACGACAGAACTATTCTGCCAACGGGCGCAACTGCCGAAGGTGACATCACGTACAGTTCCTATTTCGCTCAAAGAGCATACATGGCGCCAATGGGTTTTGAGGGCGCCTGGGACGTAGCCTGGCGTGACAACGTACGGTCAGTCGACGTAACGATCGCGGTAATTGACGCTGGTATCTGGCACGACTCGGACGGCGGAAGCGTGCATACTGAACTGGATACCGACAGGGTCGACGCCAACAGCGGCACCGTCGCCGGGGACGGCGCTTTCACTGCCGGCGAGTACTTCTACGAACTCGACGCCGAGGATGCGCCTTATCGCACGACAGGCCACAGGATTGCGGGGCTTTTCCTCTCCACGGTAAATAACATCATTACCTGGAACACGCAGGTCGGGGACCCGCCCCAGGATGCGTCGTTCATTGCCAGCTTAACACCTGTTACACCTTTCGCGAACGTGATGATAATAAAGACCGGTCATGCTGACGGTGATAACTGGGCTTTCTCTGACGATGAGCTGATAGAGTCCATCAACCACGCTGTGAGCAACGGAGCCAACATCATTTTGCTGGGAATGTGGACGCCGACAGCGTCTGTACCACCGGTTTCAACTCCCTTGCAGGGCGCCATTACAGCAGCTCGCGACGCTGACGTTCTCGTCATTGCCCCCGCGGGCATGGCACAACTGGATACTGAGCCCGAAGATCCGGCCGACTGGACCTGGGGGGTTCCAGGCGATGCCGCTGGAGTCACGCCTGCTGCAGGCACCGGTGTTATCTCCGTAATGGCCACGGGCTTTGAGCAGCTTGATATGGATGAGGATGACCCGGAATATCCACCCGGTTACGCGAACTCGCTTATCGCCAATATCGGTGACGCCTGGAACGAGATTGCGGAATTCTCGTATACAGGCGGCACTATGGCTGCGGTCGGCTGGGGGACAACATGGTCGACGAACTTCTTTAATATCGGCATTAACGTGAACACGAGTCCCGGCGGACCGGGCAATGTAGACGTCGCCTACGCCGCAGCGTATGTTGCGGGAGCCGCGTCCATCGCCTATCAGGCGCTGGTCGCGGCCAACGGAGGGACTCCACCGGCTGATATTGACACGACTATCGAGGACCTGCTGCTTGATGAATCGCTTATTATAGCCGGTGACGAACCTTTCCTTGCTGCCGGCAGAGTCGCGCACGTCGCTGCCAATGGCGGTTACGACAAATACATCGAATCCATTGACATCACCACGTATTCGTTGTCCGGTGCGGTCTTCAACTCCTTCGGTAATGCGTTCCTGGAAGTGGGCCAGGAGACGCAGCTCACGGTGAGCATGACCTCAAACGGCGGCGACTACGAAATCGTCGTCGGCTGGGGCGACGGCGAAGTGTACCCCGAAACTTATCCCGAGGACGAATTGTACGCGCCCTACACGCCGGGCGACCCGCTGGATCACACCTACACAGTCGCCGGAAGCTACGAGTTGACCATTCTGGCGCACGAGGCCGTTAACGACACTTACGACGAGGTGTCATTCTGGGTGTTTGTCTACAATCCGCTGAGCGCCAACATCCAGATTGCCAATGTCCAGGGCGGCGTGGGCACCGACCTGCTGGTGGACGAAGCCTACCAGGCGGTGAGCAACGTAAGCTACGAGCCGATCACCGGCAACACCGTCACGTGCGATTGGGACTTCAACTGGGACGGCGTTGCGGGCAACTTCGACACCGACATCGCCGACTCCGAGAACCCGATATTCTCCTACGGCGCCGACCCTGGCGGCGGCGGCGCGACGCATTACCTCGACCTGGGACCCGGCGACTACACCATCGGCCTGCGCGTTACCCAGACGAAGCGCCCGACGACGTACTACCAGGTTGATGTGACCGTGACGACCGAGTAGCGCCGGTTCGGCTTTTCTACGAAGCAAACAAAAGCGGCCCCTTTACCGGGGCCGCTTTGCGTTATAGCGCCGTCGCAGTTATTCAGCCTGCGCGGCTCTTTCTTCCCGCAGTCTATCCATCGTATAAGGCTTAGCGTCCATAAACGCCGCGGGATCGTTGAAGTCAAACGCCTCCATCCGCGCAAAATAGGTCGCTATCTCCGGGCCATAAATCCAGGATTCCGCGAGATTCCTCTCCCACCATTCGCTTAGCGCAAGCTTGAAAGCGTCGGTATCCTCTGCGACCACTTCTTTGTCTTCAAACGGATCTGTGCCGGCAAGAACGTCCCGCTTCGTCCAGCCGAAGGAAATTCCTTTGATGGTTCCTCTGATGGTTCCTCGGTAGTACGCCAGCCGGGCAAATCCCTGGTTGGCCTCCACGCCTTGGGGGTCATAACCCAGTTCAAGCATGTCGGTGACGAACCTATTGGTAAGCGCACATGCAACTAACCCGTCATACGGCGACGCGTAATTCCGCGCGCCCATCCGGCACGCCCAGCGATGCGCGATACTCATATAGTCCAGGTTTCCCGACAGACTGACAATAATGATAATCTCGTCAGCGATGTTCTTGCTGCGGATGTAGTCCGGCTGTTCCAGCAAGTAGCCGGACGTCGTGGAAAGCAAATAGCGGTCGGGAAACCGCCAGGGTATTGTGTCCAGGTTGCGGATGATGTAGCTAAACGGGAACAGGTTCACCTTCTCGTTTTGCAGGCACCAGTTGCCCTTCTCAAACAGCTCCATCACGTGCGGGTATTCGCCCAGAAACGACCACGCCTCGCCGGCTTCGGAGTAGTAATACGCGTTTTGCCCGTCCATCTTTGCCGCACGCTCCATCATCTCGGCGCGCTCGCGCTTGCGCCGGTATTGCTCAATGCCGCCGTACTCAGCAGCTTCGCCGTCGGGCCCGGTATACTTCGTGCCTCGGTAAAGCTCACGCGCGTAAAAGTAAAGCGACGCCGGGTCGTCCGGCGCAACTTCGGTCGCCCGCTTGAGGTGATGCACCCGATCCCACAGATACTTTCCGCCGCCGGCGACGTAGCGAAGCTGCCAGTATTCCGGCATATCGCCGAATTCGGCCTCCATCTCCTCCAGCGCGTCAAGGCTGGGCAGCACGCCGCCGCTCCAGCGTCCCGTCCACATCTTGTCGGGCCCGATGTCGGGCCGGTCGGCGGCAAGCTCCTCGATGGATGAATAGGGCATAGCATCAAGCGTCGCCGCAAACAGCGCGTCCACGCGGTCTGGCGGCGAGTAGAAGATGGAGTATTCGGATTCGGCGTTTTCGGCTGCGGCGTGCGCATCGAGCTGCGCATAGCCTGGCTGTGGAATCAAAACGGCGACAGCCGCGCAAACGGCTATCCATATCAGCTTCCCGTTCATTTCGTTTCCCTCCTAACTTAGAGACAGCCGGCGATCGGACTTGAACCGATGACCTGCTGATTACGAATCAGCTGCTCTGCCTCTGAGCTACGCCGGCGCGCACCTAATTATAGCCAAAATGCGGCTTCCTATCAGCTTTACGCTGCCTCTGCTAGAATCAGCGCGGGAGGAGCGCGCATTATGAAGCTCTACCTCGCGCAGATAAACACGACCGTCGGCGACTTCGCGGGCAACCTTGAGATTGCGCTCGGCGCGATGAGCGCAGCCACGGAGGCCGACGCAGATGTGCTTCTGCTTCCCGAGTTCGCGACCTGCGGCTATCCCCCGCAGGATTTGCTGCTGGATGCTTCCTTTGTGGAGGCGAATCTGCGGGTGCTGGAGGACATCGTCGCTGCGAGTGCCAGGCATCCCAAGCTTCTTGTAATCGCAGGCTTCGTGGAGAAGACGGATGCGGGAATCCGCAATTCCGCGGCGATGATTGCCGATGGGGAGCTTGTCGGCACGCAGGCGAAGACGCTGCTTT
>JAOZQG010000045.1:4046-14550 GCA_029932365.1 bacterium | reverse complement strand
TCCACGACCTGGCCCAGGCTCGGACGCTCTTTGGCGCTGTCCGGGATGACAATGCCGCCGGATGTCGTTTTTTCCTCCTCTTCCAGCGGCTTAACAATGATACGTCCGGGCGCCGGTGTGAAATCGAACTTCTTCGCCATTTGAACTTCCTCCTTCAATTCAGATTTCGCCCACGCGCCGCGCGTGGATGCAGTCATTACCCGCGACTGCTAGCAATTATCTTAGGCAACTGTTAGCAGTCACACTTGACGACTGCTAATTTTATATCCTAAACTCCTCTTGTCAAGACCTTTACGGCAGGATTCTGGATTTTTGGGCGCGACCGGCAATCCAACCCACCATTTCAGGTGATAACCGCCCGTTTCGCGGTAAAATAAGGTGACAGGCGTTCGGTGGCAATGAGGATACCCATTACAAAACGCAAGGAAAAACTTCTTCTTCGGCTGACCGAGGAGTATATACGGACGGCGCAGCCGGTCAGCTCCAATGCTCTTACGCGCTATGCGAAAGTAAGCAGCGCGACAATACGCAACGAACTCAAGGACCTGGAGGAACTCGGCTTTCTACATCAACCGCATTCGTCTTCGGGGCGAGTTCCCACCTCGCGCGCTTACCGTTTTTACGTCAACACGCTTTTATCAAAGGTAACGGTAAACGCGCAAGAAGTGCGCGCCCTAGCCGCAACGCTTCGTATGCTCAGCAGCGAAATCGACCGGCTGGTTACCCATTCGTTGGACGAGCTGACGAGCCAGTCCGATTACATGGCGTTCATCACGGTCCCCCAGACTCCGCCGTTCACTGTTCGCAGCCTGAACCTAATCGAGATCGACTACCATCAGCTGATGATAGTGCTGGTAACGGACATCGGAATGGTGCAGAGCCGCCTCATCCGGACGGAAGTCCCGGTCAGGAAGCTTATGCTGGGGCACCTCAGTGAAAGGATGACCAACCTGCTGCGAGGCCGTAACGTGGCCTCGATTCAGTCCGGCGAGATACAGCAGGCGCTGGAGGATTTCACCGTAGTGCCAGTATCGGTCCAGGCACAGCTGGAAAAATTCCTCAGTGAGATTACGCCCGCAGAGAGCCGCGTGGTGTTTAGCGATGCGTACAAGCTGCTGACGCAGCCGGAGTTTTTCGCCCTGGAACGTTTCCGCGGACTGCTAAACAGCGTTGCGGACGAGGAGTCCTTTCTCGAAACGCTGGATGTTCGGGGAAAGGAAGATCTGGGCGCCATAATCGGCGAGGAGTCGGGAAAGGACGAGCTTGCGGAAGTAAGTATTCTTTTTTCCGGCTACGATATGGGCGAGGGCACCGGCGGACGCGTGGGAGTTGTCGGTCCTACCCGGCTGTATTACTCCCGTGCTTTGCCACTGGTCTTGCGTGTTGCACGGGCTATAAGTCAGGTAATCGACGAGTGGCGGAAGGGAGACGACGAAGATGAGAGTTGACCTGTATGAACTGCTAGGAGTAAGCCGTAACGCCTCCCAGGAGGAGATTAAACGCGCTTACAGACGCCTCGCTCGCGACTGCCATCCCGACCACAATCCCGGAAGTGCGGAGATGGAGGACCGTTTCAAGCAGGTAACCATGGCTTACGAGATACTGTCCGATCCATCAAAGCGCGCCCAGTACGACCAATTCGGAACAGTGCGTCCTGGCGAGGGATTAGGCTTCGACCGCTTCGGCAGCGTCGCCGATATTTTCGAGTTTTTCTTTGGGGGCGGCTTCAGCGGGGGGCCGTTTACGTCTTCGCGCAGGCGTCCCCACGACCCTGCATATGCCGAAGGCGAGGATATTGTTGAAACCGTGGTTTTCGAGCTAAAAGACGTGCTTGAGGAACAACAAGTTTCGCTCAAGGTCAGGCGACTCGAGGTGTGCCCTAAGTGCCAGGGCTCGCGGACCGAACCGGGCACCCAGCCTTCCAGGTGCCAGCAGTGCGGTGGCAGCGGTATGGTCTCGTCCACCCGTCAGACGTTCCTGGGTGTCTTCGCCACCTCTGCGCCCTGTCCGATATGTAACGGCAGCGGACAGGTAATCGAATCTCCCTGCAAATCCTGCCACGGGACTGGGGTCACTGCCCGCGACCGCACGGTCGATGTCACAATACCGGCCGGTATAGTAGATGGAACGGTGATGCGCCTTAGCGCCGCCGGCAACGCCGGCACCGGGGGCGGACGCAGCGGGGATATGCTGATTCGCGTGCGAGTCAAGCCCGATAAGGTGTTTGAAGTGGACGGGCCAGACCTGCTGGCGAAGTTGCCCGTCACGTATCCCGAACTCGTGCTCGGAACAGAGATTGCTGTCGAACACCTTTCGGGCGAGAGCCTGCGCGTGAAGGTGCCGCGCGGTACCCAGCCGGGCGACGTGATAACACTTCGCAGCAAAGGCCTTCCCCGGCTGAGCGGCGGCGGCTCGGGAGATATGCATCTTCAGGTTGAGCTGGATATACCGCGCAAGCTCAGCAAGAACGAAAAGCAGATTCTTATGTCGCTTCTGGAGTTAAACGGGAAGAAACGTTTAAATACCGGAAAGCCGCGCCCGCTGCGCAAGCCGCAGATTACATGACAGAGCTGGATCAAGCCATCGATGCCTTTATTACCCACTGCCGGGTGGAGCGCGGGCTGTCGCCAAACACCATCGCAGCATACTCCCGCGACCTGCTGGCCTTTCAAGAATGGTCTCAAATGCAGAAGCTGAACGAACTTCAGCCGGAACGCTTCACCACCTACATAAGCGAACTCAATACGAAAGGCGACTACTCTCCGGCAACCATCCGGCGTCGAATCGCTGCCCTTAGACGTTTCAGCGGGTTTTTGCTCGCCAGGGGTTTCGTTGACAAAGAGGTCTTCCCCAGGCGCTTAAAAGCACCCAGAGCGGCTCCCCTGCCCCACGCCATTACTTACGATGAAATAAGGCGCTTGCTGGCCTCTCCCAACACACGGACGCCCCTGGGCATTCGCGATAGAGCGCTGCTGGAAACGCTTTATGCTTCGGGAATGAGGGTGAGCGAATGCTGTAACCTGCGCCTGCCTGACCTGGACCTGAACGCGGGATTTGCCCGGATTCGAGGTAAAGGCGGCAAGGTGCGCATTTGTCCCCTGGGAGACTTCGCTGTCCAGTGGCTCGATAAGTATTTAAGCGATGTCCGACCTCGCCTGAAATCCAGCCAGCACAGCATGAGGGTTTTTTTGAGCCGCAGGGGGGAACTCTCGCGCGTCCAGGCTTTCAGGTTGGTACGAAGCTATGCCACAAGTGCCGGCATTACGGCCAGAGTCACTCCGCATACGCTGCGGCACAGTTTTGCCACGCATCTGCTGGAAAACGGCGCTGACATCCGCGTTGTGCAGGAACTTTTAGGTCATTCCCGAATTTCAACGGTGGAATTTTACACCCGGGTGGTCATGAGCCGGCTGCGGGAGGTTTACTCCAGAGCACACCCCCATGGCTAAGTTAAACCGCTATCCTGCTTTAAGCTCAACGCTTATTGACTGAAACGACGGCACGCATTTGCACATCTGTTAGAATAGTGACCACCGGTTTGGGGGTAAAAGGTAACGGCTAAGGTGGACTACAAGTACGACGTTTTTATCAGCTACCATCCAGGCACCGCGCTGGCCGAGGGGAAGTTGCTCAACAAGGTCATGTCCGGTGCGGGGCTTGATGTATGGTTCGATGAAGTCCACGCCGAGGACGAGGAGTCCGAGCGCGCCGCGGACGAAGCTGCGCTCGTCAGCAAGCATCTGGTTATCGTTGTCACGAGAGCCTGGGCACGGTCACTCAACTGCGTTCACGAGCTGAATACTTATCACCGTGCTTTCCCTCAGGCCGCTCCTCTCGCAGTATTCTTCGAGCCTGGCAATCTGCCAGCCGTCCTCCTCCAGGCTATCAAGATAGACCTCACTGACGAAGAGGGCTGGAAAGGACTGCTCTCTGCCGTTGAAGTTAGCGACGCTCAAGCAACTAAAACGCTGAAGTCCCTGCCAAAGCTCCTGGAGGAATACGAAGCCACGCGCGATGAAGAGCCGCCCAAAGCGGCTCCAGCAGGCGAGAAGAAGGTGGAAGAGGAGGCCGAAGCTGAAGCCGAGCCGCTTCCCGAAGACCCGGACAAAGTGGCGCTTGAACGCCGGGTGCGAGATCTGGAGCAGAAACTGCTCCAGCGCAACCGCAAGGTGAAGGAACTGACAGCTCAGATTGGCCGCTTCGAGCTTTCCGGGGCCAGGCCGGCACCGGCGAAAAAAGATGCCCCGGCTGCCGCTGCTCCAAAGGTAGACGACTCAGCGATAGCTGGTAAATTGAAGGAAGCGGAAAAGGCAATAGCGGAACGCGATAGCAGGATTGCCCAACTTGAAAAGCAGGCCAAAGAAGCCAAGAGCGAAGGGGTCGCCGGACGGGATGCCAAGCTGAAAGACCTGGAAAATAAGCTGGCGCAGCGAGACGATGAGGTAAAGCAGCTTGAAACCAAGCTGTCCGAACAGAGCGCCAGACTAAAGGAACTCACATCCAAGGCCAGCGATAAGGCTAAAGCTGAATCGGAGGTAGCGGAGAGGGACGCGCTGGTGAAAAAACTGGAGTCCACGGTTAAAGAAAAAGAAGCGCAGGCAAAGGCGTTGGAAGCGCAGCTTGAGAAGCATATGGCCAAAATGAGCGACCTCGAAGCTGCCGTTAAAGAACGCGAAGCGGAGCGGGAGAAGCTTAAATCTGAACTCGCTAAGCATAAAAGCAGTAAAGGCGATCTACAGTCAAAAGTCGATGAGCACAGCGAACAGGTGATATCGCAAGCCGAGACCATCGCCTCCCGCGAAAAAGAAATCCAAGAGCTTCGTGCACAAGTCGCGGACCGTGACGGACGAATCGCCGACCTTGAAAGCGACCTCAAGGAGCGCGAGGATTTGGCCAAGGGCGGCAAAGAGAAAGCCAGCCAGCTGGAGAAACTACTGGCGGAAAAAGATGAGAAACTGCGAACGCTTCAATCTGCGAATCGTGAACTGGAAGCCAAGTCACAGAAAGCCGCTGAAGATGCGGAAAACAAGGAAAAGCGCGCAATTGCCGCCGAGAAATCGGTCGCCGAAGTCCAGAGCAAACTAAAGGAAACAGCCAACCAGCTTCGAGAAGCCCAGGAGGCTGTAAAAGAACGCGAACGCATGCTACGCGAAGCCAACGCTTCGGTGGAGCAGCTTCAGGCCCGCGTTGAAGAAAAAGAAGCTAAGGCGAAGGTCGCTGAAGCGAATCTGGAAGAGAAAACAGCTCATACGCGAGGCCTCGAATCGCAAATACAGGAGCGAGACGCGGAGATAAAAGAGCAAGCCATGCAAATAGAAAAGCTCGAGACCTCTCTGTCTGGCTTCGACGCCAGGATTAAAGAAGCTGAATCCAGGCTGGCTGACAGGGAGAAAAGGGTCAAAGACATAGCTTCCCAGGCTAAGGAAACAGCCGAATCCGTAAATAAGCTGCAAGCGGCGCTGAACGATGCCCAAACGCAGCTCAAAGAAGCACAGTCCGAAAACGAACGGCTCAAACAGCAGTTGAGAGCGCAGTCCGGACAGGTTGACGAGCTTTCCGTGATTGTCGGCGAACGCGAAGCGAGCCTGGAAGACGCGCAGGCCCGGCTGGACGAGCGCGATAAGCAGGTAGAAGAACTACACTCCTTGGCTAAAGAGCTGGAGCAAAAGTCGGAAGAACTACAGGCTCAGGTGAAGGACTGGAAGCACAAGGCTGAGGAGCTCGAAACGCGCCTTTCATCCAGCACAAATGTCGTAAAGTCGCAGCAGACCAAAGCTGCCGAGTGGGAGGCAAAGGCGCGCGAGCTGGAAGAAGCCCTGAAAAAGCGCGACCAAGATGCGGCTCAGGCGTCCGAAAGGCTCACAAAAGCCGAACAGCGCGTCGGCGAGCTTGACACCAAACTCAAGAAGCGGGACGAAGCTGCGTCCCAAGCAGCCCAGCAGCTCACCGAGGCGGAGAAACATACGAAAGAACTGGAAACAGAACTCAGGGCGAAGGCCGCGAGCATCGCCGATCTCGAAAAGAAATTAAAAGAATACGAAGACGCCTTGGCCAAGCTCAAATCTCAAACCGAACAGCATGAAACCGCCGCCAGTGAAGCGCAAAGTAAGGTAAAAGAGCTCACTGAAAAGCTCGCTTCAGCGGAATCCCGGGCGGGTGAAACCGAAAGCAAAGCGTACGAAACCTCGATGGAATTGAAGGAGCTCAAAAACGAGCTGGGCCAGCGGGACAAGCAGATAGCGGATTTGAACAGGCAATTAGAAGAATTAAAATCCAAGCTCTCGCAGGCAGAGGCCGTCCGTGCAAAAGCGGATGAGGTCGAATCCAAACTCGGAGAGGCTGGTCAGAAGACGGCTGAACTGGAGAAAAAGCTGAAAGAACGCGATTCGTTCATCGCTGAGATTAAGGACGAGCTGGAGAAAGCACAAGCTGCCTCCGCACGGGTTATGGAACTGGAAAATCAGCTGAGCGAGAGCGCCAAAAAGGTCAGCGACCTGGAGAATCAAGTTAAGGCTCGCGACGAAACCATCGAGGGTCTTAATGAGAAGCTGGCCAAGCTACACCTGGTCGCCGCGGAAGCCGACCCGAACCGCGCACTTAGCGACGTTAAAAAGGCGCTGGAAAAAGGCGAAGCTACACGCGCTCTGGAGCTGGTGGAAAAGATCGCATCCAAGGAGGAGCTGGCAAAGCAGCCTTCGCTTTACTTTTACTGGGGCGACGCATTGATGGCGCTCGGACGTTCCGAGGAAGCCGTTGATAAATACGAAGAAGCGGTCAAGCCTACCGACGATTTTGCGGAATCTTACATGCACTGGCTGAGAACGCTGAACGACCTCGGCAGATATGAGGAGGCCCGACACAAAGCACAGGTTGCAGCGGAACTTAGGCCTGACAACGCCGAGATTTTCCTTTTGTGGGGCGATGCCCTGACCAAACTCAAGCGCTTCAAGGAAGCGCAGCAGAAATACGCGAAGGCGGTGGAGCTGGCTCCGGATAATGCCAAAGCGCACCTCGGCCAGGGCAGGTCGCTTGTTGTGCTGGGAAAGATACGTGAGGGCCTTGAACTTCTTAAGAAGGCCACTGAACTGGACAACAAGCTTGCGGAGGCTTACTCCTACCGCGGCATCGCGCTTTTCCGGCTGCGGAAATACGAAGACGCGCTAAAGCAGTTCGTGGAAGCGGGAAAGCTGGGAATTGAAGATCCGGACACGTATTACTACTGGGGCAACTGCTTCTACATGCTCAAAAAGATTGACGACGCCATAAAGAAATACAACAAGGCTGTGGAACTCAACGCGGAGGATGCACGGTTCTTCCATAATCTGGGCCACGCGTTTTCCGCGAAGAAGCAATTCGACGAGGCTGAGAAGGCTTACCACCGGGCCGTGGAACTCCGGCCTGATTACGGCAGCGCGCTTTATGCCTGGGGCACGGTGCTGGCAACCCTCAAAAAGCACGAGCAGGCGGTGGAAAAATACCAGGCCTGCGCCAAGGTCTCCCCTCAAAACGCTTCCAACTTTTATTATTGGGGCCTTTCGCTTTACGCGCTGAAAAAAGTGGACGAGGCGAAGGAAAAGATGTCGGAAGCGCTCAACCTCGGCCTGAAGCCGCCCGCCGGCTGGCCTCAGTGGTATCAGGCGGAGATCAAGCGGCAACTGCCCGACAAGTAGCCACTTGGCGCAGGCACAGTCTGCCGCACTGCTCCAATAACGCTATGATATGAGAGTGAGCCATCGCCCGTCAGTCCTTCATCTCGCATTCTGCTGCCTGGCGGTCTACCTGTGGGTAGCCCTGGGGCTCTTCTGGCTCAAGAGCGCGCTCATCACAATGATTGTCTACCACCTCGTGCTGTGCGGCGGCGGATGGCTCCTCCTGCGCCCGAGGCGCCCGCTGCGATTCAACATAACACAAGGCGGCGTCGCGGCGTTCGCGCTCGTTGGCGGCTTTGCGCTCACGTGGCTTGCGATGGAATACGCCATCCCGCTCCTGCCACCGCAGGCGCTCCCCGACGTGGCAACTGGCCCGTTAGACGAGCTAGGGCTAAACGCCCAGAAGTACCTTCCCATCGCAGTCTACTTCGGGCTGGTTAACCCGCTAGCGGAAGAAGCCCTCTGGCGCGGGCGGGTGCTGCCGATTCTCGCGGGTGCCAGAAGCGTCGCACCTAACTTTACTCAATCCCTGGTCTTCGCTGGCTTCCACGTAATGCCGCTTGCGCTTATGTTCTCGCAGATCTGGCTTCCGGCAATCGTAGTATTTATCGGCGGCTTCGTCTTCGGTCTTGTGGCGCTCAGAACACGCGGACTGCTCGTCCCCTGGGCGCTTCACACCGGCGCCAACGCGTATCTTCTCATCTGGTTCGGCCGCTTCGTAATCGCGGCAAGCTGACAGTGCGAATACGGGTATTCTGATAGAATAGTCCCGATGGCGGAAGGGAAACCAGCAGCCGAAGATGAGCGCTCCGACAAGCCTGACGCTGATACCTCGGAACTGACCGCAGCCCCGCTTGCCGACCGGATGCGCCCGCGCGACCTCGGCGAATTCGTGGGCCAGGAGCATCTCACCGGCGAAACCGGCCTGCTCAAGCGCATCCTCGATTCGGGCAAAGTCCCGTCGCTCATCTTCTGGGGCCCGCCGGGCAGCGGCAAGACCACGCTGGCATACATCCTCGGCTCGCTTGACAACTACGAGTTTGTGCGCCTGAGCGCCGTAACGAGCGGCATCCCGCAGGTGCGCGAGGTCATCCAGTTCGCCAATCGTTCGCGCCAGATGTTCAACCGCCCCACTATCCTCTTCATAGACGAAATCCACCGGTTCAACAAGGCGCAGCAGGACGCGTTTTTGCCGCACGTGGAGCGCGGAACCATAGTGCTGCTCGGCGCAACGACGGAGAATCCCAGCTTTGAGGTCATCTCCCCGCTGCTTTCGCGCAGCAAGGTGCTGGTGCTGGAATCACTTAGCGACGACAACATCGCCACTCTCACGCGCCAGGCGCTGATGGACAAGGAGCGCGGGCTGGGCGAATCGGGCGTTACCATTGACGACGACGCGCTCAGCTATCTTGCGCGCGCCGCGGACGGCGATGCGCGGTTTGCGCTCAACGCGCTGGAGCTTGCGGTTGACCTGCTGGCGAAGGAAAAGCGGGAGAAACGCATCACGCTTGAGTTCGCGCAAGAAGTGCTCACGCGCCGCGAGCTGCTTTACGACAAGACCGGCGAGGAGCACTACAACCTGATTTCGGCGCTGCACAAGGCCGTGCGCGGCAGCGACCCTGACGCGGCGCTTTACTACTTACAGCGCATGTTGCAGGCGGGCGAGGACCCCAAGTATCTCGCGCGGCGGATGACGCGAATGGCGAGCGAGGATATCGGGCTTGCCGACCCGTTCGCGCTGGTGCTGGCGCAGGCGGTGTTCCGCACGGTGGAGACGGTGGGGATGCCCGAATGCGACAACGCGCTGGCGGAGCTGGCGATCTACCTTTCGGCCGCGCCTAAGTCAAACAGCGTGTATCAGGCTAACAGCGCGGCGCGCGCGGCGGTGGAGGAGCACGGCGCAGTGCCGGTGCCGCTGAAAGTCCGCAACGCGCCGACCGAATTGATGAAAGATCTGGGCTACGGCAAGGACTACCGCTATGCGCACGGCAAATCCGAGCACGCCGAAGACGGCGCGGAAGAGGCTACTGGCGGCTTCGTCGCCGAGAGCTACCTCCCCGATGAGCTTGCAGGCGCGAAGTTCTACGAGCCTAAGCCAATCGCCGCCGAGAAGAAAATCAAAGACCTGCTGGAGAAAAGATGGGGGAAGAAGGAGTGAGGAGCGGAAAGATGCGAGTGACAGTAATGATAGAATACATGTCTGTGCGTTTCTGTAACTGTATTGCATTCTCATTGGGAGAGGGAGGTGCAGCGTGGCGCCTATTGTGAGTAGTCGCCAACAGATGGCAGATCTGCTCGATGAGCGTATGAACAAGACTTACGCGCAGCTGTCCTCAATGCAGGAGCTTGAAACAGATACAACCCTCCTTAAAAACTATCTAGTTGAAGCACACGGTCACGATCCTCGAAACGGGGCCTCGAGTGAACCGATCGCGAGGGCGTTCTCCGAGGGAATCCTTGGCGACAAGGTTACGACCAGAGTGAGCCAGAGTTCTGATGAGAGCCTGATGATAGTTGAGGGCAGAGTTAAAAGTGAGCGGATAAACCTGTTCTTAGACGTGTCCGACCCTCGATTCTGGCTTGTCCATTCCATGGCTAGCAGCGTGTCGCTTGACTGGCTATTCGAGAGGTTAATTACGACACTTCCTGAGATCGACCAGGTCTGGCTTCCCAATTCGTTGTTAGTCAAGATAGCTAGCCTGGGATCATTCAGAGGCCTTGGTCTGGATTACGACCGTAGGGTTGTGCCAGATGTGGACTTCGAAGGGCCGGATGCTCCTGTGGAATTCCTTAAAATGCAGCTCTGGGGTAACAAGGCTGCTGAAATCCTAGACCTTTTCAGATTTTCAGAGAGC
>JAOZQG010000045.1:0-4036 GCA_029932365.1 bacterium | reverse complement strand
AGCACTACACAACGCTGTCTAAAGTAAAAATCAAATTTGTTTCAGCAGCGGTGGGCCCGGAAAAACATTTCACTATAGACGACTTCAAATTCAATGGGAAAATAACTGCTAGGGGAACATCCTTCCAGTGCCACCTTACACTGGTTGCCGATGTCTACCGCAGGTACAAGGCTGCGGTTTGCCAGCTAGAAGAGAAGTACGCACTGCTCTGGACTAGTGACAACGGTAACATCATCCTTGAGGGTGAGCCGTTGGTCATTACATTTGAGCCCCCGATCGCCGACCTTGAGAGATTCGCTGAGAAGCTATTCAGTGGGACGGCCCCATTCAGGTTGTGGGGTGTTCCTACCTTCCTTAGTAAGCGGTTCTGTAGAGTGTCCGCCGTGGATTTACACGTGGGTAAGACTCTATCGTTTGAGGTAGCACCGGATTTCATGCGCATATACCTTCCCAAAGGTTGCTGCGGGAATACAATTCTGAGGATATTCACTAACCTCCAGCATCACTACAATTCACTTGTGAGTGCTAGTGATAGCAAAGGGAGCAGGTTGCTTGAGTTTTAGCCTGCACATGATGAACCTTTGGATAGGACTCTGCAAGGGAGCTCATGGGTTGCCAAACGACTTTATTAATCATGGATACTGTATCCGTGCGATCGAAAGAACGTTCGCTAATTCCGATATGAATGATGTGAAACCTGAACTCATTGCCTCCTCATCTAGCCTAGGGCACACGATGCTATTGGAGTGGAAGGAAGGACCTAACACAGTCCATGATCAGCTCCTGCGATACTCTAGAGTGCATACAGAGGACATCTGTGATAAGGCTCTAGTGCCACCATCCGAGTGCAAAGCACATGACGTTGTTGTCATTGGGAAACTTGGGTTCCAGGAACGCCTAGAGCTTGGCTTACGCAATGGCGGTTTCCCCTTCCCATTACTGCTCGTGGGTCAGAATAACATACAACTCGCAATGAATACCTTTCAAAGAAGTCAGCTTAATGAGATTTTTCAGCGTGGGCTCACATATGAGCCTGACACGGTCCCGATGTCCTATGTTCCCTTTGATGTGGATTCTGCTCCTGACCTAGTCGGTGAGAGTGTTATCCCGAAAGTGTTGGAGTATATGCACCAGAGGAAATCTCAAGTTCTCTTAGAAAGCCTCTGCCACGATGTTGTTCCAATGTACAGCCTTATGGGACCAGACTACAAGGAACAGATGCGAAAGAAGGTAAAGCGTGTAATGAGAAAGGCTAGCGAAACGAAGTTCAGTCACTACTTAAAGTGGAACAGTGAGGCCAAGGCATTGACTTCTACGGACACTTGGGACATCGTGAATAATCCCATATCGCTTTCAACAGACAAGAGGACTCAAGAGTACCAGAGATTGCGTGGGCTGCAGAGCGCTTTCCTCCAAGACCTAAGGAGTGGTCAGGAAAGGCTTCCGTTTTGAATAGTCGGAAGAGAAAGAAGGTATGTAGAAGGCCTCCCTAGATATTTACCCACCCAAGGAGCAACACCCATGAATAACATGATCGGATACTGCGGATACGATTGCGATGCCCGCGCCACCGTCACTTAGCCCCTCAAGTCTGTGTCCTTCAGCCTTCCCTTCGCAGGCTAGCGCCGGTTTAGCCGGAGTGTGGACTTAAGTCCACACTCCCGAGATTTCCCTGCTCGGCTCAGCGAATATTGGAGTGGGTAATTCATTCCCCACATTCTGCCTAGTCGCGCGAATGAATTCGCGCGTCCGGACCTGGCCTTTCCCTCTTGCTGGCAACTGGTAGCTGCTCATCCCTGCTATCATTCCCCCATGAACGCGGACAAGATGATCGGATACTTCGGGCATAGCTGCGGATTGTGCGCGATGAAGCTGAGTTCAGGGAGAAACTTGAATATATCTTCAACAATCCCCGGGAGCGCTGGCCAGAGAGGAAAGAGTATCCGTATCTGTGGGTGAAAGGGCTTAACTGACTAATCACGGGCGGGACGCCCGCGCCACCACAAGACGCCCGCGCCACCATCACTATGTCCCTCAAGTCCGTGTCCGTCAGCCTCCCCCTCGCGGGCTAGCAGCAGTAAGAAGGCGCTCAACCGCCGTAGGGGCACAGCATGCTGTGCCCGTTACCCCTCTTGGGCAACGCCAGCTATGTAGAGCGAACTCACCTCTGCCACCCAACGTATGTGTCCGGACACCTCTCAGGAGCTACGCAACCGCAGATTCACTCACTCTTCATTCCAATCTGCATCCTCACTCAGCAATCCGCAGCATAATGATGGCTGTGGAACGGGCACAGCATGCTGTGCCCCTACAATCAAGCAGCAACCTTCCTCCCCGGCGGCTGGTAGCTGGTAGCTGCTCACCCCTGCTGTCATTCCCCCATGGACGCGGACAAGATGATCGGATACTTCGGGCATAGCTGCGGATTGTGCCCAGCGACTAAATCCCCTACCCCTTCAGCATTTTCCTTTTCCAGCGGGGCCAGACGAGGGTGCGCCAGGTCATCGTGCCCGGCGAGTGCTTCGCGCCGAAAGCAAGCAGCAAGTTCTCGCTAGCTCTGTTGCCGAGAATCACGTGCGCCACGGCTGTCCCGTCGCGGCGCAGCATATAGTCCATCTGAAACGCCGCGAGCGACAGCGCGTATCCCTTCCGGCGGTGCTCCGGCGGCGTGTAAATCATCCCCATCGTGCCGTTCATGTGCGTCGCCGCCCAGCACACCGGCTCGCCCTTCACCTCGCAGACGAAGCTCGGCCCCAGCAGCAGGCAATCGCGCAGGTAGTCCCTCGCCTCCCGGCCGTACTCCACGCCCTGGATGATGAGCGGTAGCAGCTCGTCGCTGCCCTCGATGGCGCGGCATTTATGCTTGACGCGCCTGCCGAACCTGGGTCTGCCCGTCACGTACCACGTCCGCGCGTCGCCGCGCCGCATCTTGCGCCGCTTCTTTTCCTCTGGGTAATTCCGGGGCCACCACATTTTGAACCCCGCTTCCACGCCGCGCTTCCAGGCGCCGAACGGCCCGTGTACGAAGATGTACGGCTGTCCTTTGTTCCATTTGTCCCAGTACCTGCGCATCCCCCGGTCGGGGAAGGCGACGCCGGATTCAACATCCGGCGCGTAAAGGTCCTGCATCACCCGCGCATAGGTTCTGTTGCCCCGCGCGTAGATGAAGTAGTCCGCTCCGGTCTGGATTACGACCGCCCGCTTGGAGTTCCCCTCGTTGGTGAAAACTCTCGTTTCAGCCCTCAGGTAGTTCTTGATCTTGCGCCTGAGCTTCCTGTCCTGCTTGAGCCTCTCCTTCCAGGGAGGATTCCAGATATTACGCGCCATCTGGCGCAAGCCCGCGTCATCAATGACTGCATCAATGAGCTCTTCGGGCTTTCCCGCCAGCACGAGCATAGCTCAGAAATTATAGCAGCCGCGATTGCGCCCTTGTCTCGCTTATCCTTTCAATACTGCAAGGGGTCTCAATCGCGCAACGGTGCGCGCCAGGCCCGCGCCGACGACGGCTTCGGTGATGAGGTCAATGTCCTTGTAGGCCTGCGGCGCTTCTTCCTTCACCGTGCGGATGTTCTCCGATATCAGGTATATGCCTTTCATCGCGCGCGCAAAATCCTCGTCGCTGATGGCGGCGCTGCGACCGCGCAGTTCCCGGCCCCGCCGGCTGCGTCCGCTGGCGGCGATGCGGCTCATCACGCGCCCCGCGCCGTGGTTGATGGATGCGTAAGTGTCGGCGCTTTTTTCGGTGCCGATCATCACGTAGCTCGCCGTGCCCATACTGCCAGGAACGAGCACCGGCTGGCCGGTATGGGCGAACCGCGTGCCCTTCATCCGCTTGGGGCCAAAGGCGCGCGCTGCACCCTTGCGGTGCACCAGTATGCGGTTGCCCAGGTGCTCCTCAAACTTGGCGATGTTGTGCGCTAGGTCCCACAGCAGTTGCAGCCGCACGCCGGGATAATTCGTCAGGAACGCATCCTTCACCAATAGCGCCATCAGGTGGCGGTTGATAAACGCGAAATTCGCCGCGGCGTTCATCGCG
>JAOZQG010000044.1 GCA_029932365.1 bacterium | reverse complement strand
AGCCGGCGCTACCCGGTGGCTGCTCCCGCACGTCGCAAGCGCGAGGCACAGCGCTACGGCCAACACTGTGAGCGCAATGTAAATTGCCCTTTTCCCGGACATCTTGCCCCCTCGCGACCTGGTCTCACCTGTATTATACCCGCGCCCCCACCGGCGCGCA
Source organism: bacterium (assembly GCA_029932365.1). GTDB lineage: Bacteria > 4484-113 > 4484-113 > 4484-113 > 4484-113 > JAGGTK01. The sequence continues at coordinate 14,446 of JAOZQG010000044.1, read as the reverse complement.
TTCTACCCTCATCCGCTGCCGCACCGGGCGATGGTGCGCTGCACCTTGGGCGTGCCCAGCGTGGACATAAGCGTAATCATCACCACGCGCTCGTCGAATAGCGCGAATATCAGCCGGAAATTGCCCTCCTCGTAGGCATACCAGCCCGCCTCGTTGACCGCGTCCGGCTCCCCGTAGGCCGCCTTCACCTCCGATGCGGCGCTCCCGACGCCGATGCCGCGCGCGGTCGCAATCTTTGGGAAAAGCCTGCGCGCCTTGCCCGCCTGCGCCGTCAGTCTGAAAAAGTATTTCTCCGGATCCACCCGCTCGCTGGGCGGGCAGAGCTCGTCCATCCACGCGTTCACCATCACGCCCTGGATGACGTACAGGTCGTCGCGGTAGATGTAAGTGACCGCGAGGCAATCGCCGAAGAGGTAGCTGAAGACCGGCGCGTCCGGCCCCGCCATCGTGTCGCCGACCTTGTAGCTGAACGCGTACTTGTAGCCGGTCGTGGGCTCGCTGTCGGATTTGTCGCCCAGACACACGCCCAGCCCCAGCGACTCGTCGTCCAGCACCATCGCCGGACGCGGCTCCGGCTTCTCGCGCTCCTCCTCCACCTTCTTCTGGCAGGCGGCAGCAATGACTATTAGCACCGCTGCACCAGCAAGGAATGCTGCGAGTTTGACCACAGGATGATTCTAGCAGGCATGTCGGAACTAACAATGACCCATTGACGCGCGATTGCCAAGGTAGCTATAATCAAGCGTGGCAAAACGCAACGCTGCGTGGTTTAAGAAGTAGTTTTACATTCATTCTGCTGTAATCAAGGCGTTGTCAGCTTGAAGGAGGTACGATAGTCAAATGAAACCGATTATACTGAGTGTGAGTTTCGTCTTGTTCCTTCTTATTTTCGCTGGTTGCAGTGGCGGTTCTAGCAATTCAACAATCGGCATACCCAATGGTTCTGGCACAAATGATGGGAGCGACCTTACTCCCCTGACAAGGGAGGAGGCTGTTGCAGCTATCAGCACTGGTCTCTTCCGAGGGCAGCAAGCGATTACGTGGAGTGGTTACTGGATAGAAGAAGAGACGGGAGAGGAAGAGAAGCTCAGCTTTCTACTGGATAAGCTACCATCTCCTTCGGATGCTTCTGATAATGGAAAGTGGCGGTGGACTTGGTTCTTCAGTTGGGGATACTTCTCCGTCTACGTTTACTGGTATCCTGGAGACCTGGGGGATCCCAATCTGAGTATAGTCTGCCGTGGTGTCGGAGAATACTATGAAGACATCGAGCTAGTTGCGGATGTCACAGTTTCTGATCTAAGCGATGGTGAATTCGTTGGCTCGGTCTGGTTATACGACATGCATCTCATTGACGGCACACGTTGGGGTGGTGGTAGAAGTATCGGTCATTTCTCGTTGATCGCCGAAGACTGACCTCGGGGATACCCGCCAGTTGTCAAGTCCCAGCGAAACAACAGATGGGAAGCAACTCCCAGTAACTCTATGGCTTCGGATGTGTTAAATAATGATGCACCAAGAGAATGAAGGATTTACAGCTTCCGTGTGGCAAGCTGCGGGAAAGGGCAAATACGGCAAGAAGCACGTTGGCACTTTCGGTTTCAGGGTCCCTATTCCTGAACGACGTGTGCATTTCGATAAGGAGTATTCGAGTATCAAATTGCTACTGGACGGGCAGGAGGTACAAGTCCAAATCACTGATTCCTTTTGGAATAAGTGCCCGGAGCTAAGGCATCCGGCAATCCTTGACTTCTGCAAGAAGCATGGGCTGTTGCCCGGAGCCAACCGACCGCTGAATCTCCGTGCTGTACGAATCAATGTTCTAGTTCCAAAGAAGAGGTTCTCTGTCGAATTACTGCGCAGCTGATGCCAGCGCCTGACCAGCTCAGTACACTTGGCCTGAGGATATATCTTGCCCAATCAGCGCGCCCCATCCCGCGCGCCGCCAGGTGCGCTTCGCTCCCCCGCTTTTTGGCGTTACGCCCACTATCTTCTGTTACCTATACAGCGCGTCCGAGCGGCTCAAGGCCCGATGGCGCTCGTCGATGTGCTTGACGACCGCGTTCAGCGCGCCGTACTCCGCAGTAATCGCGCCCTTCGCGCGCGACTGCGGGTCGGATAAGTTGACTTCTTCCAGCGCATCCTCAATCGCCAGCGCCAGCGCCCCCAGCGCGTCCGCCGCGGTCTCCAGCATCTCGACGTCCCGCTCGTTGAATTCCTCGCCCGGCTGGACGATGATTTTGCCCAGCCGCCGGGCTTCGTTCAGGCAGAGCCGCGCAAGCTGCGGGGCGTAATCTGCGAAGTCCTCGCTGAGGGTGAAGCTTCCGCTCTCGAACAGGTACGACCGGCACATATAATCCAGCTCGTGCAGGCGCTCCTGGATGCTGCCCTCGGGCGCGTAGAGCCTGGTGCCGTTGCACGCCGCCGCTGCCAGGCACAGCGCAAGCGCAGCGATTGCCGCGGCGCGCGCCAGCCGCAGCTTCAGGTCAGCTCTCGCTTTTTCCTTCCTCATCGCATATCCCCTTTGCGGGCATCGACCGTGCGTCAGTCCCGCTCCGATTCTACTTCGGACGCGGCATCTTCGACACCCGCGGCGTTTTCTCCCCCGGCTTCGCCGCCAATGCTTCCGCCAACAATCCACTCGTCGCGCATGCGGCGCTGCTCTTTGGTCATGAAGTGCACCTGCCAGGCGTCGCGCCGCAACTCGTAACCCTGCTGGCGGTATCCCCGGCGAAGGTCGATCATAGATACGCGCCCCTCGCTGAGGAAAAAGGTTACGCTGACCTTGTTTGCGGTATAGGTCAGCCAGTGGTGCCCCGCAATGTCCACCCAGTCGAACGGCTCCCCGTAAGCGTCCTTTACTTCCGCCTTGGTGCTGCCCAGCGTGACGCCCGCGCCGGTTTCTATCTGCGGCGCTTCCTGGCCGGTCATAATCGCAAGCTGCGCCTGCAGCCATTGGTGCCGCGCTGCCGGATCGTCGGGGAATTTCTTCTCCGCCAGGGCCTGCAGGGACTGGCGCCGGGCGCAGGCCGCGCTCGCTTCATACGCAGCGGGGTCCGGGCTCTGGCCCGGCGTAAAAGCGGACAGCGTAATCATCTTCACGTACGTGTCCTCTACGCTGTGGTCGGAGATAACATGTATAGCGAGAGTATAATCCGAGGTATACCACGACTCGTTGCGCAGGTCGTAGCCTTCGCGCAACTCGCGCTCCACGCGCACCACGTCCAGCCCGCTGGCTTTCATCGCGGCTTCGAACGCCTTCGGGTCCCAGGGGTCGCCGATGTGAAATCCCAGCCCGAAGTCCTCATCGTCCAGGGCGAAACACTTCGGGTCGCGCGGCGGCCCGGCCCACCAGAAGTAATAAGCGGCGCCGACCATCACGAGAGCGGCAGCGAACACAAAAAGCAAGGCGAGCACGACGAGGAAAGCGGTCGTTTTAATGAGGCGAGCTGGCCCTTTCTCGCTCACCGCTGGTCATTTTACCAGAGGCCTTACTTCCGCGCGCGGATGAACAGGAAGACGGACGCGACGAAGAGCAGCGTGTTTGGTCCCCGTCTCGCTGGAATCCCCTGAAGCCGATAATTGAGCGATATAATCGCGGCTATGGGAACACAGAATATCGTGCTTGCGATAAATGCGAGTCCGCGCAAAAGCGGCTCGGTTGCACGGCTGGTCGGCGCGGCAGCCGACGGCGCAGGGGCAACTGGAATGCTGGTTGAGCGGGTGGATCTGTACGACTGCTCCATTGCGCCGTGCCGGGCGTGTATGAAGTGCCGTCCGGACGGAGAATGCGTGCTGCCGGAGGACGACGGCCACCGGCTCGGGCGGAGAATCCGCGAAGCGGGCGCGCTCATCATCGGGACGCCGACGCACTGGGCGAATATGAGCACGCAGCTCAAAGCGCTGCTCGATCGCAATGTGCCCATCTTCATGGGTGAAGGGAAGAACAAGCTGCCCGTCCCGCGCATGAAGGGGAAACCGGTTGTCCTGGTCACTGCCTGCACCACGCCTTGGCCGCTCAACTTGCTGCTGGGCGAAAGCAGGGGAGCTCTGCGGGCGGTACGCCATATCCTGAAGTACGGCGGATGCCGCATTGTCGGCACGGTTGTGTTCCCGGGATCGAAGGAGAGGGAAGTACCGGAGAAGTTGCTTGCATGCGCGAAACGTCTTGGCGGGAAAATAGGTTAAGGAAACCGCGCTCTGCTGCCAGGGCGACTACTTCCGCGCGCGGATGAACAGGAAGACGGACGCGACGAAGAAAAACGTGTTGGGAATCCAGCCGGCTAAAATCCCCGGCATGTGCCCCAGGTACCCCAGCGTGCGGCAGGCGAAAAACAGAGAATAGTACGCCATTACCAGAAGGAAGCTGAGTATCAGCGCGATGTTGCGCTCTTCGCGCGGCCCGCGAATGCTGATGGGCACCGCCACCAGCACCAGCACGATGCTGGCGAAGGGTATGGCGAACTTGAAGTAATATTCCGTATTGTCGGTGAAGTACTTGAGCTTCTGCACCCGCGACGCGCGCTGCTGCGCGGCGATTTCGCGGCGGCGCTCCTCCACCCGCAGCTTCAGCTCGCGCGCGGCCAGCTCCTGCGGCGCGTCCTCGGCGTAGAACTCGCGTATCTTGCGGGCGATATCCACCTTTGTCGTCGGCGTCACTGCGGAAACCATGGATGCCCCGTTGCGCGCCTGCGGCTCGTAAACCCGCACGTTGTTCAGCACCAAAAACCCCTCGACCATCTGCGCCTTGTCGGCCAAGAACACACGGGGGAAGCTGCGGCCTTCGCCGTAATCGTAGAGCCGGATGCCGCTCATCGTGCCAAGTTCCTTGTTAACCTCGTCGATATAGAAGTACTTTTTGTCCGGCGCTTTAATCACCATCTGGGGCTTGATGTAGTCGGTGACCTGGCTTTCCCAGAAAATCACCAGCGTGTTCTTGAACTCCTTGTTGTTGGGCGGCACGACTTCCTCGTAGATGTAATACGACCCAACCGCCGCGAACACGCTCAGTGCCAGAAACGGCAGAAACACGCGGTAGAGCGACACGCCCGTGGTGTAGAGCGCAGTAAGCTCGTTGTCGCGCGAAAGCCGGCCCATGGCCATTAGCGTGGCGAAAAGGCACGCCACCGGTATGGCCAGCACCACGTACGCCGGGGTGGACAGCAGCAGCACCTTCAGCACGGTGAAGAACGGAATGTGCTTGCCGAAGATTTTGTCGCCCAGCGTGAAGATGGACGTGATAATCATAAAAAAGGTGAAGCCGAGCACGCCCAGCAAAAAGTGCGTCCAGACCTCGGAGAAGATGTAGCGTTCGATGGTGAGCAGCTTCCAGCGGATGCGCAGCAGCCATTCGGCGGCGGCGCCAAACGCGGTTCGCGCGAAGGGGCGCAAGTCGCGCAAGAGCCGGGCGGCGCGGCGGGGCGCGCCGGGGCGCTTTTCGCCGAGAATCTTATCGGCGACCGGCGTGCGCGATTTGAAGGGCCACCATCTCATTTACGGCTCACCACGAAGATAAACACCGCGATTGCGGCGAATATCAGATTCTGCATCCACGCGGCGAAGAAGGGCGGGAGGATTTCGTTGTAGCCCATAAGCTTCGCCACGTAGTAAACGGTGTAATAGCTCATTACCAGCAAAAATGTGATTACCAGGCCCAGCAGGCGCTCCTCGCGCGGCGCCCTGAGCGATAGCGGCATCGCCACCAGCGACAAAAACAAACAGGCGAAGGGAATGGAGAACTTGAGATAAAAGTCGGTCGCGTCCTTGGCCGGGTTCACCCCGAGCTGGCGCTTCATCTCGGTCTGGCGCTGCAATTCCTCGCGCGAAAGCTCCTCCGGCGTCTTGATTTCGGTGAAGACGTCCTTGAGCGGTATGTCCAGGCGCAGCGTCATGTGCGAGCGCTCGTCGCGGTCGGCAATCAGCCCGTTATCGGTGACGTTGTAGACGAACGGATGGGTAACGCTAAGCATCTGCTCGCTAATCTGCCCGTTGGCCGCGAGGAAAAGCTTGCGTTCGGGCTGTTGTTCTTTGACCAGCGACATTTTCGCCTCGTCCGGCTTTTCCGGCGCCGGAGAGGCGTCATCGGTCTCCGCCGCTTGCTGAGCTTCCGGCGCCAGTTCGCCGGTGCGCATCCGCGCTGGAGGTGCCGGCTCGTGGGGATGGCCCGCAGGTTGCGTCATTTCAGAAGAAGACAGGGCGGCTCCGTCAGGCGGGGCGCCTTCGGTGCGGGATTCGGACTCCATTATATGGGCCTTGGGTGCCAGCCCGCCGGGCGCGCCTGAAGGCTTCGCGCCTTCCGGCTTGAGCGGCAGCGGGAATTCGCCCTCAACCTCTTTCGGCGACTTCATTGTCAGCGTGTCGTAGACCGCGTAAAACGTGCTGCCCGTGTTTTTATCCACGAACGACGAGGCGAAGAACGCGCCGTTGGGCAGCTTCACGATGATGGGATCGACTTCGGTTTCTTCCTGCTCGCGCAAATAAGGATATTTCTGGTAGATGGCTTCGGCGGCGGCACCTGCGCGCGGCACCAGCGTTTCGTTGACCGCGAAGACGATGATGACGTTCATCAGCGACAGTATCAGAAAGGGCAGGTAGAGCCGCACCAGGTGGATGCCGTTGGTGAACATCGCCTCAATTTCGTTGTCTTTGGCCAGCCGCCCCATGCTCATCATAGTGCCGAAGAGCACGGCGACGGGTATGGCCATGGTGACGAAGTAGGGAACATTGAGCGCGATAAGGCGCAGGATTTCGCGCGCCGGGAAGTTGGGATTGAGCAGCCGGTCGCCTTCCAGGAAGAGCTGGTTGATGATGAGGAAGGCTAAAAAGCCGAAAAAGCCTATGAGGTAGAGCTGAAACGCCTCGGAGAAGATGTAGTAGTCCACCACGCGAAACATCCGGCGGCGCAGGGGCGGCGGTCTGCGCCTTACGGGCGGACGTGTGCGCTTGGGCGCGCGTGCGGCGCCGTCGCCTTGCGACGCGTCTTTTGCGCTCTTGTTAAATCGCGGCAACTTCCAGCCCATATTCGTCGCCACCATTATACAGAAGGATTCACCCGCATAACTGTTCGCCGCTCCCGTTTTTTGGCGGATTATTCACCCCTGAACGCTGAAAGCACCATCGGCAGTTACGCGGCAGGCGCGGCAGGGCGGGGTGTCGCACTAAAGCCTTATAAGGACCTAATCACCTTCAGGCGGAGGAGACGCGCCGACCGGCTTTCCTGAAAACGATGGAGCGCGGAAGTGGCAGTCGGGCTGCTTAATTGCTTCTACTTAAAAGGAGAAGGACCTTTCATCGGCCATTATGAGACGTTTTTGACACAAGGATGGCGTTAGCTTACAATTGCCCCGGTGAGCGCCGCTAGAGACATCTTCCTGGAACACCTGCGCCGGAAGGGACTGAAGGTGACGCGGCCCCGGCTGAGGATACTGGAGACGATACTCGGGCGCGAGCGCTTCCATTTTGCGGCCGACGACCTTGTTGATTTGGTTAACGAAAGCACCCGCCGGAAGGTCTCCCGTTCAACGGTCTATCGGACGCTCGCCCTGCTCGAAGAATGCGGCATCGTCCGCAGGGAACGGATTCAAGAGGGATTCAATTGCTACGAGAAGGCCGTCGGCGCTGAACACCACGACCATATGATATGCCGCGAATGTGGACGCATTATCGAGTTCCATTCGGTGCAACTGGAGCAGGTACAGGACTCGCTCTGCCGGGAGCATGGCTTCATTCCTGAGCGCCATGTGCTGCATATCTTTGGTGTCTGTCGCCAGTGCGTGAAGAAGAAAAAGGACTAGGCGCGGCGGGCCAGCACGTGCGCAAGCTGCCCCAGCGAAATCCCCGCATCGTTCATCGGCACGCCGCTGTGGGCGAATACCCGCAAACCTGAGTTCTCAAGGCGCTCTATGAGCCCTTCAAATAGAAGCTTGTTCTGGAAGCAGCCGCCACTCAGAACGACCTGGTTGACGCTCTCTTTCTCCGCTGCGCGGGCGACCGTTTCGCCGTAGGCCATTATCAGCCCCCGGATGAACCCGCGCGCAAGCTCGCAGCACACGTCGGGCAGGACAAGCGCCGGGGCTTGCGGCGAGTATTCTTCCGGCAGTATCAGAGGCGCCATCTTCTCCTGCCGTAGCGCGTGGATAACGGCACGCACCGCGGGCCGCCAGTCAATCACCAGAAGCCCTCGTTCCTGCTCCCGCTCTATTATCATAGGCAGCGCGTCAGCCTCTTCAACACGCGACGCGGCGTTTTCCAGCTCAATAGCCGCCTGCGCTTCGTAGGTGGCTTCCAGGCATATCCCCATAAGCGCTGAGAAGGCGTCAAAAAGCCGGCCCAGGGACGTGGAAGGCACGCAGTTGATGTTTCGGCGCACCATCTCCGCAACCACCGGCACGTCCGGTGCGAACGGCATATCTTTTAGGCGTTTGACGGCTTCATCGAGCAGCTTGGCATCGGTCTCGTTCAGTATTGCGAGTGCGAGCCGCCAGGTTTGCTTAATGGCGGACTCGCCGCCGGGCAATGCCAGAGTGCGCAATGTGCCCACACGTCGGAACTCTGACGCGTCGCCGAGAAGCACCTCGCCGCCCCAGACAGCGCCATCGGTGCCGTATCCCGTGCCGTCCAGCGTAAGCGCAAGCGAGCGTCCGTCTAGGCCACACTCCAGCGTCACGGAGGCCAGATGGGCGTGATGATGCTGCACGTCTAGAAGCTGCGCGCCGGAAACTTCGACCTCCTGCTGCGCCAGCTTGCGCGAGTAATAGCCAGGATGGAGGTCGCCGACGATGGTGTCGGGCTGCTGCTGGAACACGCGCTTGAGATGTTCGTAAGTGCGCCGGTGGAATGCCTGCGCCGCCAGCGTCTCCTGATCTCCCAGATGCGGGCCGATAAGCGCAAACCGTCCCGCCTGCATCGCGATGGTCGCTTTCATGTCCGGCCCCCATCCGACGACGCAACCCGCAGGCGCCGGTTCGCGCGGGTCGCGGGACAGCGCAACGGGATACGGCGCATACCCGCGCCCCAGCCGAATCGCCCGCGCCTCGCCTCCCATCACCCGCACAATGGAATCGTCCGAAGGCGCGATTATGCGGCGGTTGTGCATCAGGAAAACGTCCGCCAGATGCGCCAGACGCTCCAGCGCTTCATCGTTTTCGTATACCAGCGGCTCCTCGGCGAGATTCGCCGAAGTCATTACCAGGACTTCCAGCGCATCTGCGCCGCCTGCCGCTGGCTCGTCAAGCTGTGTGTTGAAAAGAAGCAGGTGCAGCGGCGTGTAGGGAATCATCACTCCCAGCAGGTCTGTGCGCGGCGCAACCATCGGCGAAAGCGCGTACGGCGTGTCATCGCGTTTGCGCACGAGGACGAGGGGCGAAATCGGCGATGCCAGCAGCGCCATCTCCTTTTCCGAAAGGTGCGCCAGGTCGCGCAGCACTGTGAAGTCCTTTGCCATTATCGCCAGGGGCTTGAACCGCGCGCGACGCTTCCGCAGCCGCAGCTCTTCCACCGCTTTCTCATTCAACGCATCACAGGCCAGGTGAAATCCGCCCAGCCCTTTGATGGCGGCGATGCTGCCCTGCGCCAGCAGTTGCACCGTCTGCAGGACGGCTTCATCGCCCTCGGCAAGCACCTTGCCCGCTCGGTTAGCGAGCCATACTTTAGGGCCGCAGACTGGACAGGCATTCGGCTGGGCATGGTAACGGCGGTCTTCGGGATTCTCATACTCGCGAAGGCAGTCTTCGCACATCTCAAACTCGCGCATCGTCGTGTTCGGACGGTCGTAGGGCAGCGCTTCAATGATAGAGTAGCGCGGGCCGCAATTGGTGCAGTTGATGAACGGGTAGCGGTAACGCCGGTCATTCGGGTCAAGCAGCTCGCGCGCGCAGTCGGCGCATATGGCGGTGTCGGGCGAAATCAGCGTGATCTCGCCTTCCTCCTCTTCGCTCGGGCGGATATGGAAGCCGGCAAGACCCGCCGGTGGCAGAATCTCCATGAAGCTTGAAGTAATGCGCGAAAGCGGCGGCGCTTCGTCGTGCATCCGGCGGAAGAATTTTCGGCACGCTTCTTCCGCGCCCTCAACTTCGCAGACCACGCCGGTTGTCGAGTTGAGCACCCAGCCGGCCAGGCCGAGCTCGGTGGCGAACCGGTGCAGCGTGGGGCGAAAACCCACGCCCTGCACGATTCCGGTGAAATAGCACCGCGCGCGGACTTTGCGAGGATTTGCCAAGGCACTGGATTATATCAGCCGACTGGAACTAGTCCCGCCGTCGTCACGCGAAGCTCGTGACTATGGCGGGCAGGCGTCAGCTCTCAGTCCTCAGTCGTCAGCAAGAGAGATCGTTGTAGGGCTGGGGTTTACCCCCACCGCTCCTCCTCAGGCGCTTTATGACGGCGGCCATAAATGGCCGCCCTACAGAAGACAAAGAGCCGGGCTAGTGAGCCCGGCGTACTCATCGGGAAGTGAATCCCGTCCTACATCACACATCCTACTGGCTTTTTCCGCCCGTAAACCCCTTGACATTCCCGTATTTCAACGGTAAAACTGACCGGTCAGTCAGTCACAATGACCACGCAAAAGGACAACGCGCCTAAGGATGCAGTCCGCGACAAGCGGATGGCCATCATTGACGCGGCGCTCGCTGTCATCTCCGAAACGGGTATCCTGAACGCAACCGTCGAGGACATCGCACGACGCGCGGGCGTCGCCAAGGGCACGGTCTACCTGTACTTCAAGACGAAAGAAGAAATCCTGGTGGAGATGGTGGTTGAGAAGTCCGGCGAGACGTTAGCAGCGGTCCATAAGGCGGCATCCGGTGTTTCGGGCATATGGGAGAAGCTGCGGGCGGCGATGAGAATCCACTTCGCAAACATCATCGAGCATATGCCGAACGTTCTGATCGACGAGGGTATGCTCCATCTGACAGCGGCTCACAAAAAGAAGCTCCTCAACGCCAAGTTTGCCCACGTCAAGTTCTACGAGGAGATAATCGCCGAGCACTTCGCGAAGTCCGGACGTGAACCCCCGTTTTCGCCATTGGCGAGCGCGCTGGCGCTCATAGGCGGGCTGATTGGGTACGTCTTCCAGAGACACCACTTCAAAGATGCTGCTGTAGGCCCGGATGAGTACTTGCGAACCTATGAGGCGATAGTCCAGGCGGCGCTCATCGGAGGTGAAACGAAGAGTGAAAAAAGCAAGCGAAAATAGGCGGATCACCGGATTCCTGGCTGCCGCAACAGTAGGAATCGCGCTTTTAATGGGTGCGGGCGCGGCGGCGTCAGCCGAAGATTCCATCCCGGTGAAGGACGCACCGCTTCCACGTGCCGCAGTCGAAGCGGAGGACACGGTTACACTCGTGCGCGCGGAAGCGAGCGAAGATGTGGCTGACGAGAAGGAAGCGGAGGAGATGACGTATCTGCTTACCGCACAGGAGATAGTAGCCCTCGCTCTGGAGAACAGCTACGACCTTCGCGTTGCCGAAAAGGACGCCGAGAGCGCGTTTTTTGAATACATCAAATACACGGGAATGGCGGGATTTTCCGTGGACATAGCAGGCTCGATAAAGCGCGCGGGGCCGGTTAGAGGGTTTTCCGCCGGTCCCGGAGTGCCGGAAGTCACCTTCCAGAAGGAAACCACCTCCAGCCTCGCCGCTCAAATCTCCTACCCCCTCTCGCCGATGGGCAATCTTGGCTACGGGAAGCGCGCGGCGTGGTCGGGATACCAGGCGAAGCTGGCCGGAGTCGGCTCGGCCCGTTCCCGGACAATCACCGACGCATTCGGCGCTTACGTCGGCTATCTAGCGGCGCGAAACGCGGTTGCGGTCGCCGAAGAAGGCGTGGAACTGGCCGAGGAGCAGCTGCGCAACGCCCGGCTTAAGTTCGACAACGGCACGGCTCCCCGTTTCGAGGTTATGCAGGGCGAAGTCGCCGTTTCCCAGGCAAAAGAGGAATTAATAAGCGCGCGCAATGGTCAAAAGCTGGCGGAGAGTGCGCTTTATCTCGCGATGGGGGTTGTCCCTGAAGATTACTTCACAGACTCGGATGTGGAAGTGGAATACGCCGAAGCGCTTGACCGGTCGGTGCGCTTCATAATAGAAGAGCTGTTTCCCAGGCTGGACGCCGATGAGCTGGCTGACGCGTTCGTTGAACGCACTCCTACATACCACGCTCTGGAAGGCACAATAGGAATGCTGCACAACCAGGTGCTGGCCTACCGGCGCTCGCCGCAATTCTCGCTGGATGCGGGTTACCTGCAGCAAACAGGCAGCACTATGCAGGCGCGGCGGTCGTGGTCCTTCGGGATTTCGGGCGTCTTCAATCTCTGGGACAGCGGCAAGACTGAGGGCACCCAAAAGAGCTTCGCCGCGCAGGCTGACAGCGCCCGGGTGCAGCTCGCCAAGTACCGGCACGCGTTCCGCATGAGTTTGCAGGACGCGGTGAGCAATCTGGAAGCGGCGATTCAGGGCTACAGGACCGCAACTAACACGCTGGAATCGGCGGAGGAAGCGTTCCGCATGGCGCGGCTCGGCTACCGCGAAGGAGTAATTGTCCACGCGGATCTGGTAAGTGCCAGAGCGGCCTACCTGGGCGCCGAACTGAACGAATTCGACAGGCGGATGGAAGTTCTCACGGCTTTTCAGTCGCTGCTGGAAACGCTGGGCATCGGTGACGAGGAGCTGTATCTGCCCACAACTACCAGTGACCTGAGCGCAATTGTACACGAGGTGATTACCGATGAGAGTGGCGAGGCTGTTTCCGATGATGCGGGGAATAACTGACCCGGGCGAATGCCGGGCCGCTAGTGAAAGCGCGCGCCCCGGAGCGACGCTTAATGGAGAAGGAGGCGAAAAATGACCAGGACCGCTAGGACTACCCTATGGATAATCCTCTTGCTCATCGCCGTCGGGGTCGTTTCAGGCCTTTACATGTCAGTGAAACTTCGCTTTGAGCATCGTCCCGAAGAGAAAGCGGTGATTCCGGTTGAGGTGATTACCGCCGAAGTGCGGCCCCTGATGGAGGAGCTGCGCTATACCGGAACTGTCGCCGCGGAACCGAGGGCGATGCTATCCCCTAAAGTTGCTGGGACTATCAGCCAAGTCGCGGCTTCCGAAGGCGACCGCGTTGACAAAGGGGCGGTGCTGGCAGTAATTGATGACGCCATCTATGCGCAGCAGGTCTCGCTAGCGCGACATCAGGTTGAAGCAGCCCGCGCTCAGCTCGCCTCGGCGCAATCGGCGCGTCCGGAAAACATCGCCCAGGCACGGGCTGCCCTGGCAGCCGCCGAGAGCGCCCTAAATACTGCCCGCAACAACTACGAGCGCCAGAAGAAGCTGTTCGATGAGGGTGTCATCAGCGAAGCCCAGTTTGAGTTTGCCGAATCCCAATACGAAGGCGCCAAGGCTCAGTACACCGCGGCGAAGGAGAATCTGCGAATGGCTGAGACCGGCGCCCGTCCGGAGGATAAGAAGTCGCTAGAAATGGCGCTGAAGCTGGCGCAGGATCAGCTCGCTCTCGCCCAGACTAACCTGAGCTACACGCGAATTCGCGCACCGTTTGCCGGCACGGTCACAAGGAAAATGACCGAGGTTGGAGAATTCGCCGCTCCGGGCGCTCCCCTGTTTGAGCTGGCGGATATGGACAACATTGAGCTGCGGATATTCCTCCCTGCATATTGGGCGAAGGAGCTTGCAGTGGGTGATACGGCATCCTTCATTCCGGAGGTTGACCACGCAGTGCGCAGCGCCACCGTCGCCCGTATCTTCCCCGCATCCAGCGAGAAGTCGAAGCAGGTGGAAGTGCGCTTGCAAGTCCTTCCCGAGGCAACTCAGGGCTTGCGTCCCGGAGGCTTTGCCGACGTGGTGATACTTCGCGAAGAGGGGCGCGGGAATGTCGTGTTACCGCTCAAGGCGATTCTTGACCTGCCGACTGACCATCCGCGCATCTTCGTCGTGGAAGACGGGAAGGCGCGTCAGGTGATGGTTGAACTTGGCGCCACCACCGGTCGCGAGGCGGAGATTATCTCGCCACTGAATGGCGGTGAGCAGGTGGTTGTCGCCGGTCAGAACTACCTCAGCGATGGCGCTGCTGTACGCCTGGTAAAGCCTGATAACGCTGGAGGTAGCCAGTGAACTGGATAGCTCTCGTCCTGCGTCGCCACGTTTTCGCGGTGATGATTCTTGCCTTCTTCACTGTAATCGGCATCGTCTCTTACTCCCGCCTGGTGCTGAATATGATGCCGCAGGTGGAGATTCCCATCGTCACAGTACTCACCATATATCCTGGCGCTTCTCCTGATGTGATTGCCGAGCAGGTCACAAGCAAGCTCGAGGACGCCATCTCGGTCATAGAGGGAATCGAGGACCTGAACTCGTATTCAACTGAGGGCGCAAGTGTTCTCATTGTCAGTTTCGAGGAAGGAAGAGATATAGACATCGCCGCTCAGGATGTGCGAGACAAAGTG
>JAOZQG010000043.1 GCA_029932365.1 bacterium | reverse complement strand
AGCATTGGCGTGTCGGAGTATCCGGTTGATGGCCAAGTTGAGGATGAAATCATCAGGTGCGCTGATCAAGCGCTTTACAAAGCGAAGAACGCTGGTCGCAACCGGGTGGTAGTTTACGAAGCTGAACGGTCAAACGAGCACTCCGGCGACGAATAGTTTCCGCTAGAAGAACGGGCAAGACACGGCTATCAGGCCAATCAGCACACTACCGCATCTCGGCGGCCTTGCCGAAAGCCTGCCAGAAGGGGTCCACGCGCGGGTGCTTGAGCACGGTCTTCTCACCCTCAATGAACACGTGCATACCCTCTTCTTTCGGCACAACTTCACCAGCGACGGAAGCCTGGATGCCCTTATCGTGCAGGCGCCGCACCACTTCTTGCGCCATGTGCGGGCGGACGGTGGCGATGAGCGTGCCCTCGCTGATAGACGAGTACGGATCAATGCCGAAGAGCTCGCAGACTTTCGCGATGACCGGTTGCAGGATGATGTCCTCTTTGTGGATCACCATCCCGACCCCTGACGCTTCAGCGACTTCGAAAAGCCCGCCCCAGACACCGCATTCGGTGGCGTCGTGCATTGCGGTTACGCCGTCGTCGTGAACGCCCACTTCCACGGCGGTCAGCGCATCCTCAACGACGCTCATCTGCCAGAAGACCTCTTCGGCTTCCCGCGCCGTCTTCTCGCCGCAGGCTTCGGCTACGCGCTGAGGGTAAGTGCAGGCGAAGAGTCCGGCGGCCTCGACGGCCGCTCCCTTGGTAATGACGATTTTGTCGCCGGGGCGAGCCATCGCGGGCGTAACGTACTTGTCCGCAGGCCCGATGCAGATAACGGTGGCGCCGCCCACCATCGGGTATTCGCAGCCTTCGTACCTGCCAGTGTGGCCGGACACAATCGCCATGCCCATCTTTTCGCTCTCGCGGTGAATCACGCCCCACATCGTCTCCAGCTCGTCGCGAGTGATGCTCATAGGGAGATTGAGGTCAATCGTCATATAAGTCGGCGGCAGGCCCGAAGTTACGGCGTCGCTGGCCAGAATGTGCACGGCGAACCAGGCGCTGCGCTCCCAGCCGTACGGCGGCACGATGAACACCGGGTCGGTGGTGGTGACCATCACCTGTCCATGGCCCAGGTCGCACACGCCGATGTCGATGCCGTGGCGCGGGCCGACCAGGACACTGCTGCGCTTGTATCCTAGCTGGGGGAGGATGATTTCGTTGAAGATTTCAGGTGATACTTTCCCGATGGGCGGAAGTTCGGATTTGGCGTTTCCCATTACACACTCCGTTTAGCTGATTTCGGTGAGGGGAAACCCGGGGCTTTGCCCTTGCAGGAAGCCGTTTTCCTACGCCGGTATTACCCGGGTCAGGTTCAAAGGGTCTACCCGCCAGAGGCGGGCAAATCTCTCAGCCCCGTTTGAAGGAGCTCCCCTAACGACCGCGAAGAGGATAGCAGAGGATACGCGAAGGTGCAAGGTTAGGGCTGTTTCGCAATAAAAGACGGAGAATGCTTGCTCAACAATAGCCTCGTGCTATTATCATTCGGGCTAGAAACGGGGCTTCTGGCTGTCGCACGCGATGAACGAACTTCAATTCACAGCGCGCGTAACTCAATGGATTGCCATAACGCTTGAAGGTAATCCTTCGCTGCCCTACTCGCACGCTGATATTGAGGAGAAGCTGAAAGGTTCGCAGAAGCGAAGAGACATCACGCTGCACGACAATAACGGCAATGTAGTGTTGACGGGCGAAGTGAAGCTGCCGTATAGCCCCGAAGGACAGTCACCGTTCAATGACGAGCTTGTAGCTGACGCAAGGAAGAAGGCACGCTTTGTTAGGTCCCCTTTCTTTTTCACCTGGAATATCAATGAGTTCGTTCTATGGGAAACAGAACCGAGGGAACCCGAGTCGGTTGGAAGTTATTACGAACGTTGGGAAACTGCAGCTGTACACTTTGAGCACGACTTAGATCTTCCATCAGTTGAAAGGAAGCTGAGAGATTGGCTAAGGGACTTCCTCTACGAGTTTAGGCAGATTTTAAAAAGCGATGTGAAGATTGGTCGCAAGTCCCCGGATAAGAAGTTCATAGAAACAATAGAGTCGTATCTGAATCTGCCTATTGAGCAGACGTACCACGCTCTGCGGAAGATATATGCTGATGGCGCCCAGAAAAGGCGCTTGGACGGCTGGATGATGGATGACCTTGGGTGGACAGTGTCTGACGACCCCGAAGACATTGCCTATCAGCTACGTCGAGCGGCACGATTCGCGTGCTATGCACTGGTTAATCGGCTTGTCTTTCACGAAGCATTGCTGAAACGGCATGGCTTTAAGATGGCAGCGCTTTCGGTGCCGAGTCATATCTCTACAGGTGAGGAACTACGCCTTCATTTTGCTGGGCTATTCGCCGAAGCCGTAATTGCGACAGGAGACTATGAGACGGTCTTTGGTGAAGAGCGATACTCTTATGGCGATACCGTCCCGTTCAAAAGCGACTCCTCCGTTGATAGCTGGCGACGGCTCGTGGGGCAGTTACACCGTTTTGACTTCACTAAGTTGGACTACGAAATAATTGGCGGCATTTTCGAAGGGCTCATCTCGCCAGAAGAGCGTCGTAAGTACGGACAGTTTTACACTCGCGTGGAAGTCGTTGACCTGATAAACAGCTTCTGCATCCGCAACGGCGATGAGCTTGTGATGGATCCTGCCTGCGGTGGCGGGACGTTCCTTGTTCGCGCGTACGCAAGAAAGCGTGAATTGAAACCTGAGCGGAAGCATGTAGAGCGCCTGAATGACCTGTTTGGCGTTGACATAGAGCGATTCGCCGCTCATCTGAGCACAATAAACTTAGCCACTAGAGATCTAGTTGGCGCGGAGAACTACCCGCAAATCAAACGGAGTGACTTTTTTGATATCAGGCCGGGCGGGAAGTTCATGCGCCTGCCGGTGCACGGTGGCGACAATTCGGAGCATCGGAATGTGACGGTTTCCGCGCTTGACGCTGTGGTAGGTAATCCACCATATATCCGCCAAGAGATGATTGATAAGAGCAGGAAAAAGCGCTATCAGGCCCTGGTGCAGAAAGAGCAGGGCGTAAAGCTAAGCGGCAGAAGCGACATACACGTTTATTTCTGGCTTCATTCAGCGGGCTTCTTGAAAGACGATGGGTATCTATGCTTGATCACTTCAAGCCAGTGGCTCGACGTTGAGTACGGCTTCAAACTCCAGAAGTGGATACTGGAGAACTTCCGCATTATCGCGGTGTTCGAGAGTATAGAAGAGCCGTGGTTTGTTGGCGCCAGAGTAGCCACGGCAGTTACCATACTTCAAAAGGAGCC
The DNA here is from genome assembly GCA_029932365.1 of bacterium. Taxonomy (GTDB): domain Bacteria; phylum 4484-113; class 4484-113; order 4484-113; family 4484-113; genus JAGGTK01. The sequence continues at coordinate 11,354 of JAOZQG010000043.1, read as the reverse complement.
TGACAAAGAGAAGCGAATGAGCAACACGGTTCGCTTTGTGCAGCTTCGGCGACCCATTAAGGAAGTGATGATGCACAACGGTTCGGTATCTGAGGCCGTCTATGCAGCGGATGTTTTCCGGGATGAAATACTCGACTTATCCGAGAACGCAGTAAACGAGAGGTATCGAGCCCGCTTAGTACGCCAAAGCGATCTCTATGAGGAGGGAATCAGGCTCGGCGCAGTTATGAGCAAGTCCGGCAAGGACGATGATGACGAAGAGCAGGAGGAAGTAGCGCCCCAAGCTGGCGACTACTACGGTGGCAAGTGGGGCGTCCATCTGCGTGCGCCGGACTTGTGGTTTGAGCTAATGGACGAGCTAGGAGACCGCTTTGCAGCGCTCGGTGACATTGCGGAAGTGCGCCGTGGCATTACAAGCGGCAAGGATGAATTCTTCTTCCCCATTGACTGCTCTAAGGACATGCTTGCGAAGGAGCAGAACGCGAAGGAATTCAAAGAGCGCTTTGGCGTCCCGCGTGATGAGATTGCGTCCGGTAGAGTCAAACTGGTGCGCTGCGGTCCGGGAAGGAGACAGGTCAAGCCGATTGAGGCTAAGTATTTGGAGCCGGAAGTGCACTCTCTAATGGAGATAAAGGGCTTCTCGGTTGGCCCCGAGGACTGCGGTCGGATGATACTGCTGGCAAAGACGAGTCCTCGCAAGAATATGGACAAGTACTTGCGTGCGTATGTTGAGTGGGGTGAGGACCAAGACTTCCATACGGGCGCTACTTGTCAAGGACGTGTTACAGAGGATAGAGACTGGTATGACCTTACCGGTCATACGCGAGCAAGCGTTCTGTGGCCGAAGGAACGTCAATATAGGCATATCGCTCCCGCCAATCCTCAACACTTGGTTGCGAATTGCAGGCTATACGAGGTCCACAATAAGAACATTGAAGAGAACGCCGATGTTTGGGCTGGAGTGCTTAACTCATCATACAGTCTACTGTCGTCTCTCCAGTATGGAAGGCCCGTCGGGAACGAGGGCAACTGGAGCACAATGGTAGTAGACGTGAACATGATGCTTGTCCCGAATCCTCGGACGGCAACGAAAACACAACAGCAGCGGGTAGCTAAAGCGTTCCGCAAGCTCGCCAAGCGCGACGCCTACCAGTTCCTCTCTGAGAAGCGTCTCCGGCGTCAGGCTTACATGCAGAAGGGAAAGCAAGCCAAGCTAAGCGGCCTGTCGGACGTAAGCGAGCTTGATATGCCCGACCGCCGCGAGCTGGACGATGCTGTTCTGCAGATGCTTGGCGTGAGAAACAAAGCGCGCCGTGATGAACTTATCGAGCAGCTATATGCTTACTTGCGGCAGTTCTTTGAAGATATACGCCAGAAAGAAGAAAGAGCGATAGAGAACAAGAAGCGAGCCAAACGTAAGGGCGGCGCTACCGCCCACGAGGTAGCGAAGCAGATACTTGATGACATTGAGCTAAACTACCGCTGGATTCTACAAACCTACCGGGATTTCCTCAGCGACATCATGCCGAATGTGGACACGGTGGTTGTCCCGAAAGACGCGATTGCACGGGGCCCGGATGAGATCCTGAATGGATACCGTGTTGCCTTTAAAATAGGACGCGCGAAGAATGGTGAAATAATCGAAGTCCCGCACGAAGCTCAGGCCAAGCTAATTGTATTGCTAGCACAGCAAGGCTATCACAAGTACGTTCGCATCCCCCATTATAAAAAGGACGCTCACGAAGTCCTGATAAACTACAGTGAATTTCTACACAAACGTGAACTGAAGATGCGGGAGCTGGTTGCAGACCGTACCACTAATGAGGAGCGCCAAGAGAAGATAATGGCTGCTCTCAAGAAGCTGCTGCCACGTTAGGCTCCGCTCGACGGTCCGACGGATTACCTGTTGCGGACCTGAAGCAGGCCCATGCCCACCAAGAAGACCGAGAGGTTGGGGAGCCAGGCGGCGAAGGCGGGATGGACGATGCCCCCGCGCCCCATCTGCACCGCAACGGTGTAGAGGAAGAAATATCCCAGGACGATGAGGAGCGAAAATCCCAGGCCCATCGAGGTTGAGGTGCGCTGGGGAAGTATGGCCAGCGGCACGCCGATGAGCACGAAAAACAGCGAGGCGAAAGGTATGGAGAACTTGAAGTAGTAGTCCGTCTGGAAGCGCCGGATGATGCTTATGTCCAGCCCCGATTCGCGCTGATAGTGAATGAGCCGGCGCAGGTCGAAAACCGAAAGCTCCATGGGGTCCTTGCTCTGCTCGGCGATGGAAGCGGGGCTGATATCAAATTCGGGAACGTCCCATTCTTTGAAACTGGTGGTGACGACGCCTTCTTCCAGGAAGTTGTACACCTTTCCGTTGTAGAACTTCCAGCTTTCGCCGGTCCACAAGGATCTTTCGGCGCTGAGATGCCACGCTGTTTCGTGGGTTTTAGGGTCGAAGCTCAGAAGGTTGAGGCTTTCCAGCGTCTCGCCTTCCAGGTTTTCGGCGACCAGAAGGTAGCTCAGGTAGCCCTTGTGATAGAAGGGCAGGCTGACCTTGGCTTCTTTCACCGTCCCGCTCTTTTCGCGGATTACTTGCTGCTTGAGCACTTCCAGCCGGTGGTTGGTGTAGGGCGCGACCCACTCGTTCAGGAGGAAGGTTACCAGCGCCAGAACCAGGGCGAAAAACAAAATGGGCCAGGTGATGCGATACAGGCTGATGCCGGTAGACCTTAGCGCGGTAATCTCGGCTTCGCCGGAAAGCCTCCCGACCGCGAGCAACGTTCCCGTCAACATGGCCATGGGGAAGGTAAAAACTATCCACTGAGGGAGGGAAAGGAAGAGCATGGCGAAAAAGACGTCCGCGCCCACGCCATACCTGATAAGAAACGAGAGCAGGGGCTTAAGCAGCGCCGCGCCCACGATAAGGATGATGAAGGCAAACAGCGCGAATAGAAACGGCGGAATAAGTTCCACCATCATCAGCCGGTCGACGCGCTTCAGCACCGGAAGAGATTCTAGCACAGCACCTGCTATACTCTTGCCCGCGCGGAAAGTCGATATGCCCGAACTGCCGGAAGTTGAACAGGTGCGGCGCACCCTGAGTCCTAAGATGGTCGGACAGACCGTGTCGTCCGTTCGCGTCTTTTATCCCGAGCGCGTCTTTGAAGTGTCACCGGTTGAGCTTCGGCGCGGCATCAGCGATGCGCGGATAAAGCAGCTATCGCGGCGCGGGAAGTACCTTCTGATGCAGACCGACAACAACCGAACCACGCTTATCGGCCTGGGGATGACCGGACGCTTCGTTGCAGAGTCAACCCTGGAGCCGCTTGAATATCTGGTAATCGCGTTTAATCTGAAGCGTAACCGCGTGGTGAAGCTATACGATGTGCGGCGTTTCTCGCGCATCTCGCTGGCGGAGACCGACAAGCTGCGGCGGCATCCCTTTCTCGCCCGGCTGGGCTACGAGTTCGATGACAGGGAGCTTACGCCGAAGGTGCTGCGCAAGGAGTTGCAGCGCTTCAGCAAAAGGAGCATCAAAGGCGTTTTGCTGGAGCAAAGCGTAATAGCCGGCCTCGGCAATATCTACGCCAACGAAGTGCTATTCGGCGCGAAGATTAATCCTGAGCGTGAAGCCCGCTCGCTGAACCCCAAAGAGTGCAGTGTGCTGCTGGGCACGATACGGAGAATACTGCGCAAAGCGACCGAGATGGGCGGAACCACCGTGCGCGACTTCCGCGACGCTGACGGAAAACTCGGGCGCTACGAGAAGGAACTCAGAGTATATCTGCGCGAGGGGCAGCCCTGTCCCCGCTGCGGCAAGCGCTCGCAGATAAAGCGCGTCGTGCAATGGGGCCGCAGCACTTTCTACTGTCCCAAATGCCAGAAGTGAGGCTATTCTATGAGTGAGAAAGCCATTGCTCTTGTGGTTCAGGGCGGCGCGGGGCCGATATCGGTTGATTCTTACACGAAGAACCGCCCGGCCATCGGGGATATTCTACGGAAAACCGCGCCGATGCTGGTTGAGGGTGCCGCTGCGCTGAGAGTCGTTGAGGAAGCGGTCAGGCTTTTTGAGGAGCATCCGTCCTTCAACGCCGGCATAGGCTCATCGCTGCGCTACGACGGCAGTATCCAACAGGACGCTACGATTATGGACGGCGCCAGCGGTCGTGGCGCGGGAGTCGGTGCGGTCAAGGGCATTATCCATGCGATAACGCTGGCCCGGTACGTGCTGGAGAGAACTCCGCACGTTTTGATGGTCGGGGAATGGGCGACTGAGTTTGCGCGGGACTGCGGCATGGAGATGGTCCCGGACGAGCGCCTGATAGTCCCCGAACGCCGGGAGCTGTGGAAGCGGAAGCTCGCCGCGAAGGAAACGCCTGATGACCAGGTGCTATCCAGCGGTGGAACTGTCGGGGCAGTGGCGCTGGATACGGAGGGCCGGCTCGCCGCTGCTACTTCCACCGGCGGCATGGTTCTGTCGCTGCCCGGGAGAGTGGGGGATTCCGCGATTTTAGGGGCCGGCACCTGGGCTGACGCGCATTCGGCCGTTTCCTGCACCGGCGTGGGCGAAAGCATTATGCTTGTGCTGATGGCCAAGGTGTGCGCCGATGCGGTAATCAGCGGGATGAGTCCGCAGGAAGCCGCTGACCTGGTGGTGCGGATTCAGGGGGAGAAAACCCCGGGAACTTCCGGAGCTATCGTCGTCGACAAGAAAGGCGCGGTAGGCCTGGCCCATAACTCCGCGAACATGTATCGCGGTTACTTCACGCCGGAAGAAGGCGTTGTAGTACCGAATTGAAAAGCAGCCAGGGAAGGATTCCGCCGAAGCGCTAACTGCCGCTTCTCAGCTCATAAGCAGCGACCGGCCGTCCATCTCCGCCGGCTGCTCCAACGTCCAGAGATCGAGGAGGGTAGGGACTATGTCGCGCAGAGCCTGCCCGTGGGTGTCGGCAAAGACGTCTTCCGGCGGCTTCTTATAGGGATTCTTGAGCTTGCGGATGGTGCCGACGACGACGAGGGGCACGGGATTCAGCGTATGGGCGGTGTATACGTTTCCCGCGCTGTCCCGCATACGCTCGCAGTTGCCGTGGTCGGCGGTTACGATAAGGTAGCTTTTCTTGCCGTAGTCCACAGCTTCCAGGATGCGCCCCAGGCTCTGATCCATCGCCTCCACACCCTTAATCGCCGCGTCAAGGTCGCCCGTGTGCCCCACCATATCGCCATTGGCCACATTGACGACGGTCAGGAAGCACCCGCCGGAGTTAATCATGTCCACCGCCGCGTTGGTGACGCCCAGTGCGCTCATTTCGGGCTTGAGGTCGTACGTCGCGACTTTAGGCGACGGAACCAGGACACGACGCTCATTCTCAAACGGCTCCTCGCGGCCGCCGTTGAAGAAGTAGGTTACATGGGCGTACTTTTCGGTTTCTGCGACCTTGCATACACAACGTCCCCGGTCGCTTAAATACTCAGTAATCGTGTTGGGCAGCTCCTCCTCCGGCAAAAGGACGGGATTGTCAAAGTCTTCGGAGTAGCGGGAAAACGTCAGAAAGCGTTTAATCGTGAAGGGCCTGTCAAACACGTCGAAATCGGCGAGATACAGCGCGCGCGAGAGTTCCCGGGCGCGGTCTTCGCGGAAATTGAAGAAAATGACGCCGTCCTCGGGCTGCATTGTCAACGGCTCCTTGCTGCCTTCTGTGTCCACTACGCAGAACGGCTTGACATACTCGTCGGTCTGACCGCGCTCGTGCAGAGTTCCGAGGTAGTTTATGGGATCGGTGGTTGTGGAGCCCTGACCCTGGACTATTGCGCGATACGCGGGCTCCAGCCGCTCCCAACGCTTGTCGCGGTCCATAGCGTAGTAGCGCCCGGACACGGTTGCCAGGCGGGCGTCGTAGGGGTATTGGTCCAGTTTCCGCAAAAGCCCGTGCAGGAAGCTCTTGCCGGCAAAGGGGCTGGTGTCGCGCCCGTCCAGTATCGCGTGAACCGCAATGTGCTTCACTTCGTGGTAGGATGCCGCATCCAGCAGCGCGAAGAGATGCGAGATGTGCGAATGGACTCCGCCGTCCGATAGAAGGCCGATCAGGTGCAAGGTCTTTTCGCTTTCGGCGGTGGATTTTAAAAGACGGACGATTTCCGGGTGGGTTTGAAATTCGCCGCGAGCCACCATCTGGTCCAGGCGCGACAGCGGCTGGACAACCCGCCTTCCGGCGCCGATATTCAGGTGGCCGACTTCGCTATTTCCCATCTGACCGGGAGAAAGGCCGACAGCCACTCCCATGCAGTCCAGCAGGGTCCACTGATACTCTTTCAGCAGCCGGTCCCAGTTTGGCGTTCGCGCAAAGTGAACGGCGTTGCCCACGGGGTCAAAGCGATATCCCCAGCCATCCAAAATAAGCAGGACGCCAGCCTTGCGTTCCATCGCAGTGTATTCTATCACCGCCTGCGTCAGGATTATCGGAATGGCGTATGTCAGCGGAAACCGCGCGCCGGAAATGGCAACCAGGCCGTCTATTCAGTAACTGGACACTGAACGCGCGTCCGACACGAAAAGGGATAGCAAGCGGAAGCTGAGCGCCGAGCGGTAGACGCTACTCTTCGTCGTAGTAAATTCCGTCACTACCGTAGTGCTCAACGCCCTCCTGTGGTTTCTCCCTGTAGATACGTCTTGCACGGACATAGGCATCGTTGGACTGTGTGCGCGCGGCCATCTCATCCAGTATCTCGCTGTTGTTGATCGAGAAGTGGTCACCCCCGAAAGTTTCGTCGAACGTGGGAGTGATTTCAATGAGTTTGCCGGCACGTCCGGTTACTATCAGGTGTTTGAGTTCCGCGAGCAGGCAGGAAGCCGCTCCCGCGAGAAGCAGTCCCACGGAGAAGCCAAGCAGCAGGTCCCAGAAATTACTTCCTTGTTTGCTCATTTCGCAGGCAGCGCTCTAGCGCGCAGATTATATGGCGCGCATCAAGGCGCGTCAAGGTGTAACCTTCGCTTGGGGCGCCCAATTCTTGCATTTTGCCATTTTTCAGAATAGTATCAGGCCGGTTTTAAGGAGGGAGCGGTGAAACTTCAACAAATCGGCGTGGCCGGCTTTGGCACGATGGGAAGCGAAATCGCGCTGTTGAGTGCTATGGCCGGATACAGCGTTTGCGTATTCGATGTAATTGATGAAGTGCTCGTCAGCAGGGTGGAGCGCATTAAAAAGCTCCTTCGGGTACTGAAAAAGGAGGCCACCGAAGAGGAGCGCAGCGAGGTGATCGGCCGGATAAAAACGTATAAAAGCCTGGAGTGTTTCGACAGGTCGGATCTGGTGATTGAGGCTGTGGTTGAGGAGTTTGAAGCCAAATCTGAGCTTTTATCCGAGCTCAACGGCGTGTGCAAGCCCGAGGCTATCTTCGCCACCAACACCTCGAGCATCGGCGTTACACGGCTTGCGGCGGCAAGCGGCAGGCCGGAGCGGTTCATCGGGCTGCATTTCTTCAATCCGCCCTCTCAGATGAGCCTGGTGGAGGTGGTTCCGGGATTGCAGACGTCGGACGAAGTGCGAGAAACCAGCGTTGAGTTCGTCGAGAGCCTGGGCAAGAAGCCACTCGTGTTTAAAGAAACGCCAGGTGTCGTGGTTAATCGGGTGCTTATGGCGATGGCGATTGAAGCGATGGCCCTTTACGAGGAAGGCATAGGTGAACCGGCGGAGATTGACGAAGCGCTGCGGCGCGGCGCCGGCTGGCCGCTGGGGCCCTTCAAGCTGATTGACCTGGTGGGCCTGGACGTGTTCTTGCACGCCTGCCAGACGCTTTACGAGGAGCACGGGGACAGCAAGTTCCGCCCGCCGTTTGTGCTGAAGCAGCTCGTTCAGGCGGGGCGCCTGGGGCGCAAAACCCGCGCCGGATTCTACGACTACTAGGTGCATGGAGTGGGTGAGGACGCCAAGAACCTGTGCGTGCTTGGATCCACCGGCAGTATCGGCAGGACGGTTCTGCGCGTTGTACGCCAGTATCCCGACAAGTATAACGTCGTTGTACTGGCGGCGCATTCAAGCGGTGATGTGCTTTTAGAACAAGCAAGCGAATTCAGGCCGAAGGTCTGCGCACTTACCGATCAAGGCGCCGCTCTCAAATACTGCGGCGGTTTCAACAAGCTCGGGATTGAGCTTCTGGCTGAGGAGGATTGCCTTCCCGTCGTTGTCGCGTTTACCGAGGTGGATTCGGTGGTCTGCGCGATGAGCGGCGTCGCGGGACTGGCCCCAATGGAGTCGGCTGTTCGCGCTGGCAAGGAGATACTGTTCGCCAACAAGGAGGCGCTTGTCGCGGGCGGCAACTACGTAATGCGCCAGGTGAGGGGAAAGGCCGTGCGCTTTATGCCAATTGATAGCGAGCACTCGGCTATCTATCAGTGCCTGCTTGCGGGAAAGCGAGATGAGGTTTCCTCCATTACGCTGACGGCGTCGGGCGGACCGTTCCTGCGCAGTTCCCGCGAAGAGATGCACGCGGCGACGAAAGAGCAGGTTATGGCGCACCCGACCTGGGAGATGGGGCCGGAGGTCACCGTCAATTCGGCGACGATGATGAATAAAGCGCTGGAGGTTATAGAAGCGCGCTTTCTGTTTGATCTGCCGCCCGACAAAATCCGCGTGGTTATTCATCCGCAGAGCATCGTGCACGGTTTCGTCGAGTTCGTGGATGGAAGCGCAATCGCGCAACTTTCTAAGCCTGACATGGCGCTGGCGGTGCAGTACGCGCTGACCGCTCCTGAAAGGCTGCCGGGCGTAGTTGAACCGCTTGACCTGACTGCGCTGGGAAGGCTGGAGTTTATGGAGCCCGATATGGAGCTCTTCCCCGTGCTCAGTTATGCCTACGAGGCGCTGGAAGGCGGATGGTGGGAGCCGGTAGCGCTTAACGCCATAAACGAAACTCTCGTGGGAGCGTTTCTGAGAGGCGAGATTAGCTTCGGCACGTTGCTGAAGCTCGTTTGCGACTGTTTTGAAAAGCGCAGCAAAGCCGCCGGGGGAAGCGGTTTTTCCACGGATGAACCTGAACGCCTGGATGACATTCTAAAGGCTCATTCGGTTTTCCGGGATTTTGCCCTGAGCGCCCTGGATGGGCATTAGGATGCCTGAGTTGAGCGCTGCATCATCTTGATGGCTGCTACATCCGGTTAAGAAGCAATGCTATAATTGCTGCGGTTACAGTGGCGAAGCGTTTAGCACGCATCCGCTGGAGCCGAACAGTGCTCCGGCTCGGTCCAGAACGGAGCGAAACGTTATCTACGCGGATGGAGGAGGGTTACAATGCTCAACGGAAGGCCAAACGTTCCGATGCCGGTGAACGAGCCGGTGTTCTCTTACGCGCCGGGAACGCCCGAGCGTGCAGAGCTGAAAGCGGAACTCAAGCGCCAGCTCAGGCGCAAAATTGAAATCCCGCTGATAATCGGAGGAAGGCGGGTGCGCACGGGCCAGCTCGGAAAAAGCACGTGTCCCCACAACCACGGACACGTGCTGGCCGAGTACCATATGGCGGGCCCGGACGAGGTCGAGAAGGCGGTGCAGGCCGCGGATAAGGCGTGGGGGGATTGGGCGCGTATGCCCTGGGAGCAGCGCATGTCCGTTTTTCTGCGCGCGGCTGAACTGCTGGCCGGCCCCTGGCGCGCGCGGCTGAACGCGGCGACGATGCTCGGCCAGAGCAAAAACGTCTTTCAGGCGGAGATTGATTCGGCGTGTGAGCTGATCGACTTCTGGCGGTTCAATCCCTGGTACGCGCAGCAGATTTACGAGGAGCAACCACCGTATTCGGTGGACGGCGTGTGGAATTACACCGAAGCGCGCCCGCTGGAAGGCTTTGTTTTCGCGGTCACGCCGTTCAACTTCGCGTCCATTATGGGGAACCTGCCCACGGCGCCGGCGATGATGGGCAACGTGGTGCTGTGGAAGCCGGCGCGCAGCGCGGTATATCCCGCATACGAGATTATGCTGCTGCTGGAAGAGGCTGGGCTTCCGCCGGGAGTTATCAACTTCCTGCCCGGCTCGGGAGCTAAGATCGGCCCCAGAGCACTGTCGCATCCGGCTCTGGCGGGAGTCCATTTCACCGGTTCAACCGCCACATTCCAGCAGATGTGGGAGACCATCGGAGCGAATATCCGCAACTACCATTCGTATCCGCGCATTGTGGGCGAAACCGGCGGCAAGGACTTCATCTTCGTCCACAAGTCCGCCGATCTTGAAGCCACGGTGGCGGCGATTGTGCGCGGCGGCTACGAGTACCAGGGGCAGAAGTGCTCCGCCGCGTCGCGCGTTTACGTCCCGGCAAGTAAGTGGGAGCAAATCAAGAAGCTGCTCTTCAGCGAAATCAACACCATCAAGATGGGCGACGTGACGGATTTTTCGTGCTTCATGAACGCGGTGATTGACCGCTCTGCGTTCAAGACGATTACCGGCTATATTGAGCACGCGCGGAAGTCGCGGGACGCCAGGATTATCTACGGCGGCGGCTATGACGACAGCAAGGGCTACTTCATCGAGCCGACGGTTATCGAGGCGAAGAAGCCGGACTACAAGAGCATGGTGGAGGAGATTTTCGGCCCGGTGGTTACGGTCTACGTCTATCCCGACCGCGAATACGAAAAGACGCTGCGGTTGTGCGACGCGACATCGCCGTACGCGCTGACCGGCGGGATATACGCCGAAGACCGCGCCGCGATTAATCTGGCCTACGATGTGCTCTGGCACGCTTCGGGCAACTTCTACATCAACGACAAGCCCACGGGCGCGGTGGTGGGCCAGCAGCCGTTCGGCGGCAGTCGCGCCAGCGGCACCAACGACAAGGCCGGCAGCATGCTCAATCTTCTGCGCTGGGTTTCGCAGCGCGCGGTGAAGGAGAACTTCACCCCGCCCAAGGACTACCGGTACCCCTTCCTGGCGGAGGAGTAGCCGCTTATCGGCAACGGGCGTATCTGTTAGGGCTGTTGACGCACGTTTAAACGCTCTTGGAGGCTGATATGTACGAAGGGCTGAAGGACAAGATCGCGGTTGTGACCGGCGCCAGTTCGGGCATTGGCGAAGCGACGGTGCACGCGCTGGCGAAGGCGGGATGCCACGTCGCGATGGGTGCGCGGCGCGTTGAGCGGCTGGCGAAGCTGCACAACGAGGTGACGAGCGAAAACCCCGGCGTTGAGGTCGCCGCCGCGCCGCTGGACGTGCAGAAGCTGGACGACGTGCGGGCGTTCGGCGCGATGGTGAAGGAGCGGTTCGGCGTGGTGCACATCCTGGTGAACAACGCCGGATTGGTGCGCGGCCTGGACCCGCTGGTGGATACGCCCGAAGACAGCGTGGAAGTGATGTTTGAAACCAACGTGCTGGGCCTTATCCGCA
>JAOZQG010000008.1 GCA_029932365.1 bacterium | reverse complement strand
GCATTGTCATCCCGGACAGCGCCAAAGAGCGTCCGAGCCTGGGCCAGGTCGTGGCTGCGGGGGAGGGACGCCTGCTCGACAACGGCCAGCGGGCGGAGGTGTTCGTCAAGCCGGGGATGAAGGTGCTTTACGGCAAGTACTCGGGCAGTGAATTCAAGTACGGCGGCGTGGAGTACCTGATTCTCCGCGAAGACGACATCATGGCCTGGCAGAGCTAACGAACACTCACCATCACTTCTAGGAGGTTAACTATGGCAGCAAAGGAAATTATATTCAGTGACGATGCCCGCAAGAAGCTGGAGAAGGGCGTCAATCTGGTTGCCGATACGGTGAAGGTCACTCTCGGCCCCCGTGGACGCAACGTTGTTCTGGAGAAGAAGTGGGGCAGCCCCACTATCACCAACGACGGCGTAACAATCGCCAAGGAAATCGAGCTGGAAGATCCCTACGAAAACATGGGCGCCCAGCTCGTCAAAGAGGTCGCGTCCAAGACCAATGACATCGCAGGCGACGGAACTACGACCGCGACACTGCTTGCGCAGTCAATGGTGCGCGAAGGCCTGCGCAACGTCACCGCGGGTGCCAATCCGATGAGCCTGAAACGCGGCATTATGAAAGCTGCGATGCACGTCGTGGAAGACCTAAAGAAGCAGGCCATCGGCATACGCGACGACAAAAAGGCTATCGAGCACGTGGCTACCATTTCCGGTAATAATGACCCGGAAATCGGCGAGCACATCGCCGAAGCGATGGAGAAAGTGGGCAAGGACGGCGTTATCACCGTGGAGGAAAGCAAGACGGCGGAAACCAAGATAGAGCTGGTCGAAGGCATGCAGTTCGACCGTGGCTACCTGTCGCCTTACTTCGTCACCGATAAGGAGAATATGGTCGTAGACCTGGAAGATCCCTACATTCTTTTATGGGAAAAGAAGATAACCGCAGTCGCCGACATCATCCCGCTCCTGGAGAAAATCGCCAAAGGCGGCAAGCCTCTGGTTATCATCTGCGAGGATGTTGAGGGCGAAGCGCTGGCAACCCTTGTGGTCAACCAGCTCCGCGGTACGTTAAGCGCCTGCGCGGTGAAAAGCCCCGGCTACGGCGACCGCCGCAAGGCGATGATGGAAGACATCGCCACCATCACCGGCGGCACGTTCTTCACCGAAGACCTGGGCGTAAAGCTGGAGAGCATCGACCTGAAGGACTTGGGCCGCGCCAAGAAGGTCAAGGTGGACAAGGACAATACCACCATAATTGAGGGTAAGGGCGCTAAAGACTCCATCAAAGGGCGCATCCAGCAGATCCGCAAGGAAATTGACAAGTCCACCAGTGACTGGGATAAGGAGAAGCTGCAGGAGCGCCTGGCCAAGCTGGCCGGTGGTGTGGCTGTCCTCAAAGTGGGCGCGTCTACCGAAACCGAACTGAAGGAAAAGAAGCACCGTTACGAGGACGCCCTGGAGGCGACCCGCGCGGCCGTTGAAGAGGGCATTGTCGTCGGCGGAGGAGTGGCGCTGCTTAGGGCGGCTTCCGTGATTGACACCGCAAAGGACATCGTTCTCTCTGACGAAAAAATCGGTGCAGCTATAGTGCGACGGGCGCTGGAAGAGCCCTGCCGTATGATTGCCAACAACGCGGGCCAGGAAGGCAGCATAGTGGTGGAGCGCATCCTGGCGAAGAAGGATAAGCATTTCGGGTACAACGCCGCCAAGCACGATTACGAGGATTTAGTGAAGTCTGGCATTATCGATCCGGTCAAGGTTACCCGCAGCGCGCTCCAGAACGCCGCCTCCATCGCAGGCATGCTTCTGACCACCGAAGGTCTGGTGGCGGAGAAGCCGGAGGAGGAGAAGAAGACCCCGGCGATGCCCGGTGGCGGTGGCGGTATGGGCATGGACTATTAGGCCCAACTTCCGGACGACTCTTGAGCGGGGACGCCATAGACCGGTGTCCCCGCTTTGGCATAGGCGCGGGATTCGGGTAGACTGTTGCCCGGATTTTGCGAGATCGGACGCTCTGTGCAGGATTCCAACGACGCAACATCTAATCCCGCCACGCAAGTGACCGTTGAACGCGGCTACTGGCCATGGATGCCGGCGGCCTTCGCCGCGCTCAGGCATCGCAACTACCGGCTCTACTGGCTGGGCCAGATTGTCAGCCTGGTGGGGACGTGGATGCAGCGAACCGCTCAGGGCTGGCTGGTCACGGACCTGGTGCTGGAGATCGTCGCCAGATCGCAGGTCGCTTCGCTCACCAACTGGTACGTTGCCGTGGTTTCAGCAATGGGCACGCTTCCGGTGCTACTTATCGGGCCGTTTTCCGGCGTTCTCGCAGATTATTTCGACAAGCGGCGCGTGCTCATAGCAACGCAAAGCTTGATGGCCGTGCAGGCCTTCGCTCTGGCGATATTCGCCTATACAGGGCTCATAAATATCGGCTGGCTGATCGCCCTGGCTCTTATGCTGGGTATCGTCTGGGCGTTTGACATACCGGCGCGACAGGGGATGGCGATAGAGCTGGTGGGACGGAAGGACTTGCCCAATGCAATAGCGCTGAATTCGGGAGTGTTTAATACTGCAAGGATTGTGGGGCCTTCTGTAACCGGCATCATTCTGGCGCTGCACTTCAGCGTGGCCGACGCGTTTTTAGTCAACGCGATTTCCTTCCTCGCGGTTATCGGGGCGCTTTTGCTTATGCGCGGCGATTTCACCGCCCGCGCCGGTCGAGACGGCAGGAGAGAGCCGTATTTACAGCGGATGTCCGCCGGCATTTCCTTTCTTCTGCGCACCCGGGGCGTCCGTCGCATCGTGGTCATGGTTGGAGTGCTGGGCTTTCTGGCCGCGCCTTACATGCCTCTTTTACCTGCGATTGCCCGTTATAGGCTGGACGCCGGCCCGGCGCAGTTCGGGTTCCTAGCCACCTGCGTCGGCATCGGCGCGGTCACGGCTGCGGTCACACTTGCATCCATCAGCGCGCGCGGCCTGCAGCATCTAACTTTGCGCATCGGTTATGCGCTGCTGCTTGGAGGGATTATCGCGCTTACTCAGACCACCTCGATTACCGTGGCGTGCTTCGTGCTGGCGGTTTGCGGTTTTGGGATGAACTGGACGTTTGCCAACTCCAACACGATTGTCCAGCTAACCGTGCCGGACGAGCTGCGCGGCCGTGTGATGGGCACATATTCAGTTGTCTTCATCGGCATGTTCCCCCTGGGGACGCTCACGATGGGCTGGGCGGCGAGGAGCTTCGGGGTGGACAAGGCGCTGCTTGCGGGATCGATAATCGCCGCGATTGTGGCGATTGCGCTGTTTGTGCGCTATCCAAAGAGGAATATCGCGAGGTAGCTTCGTCGTTAGATATTTGTCGGTCTTTCATGCCTGCTTACGACCGCCATTTCCTAAGACAACAGGTTTGCAATGCCTATGGAGATAAACAGCACGCCGATTATCAGCCGGAGGAAGCCCAGCACCTGCAGCCGGTCTTCTTCGTCGCGGAAGTACTCGTAGCTCGGCCACCGCCAGCGTTTCCATCTATCAGCGCGCGCCTTACGCCCCGTCAGTATCCAGTGACCAACCAGAAACATAAACAGCAGCGTAAACGAAAGATAAAGCAGCACTTCCTCGGGCGGCTTGGTGAATCCCCGTGGGGCTTCCGTTGCGTATCGCCGAAAGTCCCAGACGATGGTGTTCCAGGAAAAAAGCGCAAGCGCCGCCAGCGTATAGAGCGTGACCTGGGCGGAGTAGACCGCCCTTGGCGGGATGAAGCGCATCCTGATTGAACGGGGGCGGGTGAAATTCCACAGCGACCAGCCGTGGATGAATTTGGCCTGTTCCTTGCTCGGTTCCGGCGGCTCTCCGGAGCGTTCGGGGATGTCTCCGGTGCTTTTTTTCTGCGGATCGGACACCGGTGGCTATTCTACGCCCTTATAACCGGCAATGCTAGCGCATGAGAGCTTACGGCTATTAGCGGCTGTCTGTGCTTCATCCGGATCAGGGGCCGCGGTCAGTCTCGCCTTCCTTTTCATCTTCCATCGAGAACGTTCCGCTCCGATGCGCCCAGCGCCAGATGAGCCACAAAATTATCGCAATCACTCCCCAGATGGGGATATAGACGACAATCCAGATGAGCATCTGCACCAGGCTGCGCAGGCTGTATTTCAGGCGCGTCCACGCGGCAGAAAACGTCTCGCTGATATCCCAGGAAAACTGGATGCTCGGTGGCGGCGGCGGAGCTTCGGTGACCAGAGAGATGTCCATCGTCGCCATTGCGCTGCGGTCTTCCAGATACTTCATCCGTCCTATTACCTGGTTTACCTGGGATTGCTTGTTGGAAAGCTCACGCTCAATCTCCAGCAGGTCCGAGAGCTTGCCGCTGCGCGAAAGCATTTCCTTGAGCCGCGCTTCCGAAATGCGCAGCGCCTCCAGCCGCGCTTTGAGGTCGAAGTACTCCTCGGTCACTTCGTCTCCGGTCAGGCGTGACGAAATCACTTCGCCCAGCTTCTTCACTTCCTCGGCGAACTGGATGACCTTGACAGCCGGCACGCGCGCCGTGATGCTCACGCTCTGCGAGGTCTCATAGTGGTACTCCTGCATATTGCTCATATAGCCCTGGTACTGCTCGATGAGCTTCAGTGCCTTGTCCGCAGCCTCTTTGAGCCTGGAGACTTTCACTTCAAGGCTTCCGTTGTAGACAATCATCGGCTTTTGGCCGGTCACGGAAAGCTCTTGAGCGTGTGCCGGCTGCCCCCAGACGCCGCTCGTCTGCGCCGTCTCCAGCGCACTGGGCGCGGGCGCCCTGGCGGTTTCGGCACGAACCTCGTCCATTTCATAAGAGCCTTCGTAGCCCGTGCTTGCCTTGTCCGCTCCCGCCATTAGAACCATAGAGCGTTTCGGGCTCACCATCTTAAAGCTGGGCACGGATATGGCTAGAAGAATCACTGCCGCTACTGCTACTACCAGCCAGAAGATTACCCGCCGCGTAGTAACAGCGGTTCTTCGCCTGACCTCTTCGGGGCTAAGTTCCGGTTTTTCTTTGTGTTTGTCCATTCAACTCCCCTTTCGCGGCCCGGATGCTTATTAGACTACCACGTAATACGACTGTGTTCATTCAGAGCCGGACGACATCGGCGCGAACCAGCCGCCGAAAGCTCCGAGGTCTGACGGTGTTGCGTCAGCATTCAGATAGCCTTCAAAGCCAGCCCCGATGCACGGCGAATCCGGTTGCAGCCGGTATCCGCCGCCGATGCGCTCAAACAGGTCGTCGGGGATTCGCTCAAAGCGCGTGTTTTCCGGCGCTGCCCCTTCCGGCAGGTTCAGCTTGCCGGTTACAAACAGCGGATCCTCGCCGATGTTGCCGAACGTGCCAGTAGGGTCCGTCACTCCCAGGTAGTTGGCCTCCTCGTTTCCCCACACGCAGTTGTGGAGCAGGCGGTAGTTGCCCGCCTTGCAGTTCATCCACACTCCCACGCGCGGCGCCACCCATTGCTTGCGCCAGCCGTTGCCGAACGAGATATTGTTGACGAGCTTCATCTGGGCGTTGGGCGACCAGCCGGCGAAGCCGACGTTGCCCATACGCGCAACCGTGTTGTTCACTGCGTCCATGCGCGATTCACCGGTGGCGATGATGCCCCAGCCCAGGCAGTCGGTGACGATGCAGTTTTCCACGCTCACCATGCTCTCGCCGAAGCTGCCGATTCCCTTCCAGTATCCGGCGATAATGTTGCGGTAGAGCTGCGCAGTGGCGTCCCAGGTGATGCCGATTCCCGCGCCCCGCCCGCCGTAGATGAAGTTGTCGTGGATGACGGCGCTTGCGCCACGGTAAAGCGCAATGCCGTCCCAGGTGTTGTTGATGATGGCGTTGTGGTGGATATGGGCGAAACCACCGTCGCGCACGAACACTCCGCCGACGCCAACGATGTTTTCTTCTATGTAGTGCGTGTTGTCGCGGAGCTGGCAGTGGTCAATCTCGGCGGAGCTTCTGCGCACGACCACCGCTGCGTCGCAAGCGTCGCCGCTCTCGTCACGGATGCCGCCGGTGATGGTCAGGTTGCTGACGCGCACTCGCGGGCAGTCCACGATGTAAACGCCGTAGCCGGCGTTCGTTACCAGGATTGTTTCGCCGGGACTTGCGCCAATAATCTCCAGCGACTTGCCTTCCACGACAAAACCCGCGCGGAAGGGAACAGGCGTTGCCGGCTGTTGGGCATTTCCCGCGATGGGTTCAACGAAATCTCTCGGCTGGGCTTCGTGCCGGCCGGGCAGGACGATTATGGTTGCTCCATCCACCGCTGCGTCAATCGCAATCTGCAAATCCCGATGCGGATTCTCGCGCGTGCCGGTTCCTAAGATAGCATCGCTCAGGTCGTCAACGTAGATATGCTTCGCCTGAGCGGGCATCGCCAGGGCCAGCAAGGCGAAGAGTAAAGAGGACGCGCTCACAATTATTCGCATAACTTCCCCCCAAGGATACGGCCATTATACCGCCGCTAGAGCCGTGCTATAATCGGGCGAAGCCTTATACTACAGGTAAGGAGGGGTATATGTCAGCTTCCGGTATCTCAACTGTTGGCGTGCTCGGCATCGGCACGATGGGCTCGGGTATCACCCAGGTTTCGGCCCAGTCCGGTTTCGAGACGATTGTGATGGACCTCAACGAGGAGGTCCTGGAAAAAGGAATGGCGCGCATCCACAAGAGCCTGGATAAGCTCGTCGCGTCCTACGAAAAGACCGAGGGCAAGCGCGGCATCACGAAGGAGCATCGTGATGAAGCCGCGCGGTGCCTGAAGTCGACCACCAAAGTAGACGACCTGCTGGACCGCGACATCATCATCGAGGCGGTTTTTGAGGATTACGACGTCAAGGCGAACCTTATCAAAGAACTGGATGCCAAGGGATTCGACGGCATGCTCGCCACCAATACCAGCTCCATCTCCATCACCCGCCTGGCGAGCAACTACCACGAGCCCGCACGCTTTATGGGCATGCATTTTATGAATCCGGTGCCCATCCAGCCGGGGGTGGAGATTATCCGCGGCCTGCTCACCGGCGACGAGATGTACAACACGATTGTCGCGCTCTGCGGCGATATGGGCAAGACGCCCATCCCGGCGGAGGACAAGGCGGGCTTCGGCATCAACCGGATGTTCATCCCGTTTGTGAATGAAGCCGCGCGCGTCGTCGAAGAAGGCATTATGAGCGTGGAGGATGCTGACAAAACGACGTTGTGCCTGGGCCACCGGATGGGCCCCATCTCCACGATGGACTTCGTGGGGCTGGACATCATTGTGAATGTCTGCGATGTCCTGGAGGCGGAGTTCGGTTCGCCTTACAAAGCCACCGCGCTGCTCAAGCGCCTGGTTGAAGCGGGCTATCTCGGGATGAAGACCGGCAAGGGATTCTACATCTACGAGAAGGGCAAGGACCCGGTGGTCAATCCCGCCGTCGAGCGCTACCGGATTAAGTAGCGGGCAGGACCTGTGCATTTCTGAACTGAGCCGCAGGCCGGCGTGTGAGCCAGCTACGCGTCGCGCGGCTCAGTTCCGTGGCTTTTGTAGCATCTCTCGTGTGAGTTTCTTGCTCTCGTCCACCGCAGGCTGGTCGAAGGGATTAACCTGGAGCATCAGCCCAAGAAGGCTTATAGCAACTTCGTGGAATAGCAGGAATTCGCCTGCTGCTTGCGGTGAAATCTGGGGAAGCGTGATCGTGTAATTGGGTTGACCGCTCTTAGCAAGGGAGTCTCGGGTCGCCGCGAGTTCCGCCGCTGTAACTTCGCTAATCCTCTTGCCCTTCAGATAAGCGAACTCCTGAAAGCCCTCGGGAGGTGCTTTGAGTGCATATTCCCGGCTTACTGATTGGGCGACGTGGATTAGTGCGATCGCTTTGTCCGCAGGGCCTTCAAGCAGCAATTGAAGCAAGCTGTGCTGGGCTTGTGGCCCGAGCGCGATAATGGGCGTTAGACCAGCGGGTGATACTTCACCGGAGAGCTTATGCCGCTTGCCCAGAGATTCAGCAACCAGCAACTGCCACCACGGGCCCAGATTGTGGAGCCGCTCGCAGTAGGGCATAAGGACCCACTGAGACACCCCCAGAGCGTACAGGTTGAGCGCCAGCAGCAGGGCGGGGTTTTCATAATACTCCGGTTGCAGGAAGGTCTCGCGTGCGCCCAGCGCCCCCTCAATAACGGCTGCGACGTCGACTCCCAGAAATGCGAGCGGGAAAAACCCTACCGGACTCAGCACCGAAAACCGCCCGCCGACATCCTTCGGCACCGGCAGAATGGGATTGCCCGCATGGGTGGCGAACTGCCCCAGTGGGCTTTCGGGTTCGCCGGTGGTCACGACCACTCGCACATTGTCCAAGCGTGATAGGAGAGCCGAGAGGTTCACGATGGTTTCCAGTGTGGTTCCCGACTTGCTCACCGGGTTGAGCACAACGGAACTGGTTGCGAGACGCGAGGCTGCCAGTGATAAGCGCTCCTCGTCAAGGTTGTCCAGTGTAATCAGGCGCTTGCCGCTTGCGCTCACAAACTCCCCAGGCGCGCTCTCATCGGCAAACAGCGCGGCCAGCGCCCGGGTGCCGACAATGCTGCCGCCCATACCGATGGCAATCATTGCGTCGGCGTCCGCTACTTGAGATAGAACGTCCAGTACTCCGTCCAGCTCACTGCGGCGGTCCGCAAGGTTGAGCCATCCGAGCGGCCACCCGTGAGGATTTTCCTGCAATATCTGAAGTGCGCTTTGCGCTTTCGGCAGCAGTGTGTCCCGCGCGTCGGGGGTCACTCCGCTCGCGCCAACCGCCTCAGAACCTAAATTGGCAAAGTCAAATGCAAGCTCCATGCTAGTGCCCTAAGCGCCCATTGCCTGGTCGAGATGGAATACGAAGTTTAGAGGACAGCACTTAGAAGATTATACCATTCGGAAAACTAAGACAGGTGCCTGTTTTCCATGCTGTCGTGGTCCCAGGTGATGTCCTTGTGTGAAACACTGCACTGGTTCAAGTGGTATAATCGGGGCCCTGATATGTTTACCGCAAGGAGGGGATCATGGAGAAAGGACAAGAGATTCTGGACGACGCAAAAGAGAGGATGGGAGTCACAGTGCGCAGGTTCGTTGAGGAGCTGTCGCACATACGCGCCGGCCGCGCCTCGGTCGGCCTGGTAGACCACGTGTTAATCGAAGTGTATGAAGACCGGATGCCGTTGCGTAATATCGCAAACATCACGACGCCGGATGCAGCGACGATTCTCATTGTTCCTTACGACAAAGGCACTGTTAAAAACATCGAGAAGGCGCTTAGCAGTCAGGAGCTGGGTCTGAATCCGGCAAGCGACGGTAACGTCGTCCGCATAAATATTCCCGCGCTGACTGAAGAACGGCGGCGGGATGTCCTCAAAGTTGTGCAAAAAGTCGCCGAGGAAGGGCGCGTTGCCCTGCGGAACATCCGCCGGGACGCCAACGACTCCTTGAAAAAATTGGAGAAGGACAAGGAGCTTGGCAAGGACGAGTACCACTACTTCATGGATGAAGTCAGCAAGGTGCTTGACGAGAAAATCGGCGAGCTGGAGGAATTGCTGGGCAGCAAGGAAAAGGAGATTATGGAGGACTAAGCGTGCGGCAGACCGTTCAAGCGCTGTCGTACGTTTTTTTCAGTAGACGTGCATCGCTTGCGAGCACATCTTGCGGGCTTTCACATATCAGCGTGCCGCAGACACCGCGCTTCTTCAGTAAATGCAGAAGCTCAGCATAATAGATATCGCTTTCCGCGAACGGTAGATGCCGGAGCTCGCCTTTGGGGCCGTACTCGATTCCCGAAAGATGCATATGCATCCGACGCATCACTCGTTTCTCCTTTGGAACACCGCTTTCAATCAAGTCGAGAAGCTCCTTCCATTCCTCAACCGAGTTGTATGCACCGTTCGTTCTGGCGTGCAGATGCGAGAAGTCGATGCACGGCAAGACCGTCTCGAACTCCTGTGACAGCCGAATCAGCTCGTTGATGTCGCCGAACTGTGTAGGCTTGCCCGTTAGCTCCGGGCGTATCCAGACCGCGACCTCAGCTTTTGCAAGGGTACCTTCCAGTTCCTCAAATGCTCTCGCTACCAGAGTGTAGACTTCATCCGCCGGCCTTCCCTGATAGAAGGCCGCATGAAATACCACTGAGTGCCCGCCTGCTGCATGCAGCACTTTTGCGGCCTTGGCGATACGGCTGATGCTGGCGTGGACTTTGGGACGGTCCAGGCTTGCCATGTTTACGTAATACGGCGCATGGGCACTCAGATGAATGCCGTTTCGGGCGGCTAACTTACCCACTTCGGCGGCGTCTTCGAGGTCAAGGTGCACCTGGCGCACAAACTCCAGTTCCAAGGCGGATAATCCGGCGTCCGCAAGTTGCGCCAGGCCGGCGGGATAGTCAACGCCTTCGTTCTCCGCGTGGGGTACTCCGGCGGTTCCGAAGTGGAGCCTATCGAATTCCTGTGGAAGGGCCATCGGCGAGCGCGGGCGGCTAGTCTATTTTCGCCCAGCCCCCCTGCTGTCCACGGCGCCTACGCTGCTCTTCTAAAAGGGCTTTTTGGAATTCGTCAGCCTTTTCGTCGTCGCCATTTAGCCGATACGCACCGGTCAGCATCTTCAGCAGGTCGATATCGCCGGGAGCGTACTTTTCGGCTTTTGCCAGCATCTCGCGCGCGCTGTCGGGTTTCACCCATTCGGCGTAGTTTTTGCCCGCCAGTGCATAGTAGTAGCCGTCGAATTCGTAGAGATCCAGGCACGTATTCAATTCGCTTTCTATCTCCGTTCTCGCCTTTTCGACGTCTATGGGGAACATCTCGCGTGCCTTGCTGCTGTCCAGCCATTCGTCGTAGATGGCAGCGAGAGCGTAATGGTTGTTGGCCATGTCCTTGTTGAGCTTTATCGCCTGCTTCGCCAGTCCGGCGGCGAGAGGATAGAGTGGGTCAAGTTCCGGGTATTCAGGTGCTTCGTTCTGCGCGTATTCGACGCCATATTCAAGTTCATACTCGGCGAATTGCGGTCGGAACTCCTCCGGGGGGTCGCCGTAGGCCCGCTGGTATCGCAGAAGCTTAACCCGCTGGAATTCGCGCGCTTTATCTTGCAGGTCGGAGAGGTCGGCGCCGTCTTCGAGCAGGCTGTCGCGCGCAATCTGCTCCATCGTGGTGTCCTTGAGTTCAGGGAAGCATAGCGGCTCGGTGTTAACCGCCCGCCAGGCGAGTATCATGGGATCGTATATTTTACGATCTGCCGCAAATGTCATCCAGTAAATTCGCCCGTAGGTCTCTCGTTGAGCGATAGTCTGGAGGGTGATGTGCTGGATCTTGACCTCCTCGTATAGCGCCTTGAGTTCCTCCTCGGTTGGCTCGTAATCCTCGCCTTTCTGCTGCTGAACCCTCTTTATAAGCCCGGGTTTGGCGGCTTCCCAGGCGGGGCCTTCGGCGGCCTTTTTGTCCAGGACTTTCACAATCTGATAGCCGAATTCAGTCTCGATGGGGTCTGAAATGTCGCCAACGTTCATATCATATACAACCGCATCGAATGCCTTGTCGAAGAAGCCGCGGGGGATCATCTGGTCGAGAATTCCGCCCTTATCTCGCGAACCGGTGTCGTCGGAGTATTTTTCCGCCAGGTCGCCAAAGTCCTCGCCAGCCTCCAGGGCTGCCTGGATTTTTTCGAGTCGGTCTTGGGCGTCGGCCTCCTTTTTGGCCTTTTCCAATTCCGAGATATGCTCTACAGCCTTGGTTCTGAGCAATTCCTGGCGCATTTCCTGCTTGAGCATCGGGAGCGTTACTCCCAGGGTCTGCAGGTATTCGTTAAGGGCTTTTTCATGCTCAGCGCTGCTGCGGAAACGCCGGCTAATCTCTCCCAGCACCGAGCCGCTCTGTTCTTCAGAAGCCTGCGAGGGATACATCATCTCCAGCCGGCGATCTATCTCCTCGCGGATTTCGGATTCGGCAACGCCCAGCCCCTTCTCCCGCGCGTATCTGATTAGAGTGTACTCGGTGAAGAGGGCTTCCACGGTCTCCGACCACAGTTTGTATTGCTGGAATGGGTCGTTGCTAACGCTAGTCGCCTCGCGCATCTGCTGACGGTGCATTTGCAAACGCTTATTGAAAGTCGCAATATCTATGTCTTCTTCGTTAATGCTGGCTACCGCAGTAACGCCCGGCACTAGGGTGCGGTAGCTGACGTTCGTCGCGGTCGTGCCAGGGCGCCTTATCGGACTGCCGAAGAAGCCCACGCCGAGACCGGCGAATACTGAGGCGACGAAGATGATGGCGAACGTGAGGAAAAACACCCTCATCTTCGTCCGGATGCGTTCCATCATGCGCATTTAAAATCACCTGTAAGATGGGCCGATGTTATTTGGCTCATGTGCTGCCCGAATTCTAGCACAGTCAAAGGCATCCCTGCTAAGCGTATTGACTTGCCGTTGGGAAGTCCATAAAATAGATGCCTCGCACTTGGAGCTTGGATGCCACAACCGAAATACAAAACAAGACGCAGTCGTACCAGAAGCAGGAAGGCGGCGACATTCTTCGCTCGGGCGGAGCGGGTCTCGCTGGCGCGGTGCCCTCGCTGTCACGCGCTTAAACCTTCCCACTACGCCTGCCCCTCATGCGGGTATTACGCCGGTAAACAGGCCTATGTTGTGAAGGCCAAGTCCAAGGGCGAAGAGGAAGAAGAATAATCGCAGAACACACCTGGGGGTTTACTGATGGATGCATCCGTTGCCGAACAACTAAAAGATATCATCGCAAACAAGCTCAGCATAGACGCTTCGTCGGTAACGATGGAGTCGAGGTTCGTTGAAGACCTTAATGCTGATTCGCTCGACCTGGCCGACCTCGTGATGAGTATCGAGGATACTTTCTCGGTTACTTTTGAGGATACCGACACCGAGCAGTTTAAGACGGTTGGAGACGTGGTCAAGGTTATCGAGCAAAAGAAGGCCTAGACGTCTTCTCAGGATATAAGGGGGTCAGGTGGGGGTATCGCTGATTCGTGAACGGTGCGTTATTGGCGGTTGCCCTCGCTGTTCGGCTAGGACCCCTGCTCTGCTAAAACTAACGTGCGCGATCCTGCTAGCTCTCATCGTTTTAATAATCCCCGTCCGGGTAACGACGGCCGCTGAATCCGTCACCTTTACACGCTCCATTGAGTTTGGCGGGGGCGCGATCGTAGATTTTGTGCCGGCGGGAGAGGACGAGGTTTTAGTCCTCGGCGCGATGCCGGACGGGTTTAGCGTGTTTAGCCTCGATTTCGCTGGGGGGGCTGTTACCAAGCTGGTTTCGCACACATACCTCTCACGACTAACAGGGGAAGACGCGAATGCTTCCAGCTTCTCGCTGAATCTGGACCCCGCCTCCGGTCTGCTCATACTTCTGTCGGATTCGCGAAATGTCACCCCGGTAGCGCTGAATGTGTCCGCTGCGCCGTATCTTACCCGCTACAAGCTGGGCATTCCGGAAGACTTTTTGGCCGACGGTGTTGCTTTTCACCAAGGAAGCGCCTATTTTTATTCGCATATTGTTAGTGGCGCAGGCGGTATAACGCCTTTGATCGTATTCAACCCGAAGCAGCAGGAGCTTTCCGAACTTGTGCCTGATCGCAAATTCGCCATTATTCGTGCAGTGCTTCCGACTGCGGAGGAAAAGAGACTGCTCGTGTGCGGCTTCTTCAGGCCGCAGGCTCAGCTCTCTACATATGAGCTTGCCTGGCTAGACCTGGATACAGGCAAAGTGTCAGTTATTCCAGGAAGTGGTCGAACGATAATAGCGGCGGCTGCGGGGAATCGTTTAGCTCTGGTCAGGCGGGCAGTAAGCCATGTTGCAATGGGCGATGAGCCTGCGCCGACTTGCCGCCTGGAGATTTTGGAGATGGGAGAATCTTTGGATACTATAGGTCATTCCATCCCTCTCTACAGTAATCCCGAGTGGTTAGGGCTTTCGTCTGGCGGCGAATGGGTGATAGTGCTGACGACTTCCGATGGTGTCAGGCGCAGCCTGTGGCTCATAAGCACGTTAACAAGAGCCAAGGAGCTTGTCCGCAAAGAAGTCCTAGCAGTTCAAATGTCGCCATCGGGCAGGAGCTTTTTCGTTTTGCCCGCTGACACAAACGCCGTAGAGCGGTACAGCTTTATCGGCGAAGGGCAATAATCTCGGTCCGGTATCCTTGGTGTGGACACCGATATTATACGCGATAAAAGGGCGAACGCAACTACATACCCGTTTTCACCTGTGGGATAATATTCAGCATATTCAGTTATGTCCGTAAGCGCTTGGGGAACCGCTGATTTCCTTCAGGGAGTGTGGAAGACAAACGGCCAATAAGGACGCAGCAACTGATGAAGGCTACTGCCCGAATGGCTCACTAGGCACATTCAGATCTGGCGCGTCCTCTTCAGGTGCCGTGTCCTCGATAGTGGCTACCGAATCTGCCTTAGCTAAGGCTGGGAGATAAACAGCAAAAACTGAGCCCAGTTCATCGCTTTTTTCCAGGCGTAAAAAGCCCTGGTGGCGCTCTGCGATAAGAGAAGCGACCGGCAATCCCATGCCCTTGTGCATTCCTTTGGTGGTAAAGAACGGCTCGAAAACGCGTTGCTGCTCGTCGCTATGGATACCCCTGCCGCTATCCACGACAGCGATGCGAACGAAGTCGCGTTCGTCCGTCGCGCAATGTGCTGGCAGGTTGTCCGGACCGAGCTGCACGTTTTCTGCTTCAATGACAACGGTTCCGCCCGGAAGGCTCGCCTCGGCGGCGTTCATCGCAAGATTACACACCGCGACCTTCATTTCGTCTGGATCAACTTCTACCGGATGCAAGTTCTCTGCGACGGCCACCCGCAGCCGGATGCCGGGCGGCAGGACTTCGGTTAGTGTCTTTTCTACTCTCGGTATAAGTTCTGCGAGAGGAGTTGTAGCATGACTGGTTTTTCCATCGGGAATGCCTGACAGGTCGCTTATCAATTTAGTGCCGCGGCCCACAAGTTCGGAGACTTTGCCCATGTAATCGGCAACTTCGTCAGGTGGGAAGTCTCCGGTTCTAAGCAGCTGGGCAACTCCGCCTATTCCTCCGAGAATATTGTTAATCTCGTGGGTGACGCGCGATACCACAGTTAGCACTGAACGAGACCTTCGTTCTAGAAAAGTGGCATCAAGCATCCGGCTTTCCGGTGTTATGTCGCAGACTTGGTAGAAGACCTCGGTAAGGCTCCCGTCAGGGGATTTCAGCGGCATGGCGTTTACCTGGTACACGATTCCACCTATGCCTTTATCGGGGAGCCTTAGCGACCTGGTGACCGGCTCTCCTCTGGCGGACAGCTCCTGCAACGGGCATCGGGCAACGATGCTGCGAGCTACTGTCGGTAGTTCGCTCAAAGGAAGGTTTTTCAGGGAACGCTCGCAGTCGGGCTCTGGAAGGAGAGTAGTTTTAAACGCGCGATTAGCGAAAGCCACGGTTTTCTCTGGTGTTATTACTAAAATTGGATCGGGTATTGAATCAAGAAACCGAACCATTCGGTCCCTGGCCAGCGCCATTGCGCGGGACGAACGTCTCTCGTGTTCAACGCGTTCCTGATGAGCAGCAGATTCCCTCTCAACATCAACGGCATAGAAAAAGAGCAGAAACACTGCTGCGCCGAGCAGCATAAAGCTGCTCTCATAAACGTCCATTCTCCTCAGGAATCCTGAATTTTCTAGCAAGTTGGATAGACCTATGAATAAGTAGATAACCGCCAGGACGAGAATCAGGACGGTCTGCGCATTTTTCACAATGCCGCCGCGATAGGCGATGAGCGCGAATACCGCTGCGATAGCAGCCACAGTGGCGATTCCGTCAGCGGGAACTGCAAAGGCGGTCATTGCTGTTCCTCTTTGCCGATTCCCTGAAGACTTAGCGCTTGCCAGGCCAAAGCTAATCCGGCAAAAGCGAGCGCCCAGTGTTTGATGACTTCAAAGACATCTTCGCACAAATGCGGCTTCAGATTCGCCGCGACTAGCGCGACGCAAACAAAGACGAAGGAAAAGACCATGGGGAGGTATTCACGGTTTCGCGTGGCGAATCCTCTCTTGCGCCCGAGATACAGGGCGCAGACGATTACCACAACTAATGCTACAACTTCGTTAACTAATGGCACTCCTCGGGCTCCCGGTAGCGTTGCGGCGCCTGATCGGCGCTACAGTATTTCATCTCCTTTGCGGGTTTGGTCGGCCGTTTGGCCGGCTTTCCGTTTGCGCATCGAGCACAGCTCACCGCACATCGTGCAGCCTTCGTAGTTCAGGGGTATTGCATCGCGTTCCCGGTATTCCCGAGCGCGTACGGGGTCCATTGCCAGGCGAATCTGGTCCGTCCATCTGAAATCTCTGCGCGCTTGCGAGATTGTATCGTCCCATTCTCTTGCACCAGGTACACCTTTGGCCAGGTCCGCCGAATGCGCGGCTATGCGGAATGCGATTACGCCTTCGTGAACGTCGCGGGCGTCGGGAAGCGCCAGATGCTCTGAAGGAGTTACGTAGCACAACAGGTCCGCTCCTGCGGCGGCGGCTACGGCTGCACCGATAGCTCCTGTGATGTGGTCATAGCCGGGCGCAACATCGGTTACCAGCGGCCCCAGCACGTAAAAAGGCGCATTGTGGCACACGCGTTTCTGCAGGCGCACGTTCATCTCTATCTGATCCAGCGGGATGTGGCCCGGACCTTCAATCATAACTTGTACGCCGTGCTTCCAGGCTTTAAGGGTCAGGTCGCCCAGCACGAAAAGCTCTGAAAACTGTGTGTCGTCGCTCGCGTCGGCTATGCAACCGGGTCGCAGGCCGTCGCCCAGACTAAACGTTCCCGTGTAGTTCTTTAAAATTTCGCAGAGGCGGTCGAAATCCTCAAAATAGGGATTCTCCCGGTGGTTGTGGCGCATCCAGTTGGCTATGAGGGCGCCGCCGCGCGATACAATGCCGGCCAGACGGTGGCCGCCATCCAATACTTCCAGCGCTTTGCGCGTGACTCCCGCATGAAGCGTGAAGTAATCTACCCCCTGTTCGGCCTGCTCTTCGACTACCTCGAAGAACAGCTCACGGGGAGTGTCGAGGAAGCCGTTTGGCAGCCCCATTTCCTCGGCGCGGCATGCAACTTCGTAGACGGGAACGGTGCCGATGGGCACCGGGCTTTCCTTGAGTATTTCCTGCCGAATCCGCTTGAGGTCGCCCCCGGTGGATAGGTCCATTGCAGTGTCGGCGCCGGCCCGCACGGCGACATCCAGCTTGTGGATTTCCTCTTCCCAGCCAGATGCCAGCTTCGAGTTGCCGAGATTGGCGTTAACCTTGGTCGTCACGCCCGGGCCGATTGCAGTCGGACGCACATGCGAGTGGTTTACGTTGCGTGGGATTATTAACGCTCCGTGCGCAAGTGATTCCTGTAGGAATTCCACTGATACCCGTTCTCGCGCCGCGAGTTCCCGCATCTCCCGGTCGGAGATGGAGTGTTCTATTTGATAGCGCTTTCCGTTTCCGGATACGTTCATTTCATCACCGGGGTCATTATAACACTCAGAGTGTTTACCTACTGTGTAATACCTGCATTGGTGCAGTGAATGGTGCATTACGCTGAAGCGTTTTGAATTAGCTTTCTGGGAAAAAAGACTCTGCCGAAGGGGGGATTCGAACCCCCACGGGGTTGCCCCCGGCAGATTTTGAGTCTGCTGCGTCTGCCATTCCGCCACTTCGGCCCGTAAAAGCATTATATGGGCGTGTATGTTTACTGTAAAGACTGAGTTCGGGAGACGGTGCTGAAACGAGCTGCTCTGCTAAAATAGGCTTGATGGAGGCCCTCAAGTATGTCGTGCTCTTCGTTTTCGGGCTGGCGTTCGGCAGCTTTTTCAACGTTCTCATCTACCGTCTGCCACGCGACCTGTCCGTTGTCTCGCCTGGCAGTTATTGCCCGCACTGCAAAAAGCACATCCGCTGGTACGATAACATCCCGCTGTTATCTTACGTAATTCTACGCGCTAAATGCAGGTACTGCGGCGCCCCTATTAGCATCAGGTATCCCCTGGTGGAACTAGTCGGAGGACTTATACTCGCGGGGATACCGTTTCTGGGCAGCTTGTGGGGAGATACTAACGTTCCGGTCGGTCGGGTAAACCCGATTCACGACGCGTTTGCCATCGCCGTCGTGAGCATTTTCTTCCTGGTTTTGGTAATAGACTTTGAGCATCAGATTATCCCCGACCAGCTTAGCGTCGCGTTATTCGCCATAGGCTGGCTGGGCGTCTTATTCCTGCGTCCTGGTTTCAGCCCGGGGTGGCTGAGCAGCCTTATCGGCATGTTTGCGCTATCGATATTCTTCCTCATTTTCGCCATGGCAATCGGCGGATTCGGCATCGGGGATGTGAAGCTCGCCGTTGGTATGGGAGCGGTGTATGGCTGGCAGCAGCTAATCGTTGTGGCAATGCTCTCGTTTGTCGCAGGCGGTATAGTGGCCGCGATTTACGCCGTATATCTGCTTTTTCGCCGGAAGTATAGGACGCGGATTCAGATCCCCTTCGGCCCATATCTGGCGCTCGGCGCGATAGTATCGGTCTTTTTCGCACAGCGGATCATGGACTGGTATCTCGCGTTTTTCAAATGACCCGAGCTAAGTTGTAGGCATTCCTCTCAAAAGTACCGGCTTACATGAGCCAAGCTGCGATGGATATTAGCGCAGAAATAGGGATGTCGCTTGCGTAGTGTGCGCCTATATAAGGTATAATATAGGTGCCGGTACGGCGTGTCCAGATTTATTCGCGTAAACCGTGCGAGGGGACGGAAATTATGAGAGGGATTTTCCCAAGAATTATTGCGAGCTTGATTGCTCTTACAGTTATCGTTCTGCTTGCCAGCTGCGGGGGAGGGAAGCAGATTACCCCTGCAGAAGTGCAGCGCGTTCCTCTTCCAGAGATTGAATTCAGCATTACGTTGCCGCCGGGAGCCGATATCAGTCCGGCCGATGTGTCCTTTGAGAGACTAACCCTTGAGGAGGCGCTGGCTGGTGGGCGCGCGCCCAGTGATTTGCCTGATTCTTTCCGAGCAATCGAGGCGTTTGTAATACGGCCGGAAGACGCCACATTTGACCTTCCCGCCCGTATCCGTCTCGTTCCGGAAGAGGACCTGCCGTCGGGAACGCGTTTATTCCTGTTCCGTGTGGGCGCCTCGCGGCGCTGCATTCCTATCGATGATGGATATGTCCAAGATGACGGGAGCGTTTCTTTTGACACCAATGTCTTTGGATTTTTCATCGTCGCGGAGAATACACTGATTGCGCGGCCGTCTGACGCATTTTTATGCTATGGCTTCGCCGATGTTGGGGACGGACCGATACCGCTAACGGTGAACTTCCACGTATATTCTTTCGGCGGAGTACAGCCGATAGAATATATATGGGATTTCGATGACGGTACCGGCGAATTCACCGGATCTGATGTAACCCACACCTTTTACGAAGTTGGGGAATACGAAGTATCCGTGCACGGAGAAGACGCCGCAGGCTCAGTATCTCCAGGCTTCTCTACGATTATTAAGGCAACTAGTGAGTACTTACCCCTTGAGTCAGTGGAAGTGCACGTGTTTCCGACGGAAGCCGGTGCTCCATTGGTGCGGCACTTCCTTCCGACGGTGCATGGAGGCGTCCCTCCATTCGTCTGGGACTGGGATTTTTCTGATGGCTACGAGACTGACGAGCGCGACCCTATTCACGAGTTCGCGGAAGCGGGAATCTATTCGGGCTCGTTAACGTTGACTGACGCCGTGATGGATCAGGTTTCCGACGACTTCGTGGTTGACCTAAGGCGCGTTCATCTGAGCGCGCTGCCAAGCTTCGGCTACGCCCCGATGACGGTCTCCTTTGAAGTAGCAGCAGACGGTCTCGGCCCTAATGCGACGGTTATTCTGGACTGCGGCGACGGTACCAGAATAAACATGAACCTAGCTGATGAGCCGGTTCTTATACATCACTATGATGAAGCGGGCACATATCCGGCGAGGGTGGAAGCTTTTGAGTTGTTTGAAGGCATTCGGCGCTATGCGTATTCGTTGGTAATGAATATTGTGGTAGTGGAAGCGCCGATCCCTGTGATTTATTCAATATACCCGCCGCAGGCGGAGGTTGGTGAGACGGTCACGGTCTTTGGCGTTGACTTCGGATTCGTACAAAGTGAAGGCGAAGTCGTGACGTTCTCGCCGGACGTTAAGGCCGAGGTTCTTGACTGGCATGACACGTACATAGACGTTGTTGTACCTGATACTGCAGTAGATGGCGATGTGTTTGTCACACGCTTAGATCAAGGAAGGTCTTATACCAGTGACGGAATGTTCTTCAACATAATTGAACCAGGCCAGGAGAAGCAGCCTCCGATGATTCTTCTGCTTTCCCCGAGCAGGGGTCCGGTTGGGACGGTTGTTACAATACTAGGGCTTAATTTCGGCGCGACGCAGCTTGCCGGGGATAGAGTGTCACTTGGATACCAGCATTTAATAATCCACTCGTGGCAGGATGACACAATCGAAGCCGAGATCCCGCATTATGCCACTTCGGGCGACATAGTGGTGATACATGATGGAATGACGAGCAACGGATGGCATTTTGATGTAGGCTATTTCCTTGTAGATGACCCTCCGGTGATAACAAGCGTTGAGCCTGCATCAGGATCTCGGGGGCAAATGGTCCGGATAAGCGGTGAGAACTTCGGTGCATATGTGCCGGGGTCAGTAATATTTTTGGGCGCGATTCCCATGGGAGTAACCAGCTGGACGGACAACCAGATTACAGCGACCGTACCAGCGCAAGGAAACGATGGTGCCATACGGGTATTCCACCACGGATCGCTAAGCAACGGAGTGCCATTCGTCGTATTCCCGAGCACTCCTGATCTTTATGGTCTGGAACAGCTGTAATGAAAATGTCTGGAGGGCCCTGGGATAGGGTCGCGTTTCAACGTGTATAAAGAGTTCGAATACAGGATCCGTAAGGGGCTCCACGGTCATTCGTTAGCCTCTGGGTTCCGCGTTACGAAGTTGTGTGGCAAGCCGGTAGGGGTGAAGTAAACATGAAAGGACGTTATGGATGCAATCTCGGTTTGCGGAGAACCGCGGCAGTTCTGATCGCGATGGCTCTGCTCATTGTCTCTCTTTCATGTGGTGGGAGCGGGCATCGTACATCGGGGGTAATCTTGCCTGAAGTTACCCAAAGCACGGAAGGATCAGACGCGCTCGCGGACGGACTCGACCTTGTTATGCTGAAGGACGCCTCGGGCGCTCCTGCGGGAGTGAAAGCGTACTGGCGGCGGGTTAACGAGCCGGATGTGGCGGGTTATTACCTCTATCGTAACACTGAACCGATAACAGAGGCCGATCCAGCGCTTCGCGTCAATGGTGGGGCTCTCATTCCCCAGCCGGATGAAAGTGTATCGACAATTCTGTTTGAAGACCTTTTCGCGGCACGGGTGGGGGTGACATACTACTATCGTGTCACAGCCGTCGACTTGGGTGAGGATGAGAGTCGGCTTTCCAGCCAAAAGAGCATAACGATATCGTCCTTCACGATAGACGGATTCTCGCCTTTGCAGGGACCCGTGGGGACCATCGTCAGGATAACGGGCAAGCAATTCGGCCAGTTTAATGACCAGACGGACGCAGTATACTTTACAGGCGTAAAGAATGACAAAGGCCCCAGCGCGCTCTACGAAGATAATGTTCAGGCAAACATACTGTCATGGAATAGTTCCCAAATAGAGGCCTATGTCCCGCTCGGAGCCACAGTGGGGCCTATTACGGTTGTGTCCGACAACACGCCGCAGGAAACCGCTAGCGATTTTACCTGCACGTCGCCTTATATACTCTCAGTCACGCCGGATCCTGCTGTAGCTGGCGGCGAGATAGAAATCTTCGGCGCAAACTTTGGAGCGCCTGACGGAATGAACAGGCTAATGCTAGATGACATACCTTATGGTGGCATATTCAGCTACTGGTCCGATGATCACGTAATAGCCACTTTGCCTGTTGATGTGCCGGAAGGCCTGGTCAAGCTTGAGCTCCTCATAAAGAGCGAAATTACGAATCCTTATTACTGCGAAATATTGCCGACCAGTGCGCCGTTTATTCAGCAGATATATCCGGGGTATGGTGTGCCGGGCATCCCCGACGAAGGGACAAATGTGGAGATTGTTGGCTTCAACTTTGGAGATAGCCAGGACGATGTAGTTGTGTGGTTCAACGGGGTTCAGGTTGCAGGCACAGACTTGCAGTATTTCTCTAGGGAGGTTTTGAGTCTAACGATCCCGGCTGGAGCTTCACGTATTGGCGAGGTTTATGTTGTGGTTGACGACGGTGGCACTATCTATGAGAGCAACCACTACTTATATCATACATTGCCAGCATCGGTGGCAGACTTTGAAGAAGGAATCATCGCGGGCCGCGTGATGGGCGAGTACTCCGATGTGGCTTTGGGCATATATAGCAACTTCTACGTAGTTTTCACTCAATCCAACGCAACCGGAGGATCCTCGTATCTATACCTGGCTTATAATAACGACGGAGATCTGGCGATAGATGAGCTTGTATCGAGCTACAATGAGATTCGTTTCCCGCGCGTGGCTGTTGACTCCAGCGGGGTGGTTCACTTCGCATATCAGACATACGGCTGGAAAGGTGAAGTGCGCTATGGAACCTGGGATGACGGCAGCGTAACGGACGAGCTTGTTTACAGCGAAGGCTCCACGGACAATCCCGGCGCCTATCTTGATATGGTAGTGCTCGACGACGGCGCTGGCGGGATTGACCGCATTCTCGTCTGGAGCAATGAGCTTGACGAAGTTATGTGCGGCTACATGCTTGATGGCGCAAGCGGCTGGACAACTGATGTTGTACACACGGCTGACGGTGCCTATAACGAACTTGTAGGCTATTACTGCTCGCTCGATGTTTGCCAGGAGCCCGAACAGCTGCCGCCCGGCCCGCCCCCGATACGGGCTCCAAGCGCTGTCGGGGATACCGAATACTACGTTGGCGTGTCGTTTGGCGTGTACAGCGAATTCGAAAGCGTACACTGGGAGGTTCGCGCCTGCGGGAGCAACGACCTTGACCTCTGGGCGTGTGATACAATTGAGTATTTGGAAGAGCCTGTTACCGAAACGGTCTTCCGCTGGCGCCATTCATCCGCTGAGCCTTATATTCTCTGGTCAACCGATAGCGGCGTATACTGGTCGTATTACGGCGATGGCTGGTCCACGATGGAGATTACCGCCGAGGGTGATCATTATGGCGCGGTCTTGGATTTGTGTATTGACGAAAGCACGGGCGAGCAGTATGCCATTGGCAACGAGGGACAGGACAGCATCTTCGGGGCCTACTTTAACTACGAGCTTGGCGAATGGGACTTAGATACCGAACCGATCCCGGACGGCCACAGGGTTGAGCATGTTGGTCGCGGCGGTGCGTGCACAAGCCTTTATGAGATTGTGGCGCTGTCGGTATACGATCCTGATATGAGAGACGTAGCTCTAATCGGTTTGGCTGAAGAGGTTATGTGGTATGACTTGGCGGACGGTTTCGCTACACCGGGATACGATTTGTCTAACCGCGCCGTTGTGTTCGACTCAAACGGTGTTCCGCACGTAGTTTTCGGAGATATTAATCCGGTAACCGGCGAGCGGACTTTGTGGATGGGCCGACCGACGTCATCTGGCCCTGGACCATTCGCTCCGCTCGAGTTCTTTGGGTGGGAATACGAGCTTATCGACTCTGCCACATCCGGGACTATGGGGCACGCGACGATAGCGGTTGACGCCTATGACGATTTCCATATCGCATACCTTAAAGGCGATGCCGTGATGTACGTGAGCGGCTCTTTTGGTGAGTTCGACGCACCTCAGTCGGTGTTTGTTGGCGGAGGCGTTACGACTGCACCCAGGATAGCGCTTGGGCTTAACTCCGCTCTTGACATAAACATAGTCGCTGCGCGGGCCGATAACCCCTGGCAGCTCTGGCTAATCAAATCAGAGGATGGTATGGCCTCGCGTGACCAATCCATGGTGATGTCATGCGCCTCGGTTATCACCCAGTACGATATGGCTGTAAGGCACGACGGAGAAGTTGTTGTGGCAGCGTATCTGGACAGCCCGGACAATGAGCTTACGGTATGGGAGGAAAGGAGCGGGCTGAGTAAGGGCTTTTCCGCAACTAGCGGAATGAACGCGGGAGTAACCTTGACGTTAGACGAGAATATGCACTACTGCGTAACCCTGGCGGATCTGGAAGGCACAGGTACGGGCTATATACTTCGCTGGTACGGCCCGATTGACGACTATATCATGGAAGATTTTACGCCTAACGCTAATGCCTCGCTGACGATGTCGCAGTGGCGAACCGAGTACGGGGTGTTCATCAGTTACCTTACAGAATACGACTCTGGCGGTATGTGGACAACGGATAGTGTGGCGTTTGTTGAGGGTTGGGGTACGGATTTATATGTATACTCCTTCTACGATGACCAGGCCGTGCCGGTCCGGCACTCGTGCGACCCGTTCTCTGCCGATCAAGCTGTGTTCGCGTATTTCGGCGACGCGTCGATTTACCGTGATCTCCGCGTCAAAACTGGCCCATCAATCGAATAAGGGTAATTGTGCTTATGCCGGCCCTGTTGCGCGATCCGTCGACGACCGGTCACGCTTTGCATGTGCCGTTTGTATTAATCAGGAGACGTAATGACCGATATCCGGAAATGCAACAACCGTTTGCTGCACCTTGCCGGAGCAGCTCTCGCGCTAATATGGATTATTCCGCTG
This sequence comes from bacterium, assembly GCA_029932365.1. Taxonomy (GTDB): domain Bacteria; phylum 4484-113; class 4484-113; order 4484-113; family 4484-113; genus JAGGTK01. The sequence goes on along the minus strand of JAOZQG010000008.1, from coordinate 16,554 downwards.
CTGGGAACGGCTGTGCTTGCTGACCTTGCCGATCGAAATGCGGAGCCAGTTAAAAAGGGAAAAGTCTGTTTCAAGCCGGGGGCCGAAGTTACTTTCGAGTTTTTCTTTGTAGCGCCTCCCGGTTTCCACCTTGGGGAAGATCCGCTGGCTGCGGTCAGCTTCGATAAAAAGAAGGTCGCGAAACTGCCTGTTACGATAAAGCCGCTGGAATACTCCTGGACGCGGAAAGAATTGGTCGCCGAGGAGGCCAAAAGCGGTCATGACCAGACGACGGTCGCGGCGAGAATCAAAATGAAGCTCGGCAGTGATTGCACTCTCGGCGAGCTGGCGATCCCTGTTTCGGTGGACGTCTATTATTGCAGCACGGACGAAGGCTGGTGCACTTACTGCCACTATGATGCGGTGCTGAAGCTCAACGTGAGCGATGACGAAGAAGCGCTGGGCGAAGGCGCGCTAAAGGTGGCGGTTGTGGTTACGCCAGAGGTTTGATTCGGCTAAACGCAGCCGTATCTCATTGACGCGTTAGAGTATGGGGCGTATAATCAGCCAACCTCACGCCGGGAGGTATTTTGGTCGGGGAGAGACTGAGAAAACACTTTTATGCAGCGGTTTTCTTTGCCGCTTACGCGCTGACTTCCCCGGTTTTTGCCGCACAGCCTGACGTTGCAGTGGCATCCCCGGCGGACAGGGAGCCTCCGCCGATTACACCGCCCGTTCTGCTGGAATTCGAGCCGCCGGCGGAGATAGAAGCGCGGGACCTCCCCAACGACGATGGCACCTCCATAGTGATTACGTGGCGGTGCTCGCCGAGCGCGCCGGAGGACGTACGCTACACGGTTCACTTCTCAGAGGGGGCGTCGGCACCTTACGAGCCGTTGCCGTTCGACTTCAGGTCCATCGGTCTGGACGAGAATTTTATAAGCGACCGGCTCCAGTATTTTCCTTACAGCCGGTCGCTTAGAAACTATCAGTTCATCATCATTGATCTTACCGCGTTCGATGCTGCGGCCGAAGGGGCCTATAAGCAGGAGCTTAAAAGCTATAACAAGCTGCTGGATGAGGGGAAGGCGGCAGGGCCTGAGCCGGTGATGCACGAGTATGACTGGGATGAGCTGTACTTCAAGCTGGGTGTTACCACCGACGGGGCTGTCCGGCTTTTCGATCCCGTGCTGCATGCGAAGCCGGTTACCCAATGGTTCGATTGGTCGAAGTTCAACAACATGGCCATGGCCGCGATATTCCTCGTGGTGATTCTCTTCTTTATCGAGACGGCGCGGCGACGGGACTTCTATATTCGTCGTATCGCCGGTCTTGATGCGGTGGACGAAGCCATCGGACGCGCCACTGAGATGGGACGCCCCATATTCTACCTGTGCGGCCTTGACCCGATGACAACGGTCTCCACCATCGCCGCCACCAACCTGCTGGGGCACGTTGCCCGGCACGTGGCCAACTATGAGAGCCAGATAAAGGTGCCGTGCTTTGACCCTATCGTAATGAGCGTGTGCCAGGAAACTGTGCGCGAGGCTTATTACGAGGAGGGCCGGCCTGACGCTTACAATTCCGACAATATATTCTTCATCACCAACGACCAGTTCAGCTACGTTGCGGCGGTTAATGGGATGATGGTACGTGAACGCCCGGCGGCCAACTTCTTTTTCGGCTTCTACTATGCTGAGAGCCTGCTGCTGGGCGAGGTGGGCCAGTCCACCGGTGCCATCCAGATTGCCGGTACCGACTCCAACGTGCAAATCCCGTTTTTTATCACGACCTGCGACTATGTGCTGATTGGCGAGGAGCTGTACGCCGCCAGCGCCTATATCTCGCGGGAGCCCAAGCTCCTGGGGAGCATTAAAGCGAGCGATATGGCCAAGGCGGTCATAATCATCGCGTTACTGCTTGGTTTCCTATTCTCCATCGCGTTACTCGTCGGTGTTCTGTACGATCCGGTCAATCCGCTTGGTGCGCTGGGCGAGAAAATGGAATATTTCATGCAGCTATTTAACGAGCACATCTGACAATGACGTTTTTGCGTAGACAACTGCCGGTTGTTATCGCGTTTGTGCTTGGGATGTTTGTCCTCATCATCTTCTACATCCCCGCAGCGCCGATGCAGGATATAGGCGACCGGCTCAAGGTATTTGTTACCATAATCGGCGCTTTTGCGATGCTTCTCGGCATCAACTCGATCCTCGGCCAGCATATAACGAAAATACGTAAAAGGCGTCCGGGTTACGGATATTCCTGGGTGCTAATTCTTGGATTCGTCACGATGATGATTGCCTGGATTCCCTGGTGGTCAGCGCCGCCGGCGGATTCCGCGGCCTATTACCCTTGGGGGGGGCTGGAGAACAGCAAGGGCGCGTTTTACTGGATGTTCTTCTGGATGATGGTGCCGATGCAGGCCACGATGTTTTCCATCCTCGCGTTCTATATCGCCAGCGCGGCCTATCGCAGCTTCCGCGCCAAGACACTCGAGGCATCGGTATTGCTGGTTGCTGCGGTAATAGTGATGCTGGGGCGCGTCCCGCTGGGCACGTCACTAACTGCGTGGCTGCCGGAAACAGGCTTTTGGTCTAGCTTGCGCATGGAAGAGATGACGAGCTGGCTGCTGAATGTCCCTAACGCGGCGGGATTTCGCGGCATCGTGCTGGGCGTGGCTCTGGGCATTATCGCGACGAGCGTGCGCATAATCTTTGGCGTGGAGAAGACCTACATGGGAGGTGGCGACTAGTGCTGCGCTCCTGGGAACGCTACCTTCTCTACGGGCTGATCGCCTTCGCGGTATTCCTGCCGCTGATTTTCCCCTTTGATGTCTGGGAGAACCTCCCGACGAGAGAAGTCCTGGGTGTTTACAACACGATAGAAAACCTGCAGCCGGGCGACACCATTGTGGTGGCAGTGGACTTCGATCCGTCAAGCGAGCCAGAGCTGTACCCGATGCTCCTGGCAGTTTTGCGCCACGCTTTCAGCAAAGACCTCTACGTCATCGCCATCAACTTGTTCGGGCCGGCCGGAACCGGATTGGGCGTGATGGCGCTGAACGACGTGGGCGGGGATATGGGCAAGGTGGACGGCGAGGACTACGTTATGCTGGGCTTCAAGCCCAATCTGCCTGCGGTAATTTCCCAGCTCAACAGCGATATAAAGGAAATGTACCGCAGCGACGCCAACGGCAAGTCCACAGCGGATATGCCCATACTGGAGCGGACACCCAAATTTCAGGGAAACATCAAGTACCTGGTGGACCTCGCAGCGGGTGAGACCGTTAGGCCCTGGATAGCGTACGGGTCAGCCCCTGGAGGCTATCCTATGGGCGCGGGATGTACCGCGGTATCCTTCGCCGATTACTTCTCGTTTTACCAATCGGGGCAAATAAACGGCCTTATGGGCGGCCTTAAAGCTGCCGCCGAATACGAAGAGCTCATAGAGAGGAAAGGCGCCGCCTCGGCCGGAATGAACAGCCAGTCGATTGTGCACGCTCTGCTCGTGATATTCATCATTGTCGGCAACATAGCCTTTTTCCGCGCGGTGATGGCGAAGCGCGCGGAAGCGAGGGAGCGTGCCTGATGGCTACTTTCATAGGTACGTGGATTGCGGCAGGGTTAACCCTGATGATACTATCGTTCCTCTACAAGGATAATCCCTTCTTCCGCTTCGCAGAGCACCTTTATGTGGGTATCGCCAACGCGTTTGTGGTCTGGCTGGTATGGGCGACGATTGTTCTGCCCGACTTTATTGGTCGCGTTTTTATAAACATCGCCCCAGATCCGGACGTGACCTGGAGTCCGGACTTTTGGTTCTTGGTGCCCGGCATTCTGGGTCTGATAATGCTAACGCGGATGATTCCGGCTATCGAGTGGATGAGCCGGTGGGCGCTGGCGTTTGTGGTGGGATGGGGAGCCGGTTTCATGATCGGGCCGGTGCTCAACAGCTACCTACTAGCGCAGGTTTATGCCAGCTTCCCCTGGGTGAATATGCAGCCCTATATTGGCGCTCCTCCGGGCGAGTATGTTCCCGCGCTGGTTAACGCCATCATCCTCTTCATCTGCGTGGTCACGGTTCTCATATATTTCTTCTTCAGCTACGAGCACAAGGGTGTCATCGGCGGCGGCGCGAAGATTGGTATCTGGGTGCTAATGGTTGCTTTCGGCGCCAGTTTCGGCTCGACGGTGATGGCGCGTGTTTCGCTCTTCGTGGGCCGGGCGCGCTTTTTAGTGCAGGACGCCGAGCCGAGCGGCCACGCCTTCAGCATACTGCTCACGCTGGGCATCCTGATCGTTATCATCGCTGCCATCGTCGGTCGCCGCCAGCCTCCCACAAAGGAGAGCGAGTCCGCTGAATAAGCCAGCTTCTAGCACAGGCCAGCTTGCTATCCTGATAGGGACAGGCTAAAATCCACTGCCCCCATTATGTCCGGTGAAAATCCAGGCGGGAAGCCGAGCGGCTTCATCAACATCAACAAACCACCGGGGCTCACCTCGTTTCAGGTCATCAGGCGGCTCCGCCGTATTCTGGGCATCCGCAAGCTGGGACATTCCGGCGTACTGGATAAGCCTGCAACGGGAGTATTGCCTATCGGGGTGAACCGCGCGACCAAGCTTTTCAGCTACTTTGCGGAATTCCGCAAGGTGTATCTTACGACGCTTCTGCTGGGCTTTAGCACCGTCACCGACGACATAACCAGTGAGATTATCTCCGCAGGGGAAACCGACGGGGTGTCGGAGAAAGAAGTGCGTCTGGCTCTTAAGCAGTTTGTCGGCGAGTTTAGCCAGCGTCCGCCGAAGTACTCCACGACCAAGGTGGGCGGCAAGGAGTTCTACCGAATAGCGCTTGCGGGCGAGGAAGTTCCGCACAAGCTCAAACGCGTCACGGTGGAGGACATTGAGTTTATCTCCTACGCTGATGGCCCCTCGGCGGAAGAGCTGCTCGAATCCCGTCCGGAGCTTTCCGAAGAACCGGTCAAACTGCCTTCGCTAAAGCTGTTCACGATACGCATATCGTGTCGCGGCGGCTTTTACGTGCGCAGCCTGGCGCGAGACCTGGGCGAGCTGCTGAAGACCCAGGGCTGCGTCTTCTCTCTTGTGCGCGAACAGGTCGGGCCTTTCCGCGTGGAGGACACGCATACGCTGGAGGAAGTCGAGGAGTTCGCTGCGGAGGACAGAATGCAGGAAACGCTTCGTCCGATGCGTATTATCGCTGAGCCAGAGCTTACTGTCTCCCTCGACGCCCCCAGCGTCACCCGGCTCGCCCGGGGAATGCCCGTTGTGGTAAAAGCTCATTTCCTTGGGGAGAAGGCACGCAGGCGGGGGATGAGATTGTTCGCCACCGGCCCTGACGGTGAACTCGCTGCCATCGTTGAGGCCGGGGAGCCTGTCGGTGATAACCTGCCGCTACATCCACGGAAGTTATTGATGTAGACTGGCGTTGTTTCGTTAAAACGCCAGCCCTCCGTCTTCTTTTAGCAGCATCACTCGTTCGCCACCGACGAATCGCGCCTGGAAGTACGCGGTCATCACCTTGGAAAATTTCGAAAGCGGCATCGCGTCTTTTCGCACACTGGCATTGAGTTTTAGCCGGCTGTCCGTAATTCCCCATCCCAATAGTCCGTGAGTGAAACTGCTTTTTTCTTTTCCCAAAGCCTGCAAAAACTCTTCAAAAAGTTCTTCGTTTAAAAATTCCTCGTTCGCCTCGTTCACGAAAACAAGCTCCACCAGCATGGAATGAAGCACGCTGTTTAGCCTGGGTTCGTCGTCGCCTAGAGGCCTTAGCTTGTGAAACAACTCGCGCGGCTGCGAGAACTTACTTGTAGCTTTAAGCACATCTCCCGGGTTGCGAGGCTCAGTGAGCGCGAAATCCAGAAGCTCCATCCGGCTGGTATAGCCCAAAGGTAGCGGCGGGCTGGTAATGAACTTTGGCTTTTTGGAGAATCCCTTTGTATGTATCAGTGGAAGCTCGGCTCCCCGCAATGCCCGCTCAACCAGCTTGACCGTATCGAGGTGGCCTACGAAGCGCAGTACTTCGTCCTTGAGGTACCACAGCCGGTAGCGGTATTCCTTTTGTTCGGAAGACGGCGCCATTCGCGTTTACTGCGTAAGAAGGTCGATAAGCGCCATTCTTACGAAGACGCCTCCTGCAACCTGTTCCACGATAATGGTGCGTTCGTTTTTCATAACCTCGTCTGTGAGCTCCGAGCCGCGCACGACCGGCCCCGGATGCATGACTAAGGCGTTCGGGCTCAGGGCTCTTAGGCGCTCGGCATTGAGCTGGTATCCAGCGATGAACTCTCCCGGCCTGATACGCACGACGCCTTCGTGCCGCTCCAGTTGCGTCCGCAGCATCATGAGAACGTCCAGCCTTTCCAGCAGTTCGTCAAGGCTGTGGCTGATTTCGGCGCGAAGCTCTTCACCTTCGGGACTTTCTCCGCTTTTCTGTAGCTCCTCGGGCATTAGCTGGCGGGGTCCAACCAGTATCGGCGTAATGCCGAAGCGGTTCAACAGGCGCACGTTGCTGCGCGCCACTCGCGAGTGCAGAATATCGCCGCAAATCGCGATGCGCAAGCCTTCTATGAGAAGGTCGCGTTTCCACAAAGCGTAAGCATCCAACAGAGCCTGTGTCGGATGGGCGAATTTGCCGCTTCCGCCGTTTATCACGGATGCTGGGAAGTGCGGCGCGAACTCGGCTACCGCGGTGTCATTGGGGTGCCGCATCACCGCCAGGTCAAAGCCCATGGCGCCGCAGGTTTGAGCGGTGTCTTCGATGGATTCCCCTTTGACCACGGACGAGCTTTCCCCCGTAACGACGCAGGCTTCCATCCCGAAGGTTTTGGCGGCGACCTCAAACGACAGCCGGGTGCGGGTCGACGGCTCGTAGAACAGCAGCAAGCAGTGCTTTCCTACAAGCTTCCCGCGCAGTGACAGACGCTCTTGGGCGCTCATTCTCTCAAAACCCTGAGCGCGCTGGAAGACGTTTTGCAGCTCGTCGTCTGTGAGGTCGGTGACGGTGATTAGGTCGCGTTTCATATTCTTCCTCTTGGCGCGATCACACGGGATGGCCCACTTCAAACAGGCGCAGGTACTCCGCCGTGGCGTACCGGTCAGTCATCCCCGCTACGTAGTCCGCCAGAACACGCTTGCGGCCTTCTTCGTCCGGCCCTTGATTATTGTAGCTTTCAGCGACTTCTGGCGGGAGTATCTCCGGATGCCGGAGGTATTCCTCAAAGAGCCTGCGCACAATCATTTTACCCTTATTAGTCATTCTCACTATGCGCCAGTCCTTATAGAAGCTTTGCATCAAAAATTCGCCCAGTGCGCTAAGGTGTTTTTCCAGCTTGCTGGAGAAACCAACCAGGTTGCCCTCAAACTCCCTTACCTGTTCTAGTGATTCTACTCCCGCTTCTGTCAGACGGCGCCCGGTCTCCTCGCGAATGTCGGCGACCATCAGGTCAATAAGCCTGCGGGAAAGCTGCGCCAGCAGGACACGCCGGTTGGTTAAATCTCTTAGCGGCTTGAACGCTTCGTCCCACAGCTTAAGTTTCGCTTTGCTGAAATCATGGGTCGTGAGAATGCCGGATATCAGCGCGTCTTCTACGTCGTGCGCTCTGAAGGCGGTGATATCCGAAGCGCTGACCACCTGCGCCTCAAGGGGTGGCATTAGGTTCGGCCTGAACTCATAGCTGCCAACCTTATCGTATTCGGTTTCGTGCTTCTCAATGCCTTCAAGCGTGTCGAGAGTGAGGTTTAGCCCGGCGAATTCGGGGTAGCGCCGTTCCAGCTTTCGCACAATTTGCAGCGAGTGCACGTTGTGATTGAAGCTGGGTACCAGGCGCTTCAGCTCCGCCTCGCCCGAGTGGCCGAATGGCGTGTGGCCCAGATCGTGCGCGAGGGCGATGGCGCTTGTCAGGTCTTCATTAAGGGCCAGTGAGCGTGCGATGCTCGTGGCTATCTGGGAGACTTCCAGCGTGTGAGTAAGCCGGTTGCGGATGACATCTTCGTGCTCCCCTCCTTCGCCGTAGACAAAAACCTGGGTCTTGAATTCCAGTTTGCGGAAACCCTGTGAATGGGTGATGCGGTGCCAATCGCGCTGGAAAGGCGTGCGGGCCGACGCTTCCGGCTCATCATGCTCGCGTCCGGAGCAGTTAATGGAATGGACGGCGTAGGGAGCCAGCGTTGCGGATTCCCGCTCCATCAGCTCCTTCGTATCCAGCAAGTAGCCCATTCCCGCCAGTGATTATAGCAGGGGGCATATTACTTGCTACCAGTGTTTAATCGCTTCGAAGTACTCCTGCTGTTGAGTCCTGAATCTCGTGGAATTTTCGGGATCGTGACAGCGGCCGCAGAATTCATATGTAGCCTTTGCCATGCGTTCAACCTTTTTTGGTTCGCCCGCCTGATGCTTGAAGCCGTGAAGCACCGTAATCTCCCGGTGGCAGGAGATACATTGCAGTGGATACATCACGTCGTTAGTGTAATCGTAGACCACATGGCATGAAAGGCAGTCTACGTTGTACTGCTGGTTCGCATCTTTGAGGGTCTTTAGCGAATTCGGATGCGCGCTACGGATGAAAACCTCGTATTGGCGGGCATGGCAATCCTTGCATTCTTCGGGCGGGATGATGTTCGCGGACTTATACTCGAAGCTCTGTTCGCGGAATACCTCTTCGAATCGGGCGTGCAGGTCTTTTTTTATCAGGTCGTAAACGGTAGGGTCGGGGTAGTAGGTTGAGAGTATGGGCATATTGACGCCCTCAAATCTGGCGGGTCTGCGTTCGTTGCCCGGCTCGCCGTCAATGCTGACCAGTCCCAGGTACTTCCCGTATAAAAATGTGTTAAACCAGATACCGCCGTTATCAAGTGTTCTGGCGACGTTTTTCTCCTCTTCAATGTGCTTGTTGCCGCTCAACACAATGAGGATTTCAGGATGCGCCTGCGCGAATTTCTCGATGTCGTGACCGTAGCCTTCCGCAACCAGCACCCAGAACTCCGGCGGCGGCTGCGTCGCCTGTTTCACCTGCTCAAAGGCGGTATCCGGCTCGATAATTACATAGTCCGGATGTCGCTGGAAGTCCTTAGTCTGCTGGGTGAACTGTAAAAAGACCACGCCCGCTTTCTTGCCGTTAATCAGCGCAACTGCGCCTGGGGGTGCGATAGGCTTGGCGCCGGTGTCCTCAGAAATGCCCGGCACGGGAAGCGTTCTAATGATATGCGGTGGGTCGTCGTATGCTTTTTCGCTGCCTGTTAGCGGAGTTTTAATTCTGTTAGCCAGGACATTCGCCGAGTACAGCGGCACCGTGGCCTCGCGAAACAGCTCCACCAGTTCGTCGGGCGCGTAAGCCATATCGGTCACGCCCAGGTTAGCCCCGTCGTAGCCGGCTTCCCGCATAGCGTGGAGTATCGTCTGGAATTTCAGCCGCTGGAATGAGCCTGCGCCGTCGCTTATGCTGCCAGCGTCGAATACAAGGACGCCATCCTTCGAGCGGAAGACCTTAATTAGCGCGACACGGGGCGCGATTCCACCAAGCTGGAGCGGGCTGCACCCGCAAGTTTGGATTCTATTATGCGTGTCGTATGAGAGCAGAATGGAGAAATCGCCTTGGCGGTAGAAATCCGGCGCGCTCTCGGGCTTCATAATTTCCGGATTATCCAGTAGCTCGGTTAAGCTCAGGGGACGCATTTCCTGCGAAGGTGCAAAGCGCTCCTTGCCGGCAAATGGCTCACTGGCGGTGAACCAGAAATAAGCGCCAGCGACCACCGCAACAACTGCGATCCCCCAGAAGATGATGCGCGTTAGTGCTCCATCTTGGTGAGACAAGGGCTATTCCACCTCAAAGATGAAATCGATGATGACCGGAGCGTTCAGCGGCAAGACCGCCGCGCCGACAGCGTTGCGAGTGTGTTTGCCGGCGTCACCGAAAACGCCCACCAGGAAGTCGCTTGCACCGTTTAGCACGTTGGGCTGGCCGGTGAATCCCGGGCTGGAGGCAACAAAGCCGTTGAGCCGCAGCGCGCCCTTTACTCCTTCAAAACCGTTCGTGGCAGCGCTCAACCAGGCCAGCGCGTTGACGGTGCAGAGCCTCGCGCATTCCTGAGCGTCTGTCAGGCTGACCTCGGAATCGACCAGTCCGGTGCGGTATAGCTTACCTTCGTCCATGGGAACCATGCCTGACACCCAGATGGCATTGCCCGAGCGCTTCCAGGGAACATAAGAGCCAACCGGTGGTGTGGGTACCGGAAGCTCGGCGCCTAACTCCGCAAGCCTTTTTTTTATGTGACCGGCGAGCATGCTTTGATTATAACAGTGTTCAGGGCTGGGAAGCGCGGGAGCCGTCAAATGCGAAACGGCTATGAAAGGTCAATCCTGCCGCTCGTCGAGCCGTGGTTTTCTTGCTTCTCTCTCTGGATAAGCTCCTCAACGCGTCGAAGATAGTGTTTGTAGCTGTTTATCCGGCGCTCGTCGTTTTGCTCCTTGGCGATTTGCAGCTGGTCTTCACAGTACTCCTTTGCGATTTTGAGCTTGCCTTCGTAGATTAGTTCTTCCATCTGGCGGTCGGGCAGGGGGATTTCGGTGAGCTTTTCCATCAATGCGAGCTGGTCAGCTACGCGAGTGCGCCGGGGGCTGACGCCACGCTGCACCGACTGCCCGATGATTGACAGGCGGGAGCGTACGTGGCTGCGCGCCCGCTCGTAAGCTTCACGGAGCTTCCTCTCCCGCTGCCGGGCTAGCTCCTTTTCGCGGGAACGCATGATATGCTCAGGATAATCGGCGACGGCGGGTTCCGTTTCGGGCAGGCCCTCTCCAAGAAAGAAAGCCTTCATTCGCCGAATCGTCTCGTCAAGCGCTTCCTGGCGCTTGTATGCCAGATAAAGCTCGTATTCAATTGCGGGATGCCTTTCGAACAACCTTTCCCGCTGCTCAATTATGTCGTAGGTTGTTAGGCTGCTCTGGCGGTAAAGGAGGTAGAAGACCCAGCCTCCCACGGGGAGTATCGCCGCAAGCAGCCCGAACCAGACGCCCAGATAGAAGCGCTTTTCCGCGTCGCGATAGGTCCAGTAAATGAGATACAGGTAGACCGCCAGTGTCAGCCCCGCCCATATGCGGGCCCAGGGGATAAACGGGTTGTTAATCCAGAACTGGAGGTCCAAATACTCCATCACTAGAATTATACCTTGTGTAGCCGCGCTAAGCGTGTATAATCAGTTAGCTAGCGATGGGTCTTGGGGCCAGGGACAAGTGCGCGGTATTCGGCGTCTTCGCCCCCGGAAGAGACGTATCCCGCATCACATACTACGCTCTTTTCGCCCTGCAGCACAGAGGACAGGAGAGCAGCGGCATAGCCGTTTCCACCGACCGCCACGTGATGTTGTATAAGGACATGGGGCTGGTGCAGCAAGTATTTAGTGAAGACCTCCTTGCGATGATGCGGGGCGACGCCGCCATCGGCCATAACCGGTACAGCACCACCGGACGCAGCACCAGGGTCAATGCACAGCCAGTGGTTATTCAAGATACCGAAAATCCCGCGCGGTCGTTTGCCATCGCGCACAATGGCAACCTCGTTAACACGTGGGAGCTGGCCGGTGACTTGGCCAACCTGGGGGCATCCCAGGAAACCACTTCGGATACCGAGACTTTCGGCCTGCTTGTGCAGAGCTTTATTAGCGAGATGTCCTTTGACGATGCGCTGCGGGAAACCGTGAAGCGTGCGCGGGGCGCGTACTCACTGGTCATACTTACTACGGACGCTTTGTATGCGGTAAGGGACCCCGATGGGATCCGGCCGCTTGCGCTGGGCTCGTTTGAGGGAGGCTATGTAGTTGCCTCGGAAAGCGCGGCCTTTCCCCTGGTTGGCGGCGAGCTTGTACGAGACGTTGAGCCGGGGGAAATTATACGGATAGACCGCTCTGGGCTCCATTCGGAGCGTTTCGCGGAAAGCCGCATTCATACCTGTATGTTCGAGTTCTTCTACTTCTGCCGTCCCGACGCTCTGCTGCGCGGGAAGGAAGTGTACTCCATGCGGGTTGAAATGGGGCGGCAGCTGGCGCGGGAAAGCGGCGTCGAAGCGGATATCGTCATCCCGGTCCCCGATTCCGGGCTGCCGGCCGGTATCGGGTATGCCGACGAAAGCGGGCTGCCCTATCACGAGGCGTTGATTAAGAACCGTTACGTCGGTCGCACATTCATTGAGCCGCTTCAGGCCCAGCGGGTAATCGGCGTCCGGATGAAGCTCAATCCGCTTCACGAGGTAATCCAGGGCAAGCGTCTGGTGCTGGTGGACGACAGCATAGTCCGGGGCAACACCAGCCGCCAGATGGTGAAGATGCTGCGAAAGGCAGGCGCCCGCGAAGTGCATATGCGTCTGTCGTCGCCGCCCATTAAGTTCCCCTGCTATTACGGTATTGATTTCGGCACATACGAGGAGCTCATCGCCGCGGGACGCAGCGTAGAGGAGATAAACGAAGTTATCGGCGCGGATACGCTGGAGTACCTGTCGCTGGAAGGCGTGGTCAAGGCCACCGGGTTTCCTTTTGATGAGTTTTGCCTGGCGTGCTTCAACAACGAGCGCCCGATACCGATTTCAGAGCAGATGAAGGTTGGCAAATTCATCTTAGAAGAAGAGAAACCGTAAAAGAAAGGGGGTAGTAGTTCTCCGGCGTTTACAGATGACTACTTATCTGGGGAGGCCGATGCTTGCCATTAATAAGTGTAACGTAGTATAATAATTGCCGTCACAGCATCATTATGGGGGAATAAAGTGAGACGGGCGTACATTGCGATTCTATTGTGTGCAACGGTTCTCCTCGTATCATGCGGCAAATCCGGAGGCGATGTCGCCAAAGGCTCCGGGCTATCTTGGCGGTATGCCAACGAGCAGCAAGCTGAGGCCAGGGCCGCTGGTATTGAATGGGTTACCAGAGCTATCGAGGAAATGAACGGGTTAAGCCGCCCTGACTACGTTGATCCGCAGCTTTATGAGAGCCTGAAGGCCCATCTGACCGCAGCAATATTCTCCTGTGCGGGTGATAAGAGCGTCTGCAGCATGCCGGTAGGAAGCGCCAACGTTCCCAGGTATGTCGAGGTTACTGAGGGACAGTCGGGCGGGGTTGTTATCTCCTGGCGAGGACGCAACGCCGGCGATTACAACAACGACGGGGCAGTCAACGTTTCCGATATCACTCCGCTAGCGGTTTATTTCGGTGCTCACGTTCGCATTGACGAGTTTGGTGTTCCCATTCCCGAAGCAAACAACGAGTATCTTGCTTACATTGACGGGGACGCGAATGGGACAATTGGCATGAGTGACGTCACGCCTATAGCTATGCATTATCAGTCTAGGCTGGCAGGCTATCGTGTATATATGGGTACCCGACCGGAGGGCTCGGCGGAGGTGCAGTGGTCGACCTCGTGGCTCACACCTTCGGGCACGCCTGGTGCGAGCTTAAGTGTCGCGTTCAATCCATCATTGGAAACGGGTGAGTTTCAGCGCTACTCTTTTAGCCTGCCGGCTCCCGAAGATTTTCGCGGTGACCTTTATTTCCGCATTGTCGCAACCGATGGAAGCAGTAATGGTGCGGAGTACGTGACCGAGGAACCGTTTGCAGTAAACACGACAGCTGACCGCGATCCGCCGATTCCGATTGCCGAGCCACCTGAGCTTGAGGCTCTCCCGGCTGACGGCCAGGTTAATTTGTCCTGGAGCGAATGGCATGACATGCAAACGCCGCCTGTGGAGTACTTGGTGTTCTGGGCGGACCATCAGTTCTCCGAGCTTGTGGAGGCTGACGACTACATAAACGTTGGCGAGGCTACATCCGCGACTATTGCCGACTTGGGAAACGCCGATGAATACTGGTTTATGCTGCGGGTGCAGGATTCAGCGATTCCTCCCAACATCGCGGAGCCAGTGGGCCCGATAGCTGCAACCCCCAATCCCGTTGCAGTTTACCGGATGCCCCCGCCGGGGCTTTATGAGATGCCCGGGGGTGAAGGAACTTCGTCGCGCATGAGAACGCATCCCTCCCCTGGCAGCGGGCAGAATAACGCTCTTTACGAGGACGGCGCGCCGGCCACGGTCTGGATAAGTTCAACGGGTGCGAAAACGGATGTGGTCACGTACTGCTATTACGATGGTAGCCGATGGGTCGCTACAGACGTAAACGCAAGCCAACGGTGTTTGCGCCCGTCGTTTATGTTGTATGCGGACATTCCCTACATTGTTGCAGCCAACCTGGACGAGCAGACTCTGGACCTGTACACCGGAGACGTAACCGGCGAAGTGTGGCAACGTGACGTGGTCGCCGATGTTGCTGGCGAAGTACTGCGCACCCACGTGGGGGTCCAGCGCCTGGCCAGCGTTTCTGAACCAATTCTGTTTGTTGCGTACACCATCAACGGCGCAGGCGTGCATTCCTTCAATGCGGCCTGGCGGTTGCTATCTGGTGGGATATGGCATCGTTACGAGCCTGTTGCGGAAGACGAATGGATGCTTGATGTGGTAGCTCCTACAATTTCCGGTATTGGCGAGGGGCTTATAGCGCTTTACACTCACGGAACCGTATCGCCCAACGATATGCAGCTTGATACGCGGCTTACTGCCGCCCGGCTTTACAGTTCGGGGGGAGTTTGGGAGCTGCACGATATTAGCATCCCAGATTTGCTGCCGGGCACGGAAAATCCGGTGCTTTTGGCTGTAACGGAAGATGCAAACGGGGATGCTGTGCTTGCTTTCAGCCAGGCGCGTACTGAAGAAGTCCTTGGTTACACAATGATTGTGGGTGTTGACGTAGTCCGGGGGCTGGTAGACTTGGGCCCGGATGCCTACGGGATAACGGGTGCTCAGGCTGTTTTCGCTGGTTCCACGGAAATCGTCGATATCGGTTCCGGAGAGCTGGTCATTGATTGGGGGACTTTCCCCGCTTTTGCTACTCCTGAAGAGATCGCTTTTACTCGGGGCCGCGGCAGCGCTTTCTTCGTAACCGAGCCCGAATTCGGCGTCACATCCGGAACCTTTTTCGGCTCCATCTGGAGATGGGAGGATGGGGGATTGACGGAGATTTCGGTTCCTTCCGGCAGGGAACTCGCCGCCGCCGAAGGCCAATTGTTCTATGTCGAGCAGCTCTCGGCTGAAGTTTCTTCCATAATCTCGGTCGCGGTTCCGACGGGACGTCTGCTCTATTACTGCGAGTAGCGCCGTATAAGAAATCGCGCCTGTAAGCTGTCCGGCACAGAATCCCGGATGCAAAAGCTCATGGGCGCTACAGGATTCGAACCTGTGACCTCATGCGTGTGAAGCATGCGCTCTAACCACTGAGCCAAGCGCCCACAGGAGAAATTATAGCATCAGTCGCATCTCGCGTTAGGTTTATAGCGCCAGTGCGACGTACTGCGCATAATCCTCGCATACGTTGCGGAAAGCTAAACATATTCGCTGAAGGAGGAACTCTACTATGAAACACGGAGCGAGAAACGAACTTGTGGGCAAGGTGGTAGAAATTAAGAAAGGCACGGTGATGTGCCAGGTCAAGCTTCGCCTTCCAGGCGGCGAGTCCGTGAGTTCTGTAATGACGCTGGAATCGCTGGATGAACTGGGCATTAGTGAAGGCGACACGGCAAAGGCGGTCGTGAAAGCGGTAAACGTGCTGCTGGTTAAGGAAAGCTGAAGGTGATGCCGGTGCTTGACCGGCACGCCGCAAGGAGGTTTGCCACGGATGAGCGAGCCGTCGCACACGCCAGATTACTGTTTCCCTCCGTTCGGTTCGCGTTTGGTTATCTTGCGGCTCGCAGCCTGCACCGCGGGGCGGCCCTCAAACTCGCGTAGCTGAACCGACGCTTCGACGCAGACAATGCTGCCGTCCTTGCGCAGGTGGCGCAGCTCGTACACGGACGGTACGTCTAAGCCCGCAAGGCGCTTCCGGTAGCGTTCTCGCACCATATCCCGGTCGGCTGGAGCGATGGTGGCTTCCAGGGGCTTGCCCAGCAGCTCTTCCGGGTCGTCGTATCCTAGCATGCGGCAGTACGCAGGATTCACGTAAACGTGTACAAAGCCCTGGATTACCGAGATGGGGACCTGTGTTAGCTCAACTAGCGAGCGGTAACGGTCCTCGCTTTCGCGCAAAGCCAGCTCGGCCTTTTTACGCTCGGTTATATCTTTAAGGGTTCCCATACTGGCCACGGCGCCCCGATACGGGACGAGCCCCACCTGCATATTAACGACTATTCTGCTTGTGCCATCCTTATGTAAGACTTTGAACTCGTATTCGCGGGGCATGTCTTCTCCTGCCTGTCTTCTCCGGTAGCGGTCAACTACCATTTCAAGGTCTTCGGGAGCGATTAGAGCCTGGAACTTGGTGCCTGTGAGTTCCTCTACGCTGAAACCTGCCATCCGGGCAAACGCTTCGTTTACGAAGACAAGCTTTTCGTCCTGAATGATGAACACGCCATCCTGGATGTTGTTTACGAGAGCGCGGTATTTTTCCTCGGATTCAGCGAGCGCGTCCTCCGCTCGTTTGCGCTTGGTGATGTCAGTGTCCGCACCGCGGTATCCGATAAGGTTGCCTA
>JAOZQG010000042.1 GCA_029932365.1 bacterium | reverse complement strand
TTCATATACTCCAGGTTGGCTGCAATAGCTTCCTTGATGTTCGCCAGGGCTTCTTCCAGTGTCTCGCCGGATGACACGCAGCCTTTCAGCGCTGGGCAGCGAACGATGAAAGCACCGTCATCGTCGCGGCGGATAACAGGCTGAAAGCGTTGTTTCACAAGGAAATTATAGCAGCGGTTGACGGTTGAGCGGTTGACTGTCGCAGAAGGAGCGCAATCACCCCGGCTTTAAATGGACGCTGGCCCCGCATCAACAGGCAGTTCCTCTACTTTTGCTTCCTCCGGGGGCTCCGAAGAACCTCCGGTGTCCGCGAAAGGGGGTGAGATGGTTTGAAGTTCCCCACGTCTGGGTCGTATACGGGCTTTGGGTCCGCCGGGGCTCGCCCGCCGCTCGTACCGTATCCAGTCGACTTGAGTTCCGGTACTCGCCAAGCCCGACCGAAGCCGGATTTGGCTGTTCCCGGTCCTCTCCGGAAGCTCGCTTTCGGGTTCCGGGGAAACCGAAGCTTCTCCTTCCGCCGAAAACTCCCTTCCAGGGAATTCCGCCTTTCCCACCTTTCAAGGAGCTCGCCCTCCACGGGGCCAGTCCGGTATACCACGCTCAGGATACCCGCCTGCGGATTCAGTGTCAAGGGGTTTTGCCGTTAAATAGGCTAAGCAACTTATCAGCATACTTATCCACAACGAAAAGGCGGTGAGGCGACGCTGTATGCGCCTGCGCATTTGCGGGAAGCCGCATTATTACTGGAAGCAAACGCAGCACGCGGAAAGCGCCGCGTGCGAGCATTAGCACTTACGGCAGAAATTGCAGGCGCACCACGGAGCGCTCGAAAACGCGATTGGTCGCGGCGATGTCTTCTTCAATCTGCGCCTGCAATTTGTCTATTGCACGGAAGCGCCGATTGTCGCGCAGGCGCTCCAGGAAGATGAACTCGGCGGTGCGCCCCTGCAGCGAAACGTCTTCGCCGACGATGTGCCCCTCCACCATCATGCCGCCCGATTCGGCGTTCGCTTCATCCTCAGTGTTTTCCTCGTAGGCCTTTCGCGGCAAAAACCCGGGGCGGCGGCCGATAGGCACTACCACCAGAGCCGCAGGGAAATGCCGCCGGTTGCGGTGGAAGCTTCCGGCGTAAACGCCCTCGCGGGGCAGGAGCTTTTCCGCGGGCAGGTGCAGATTGGCCGTCGGTATCTTGAGGAGGCGCGTGCCGATGCCCCGTCCCGGCTGGACGCGTCCGCGCACGAAGTAAGGGTAAACCAAAAGCTCGTTTGCCGCGGCGATGTTCCCTTCGGAGATGAGCTGGCGGATGCGGCGCGAGGAGATGGGCTCGCCGCCGTCGGTTACGGGGCCTACCCGGAAGAACTCGAAGGAGTGCTGGCGGGCGAGCTCGTTGAAGCGGTCATCAGTGCTTACGCGGTCGGAGCCCAGCGTGGTGTCGTGGCCAGCAACGAACGCGCACAACTGGAAGATCCGGCGGAGCTTGGCGAAGAACTGGTAAGCGTGGAGCTTCATAAATTCCTGCGCAAAATCGAAGCAGGCGACATGCTCGAATCCCAGCTTGCGCAGCAAGAACATCTTTTCCCGGGGAAGCGTTATGAATTTCACGTCGCGCTTTGGCTCCAGCACCTGCAATGGATGGTTGGCGAAGGTGAATATCAAGGGGATACCCCGCATATCCACCGCCAGCTCGCGGGTTAGCTCGAAGAGCTGGATGTGCCCCCGGTGGATGCCATCGAAGATGCCCAGCGTCATCGCGACTTTCTTGCCGCGCAAGGCGCCAAGTTGCTTAAAATCGTGGTATATGGCGGTTTGCCGGGCCATCGTCTTCTCACTATAGCAGAACGCGAGCGCTACTCGCCGCGTTCATGCTCCTGGAGGATGGAGTCGATGCCGCGACGACCCTCACGCTGCATCATGTAATCATCAACCTGCTCCCGGTCTCTGAGCGCGGTGGCGAGAGCCACTGTCTCTGTTTGCAGGCCTTCCGGCAGGTCAATTAGGCCCGCATCCAGCAGGATTAGCAAATTGCCCGCCGGCTCAGGCAGGCCTTTCGGAATGGCAAGCTCCATAAGCGCTGCCTCGTCTGTATAGCACGTCTTAGTTAGGAATCCCTCGCGGCTGCTGATGCACTCCTCGACCTCGGTCATGCCGCGTCTGCGAGTTTGCGCGTAACCTACAATGTCCTCCGGGGATTTCTGCAATACCAGGAAGCTGCTGTTAAAGCCGTGCGTAATCAGCTTGGCGCGGAACCATGAGCTGCCCGGTGTGTAGGCGACGAGCGCCAGAGTTTCATTGAGCTTCAGCCAGCTGTGCTGCCAGAGCTCCTCGGGGAGTTCATCAACGTGGAAGCGGTAATTTTGCACAACGCACAAGCGGTCCGTGCGCGCGAAAATGGCCATCTCGTTGACCGCGATGGGCGAAAGATTAACCCCAACAATGACGGGGGGGCGCTCGGCAGGAAAAGCGGCTTCGCTGCCCACAACCGGTTCATCGGGCGCCAGGTAGAGCGCCATTTCCTGAGCTTTGCGGACGTATTCACGCAAGCCCTCCGGTATGTAATCAAGGTTTTTTTCGGTGGCCGGGACCAGCTCTTCGGCGCTGTGAGCTCGCGGACGCTCCCGGCGCGGGCTGAAGGTTATCCAAAGATTGTCCCAGACAACGTCCTCCTGCAACACCAGGTACTTGATTCCGAGAATGCCAGAATCTCCGCTGACTATATGGAACTTGAGCCCCTGGTAATCCAGCACGTAGCGCATATCTTCGCCTGCCGCCACTTTGGCAACCAGGCGCGGCGGGCCACTCTCCTCCGTAGAAGCCTGATCTGTTGCGACGTCTGACGGCGAGGACGCCGCATTCGTCTTGTCGGAAACGTCGGCGCATCCGCCGAAAAGGTGCAGGAATGCGACCGCGCTCAGAAGTAGCACCAGCAGTTTGCTCCATGCCATAATCAAAGAATACTACCATAACGTCCGGTGCGAAGTGCTAGACTAAAGCCGTGAGAACGGAGCGGAAGAACCGGGTCGCGGTGGCCATGAGCGGCGGCGTGGACAGCAGCGTCGCCGCGCTTCTGCTCGCTCGCGAAGGATATGAGATTTTCGGATTTACCGCGAAGCTGTTAGACGACGAAGACGAAGGGGCTTGCTGTTCCGCCGAAGCGGTGGCGCGGGCACGGCGCGCCTGCGACCTTATCGGAGCGGAGCATGTCGTGGTGAAGCGGGAAGAGATTTTTCGCGAAAAAGTTATCCGGCGCTTCGTTGAAGAGTATCGATCGGGCAGGACACCCAATCCCTGCATAGACTGCAACCGCTTCGTGAAGTTCGATGATTTCCTGCGCGTCGCCGACTGGCTGGACTGCGAGTTTCTGGCGACAGGGCATTACGCGCGTATCGGCATCAGGCCGCGCGAGACCTTCGGACCGGTGGACAAGCGGGTGGGGGATTCGCCAAGCGACTGGCGCAAGCGCACGAAGGACCTGCTGCAACTTATGCGCGGGGTGGATAAGGACAAGGAACAGTCGTACTTCGTCGCGGTGGTTACGCGAAAGCGGCTGGCGCGCATGATGTTTCCCTGCGGCGATTTCACCAAGGAGCAGGTGCGCCAACTGGCGCGGGAGGCTAATTTGCCCACCTACGAAGCGCCGGAGAGCCAGGACGCGTGCTTCTTGACGCAGGAGCGCGGCGTTGATTACTGGGTGGAGCGCATATCCGGCGAAAAACCGCAGCCGGGCGTTATTCGGGACGTGAGCGGCGAAGAGCTGGGCGAGCATGACGGTATCGAGCATTTTACGCGGGGACAGCGCAAGGGGCTCAGGCTTGGCGGCGGCCCGGCGAAGTACGTGGTGGATATTGACGCGGACAAGCGGGAAGTGGTTGTCGGTGAGCCGGGGAGCGTGCCGGTTTCGGCGCTGACCCTTTCGGCGGCGAACATCCTCGCGGGCGGCTATACCAGCAACGGGCGGCGCGTGATGGTCAAGACGCGCTACCGGCAGCGGGAAGTTCCCGCGACGCTGGACACGCTGGACGACGGTGGACTGCTTGTGCGCTACGAGACTCCGCAGGAGCACATCTCGCCTGGCCAGTGGTGCGTGTTCTACGACGGCGACGTGGTTGTCGGCTGCGGGATTATTGATTCGGTCAAGACCGAACGCTAATATCGGTTTCACGCAAGGGCAATGCAGTGATAGAATGAGGCATTCGCGCGACTGCGCGGATGGAGGAGGGAGTTATGGCCGATAAGGCATTTAACCGATTTCGCAACGATTTTTTCGATTTCTTCGTAAAGGAATTCCCCACGTGGGCGACGTGGATGGGGATTCACACGTACGACGGCAGGCTTACCAGGTACGACGAAGCGACGGTGAAGGCGCGCAACCGGTGGGTCAAGTCGATGCTGAAAAGGGCCGGCAGGTTCGACCTGCGCAAGCTGGACGGCGACGACAAGGTTGACGCCAATTACGTCGTGGGTCACCTCAAGTTCTGGGACATGTTTGAAAGGCGATTCCCGGCGCACAAGCGCGAGCCGTCGATGTACGTGAGCGATATCCTGTTTGGCCTCTATGTGCTCATCGAGCGGGACTTCGCGCCCAAGGATAAGCGTGGGCGGTCGCTGCTGAAGCGAATGCGCCAGGTGCCGGGGCGGCTGCGCGACGCGATGGCCAATCTGGATAACCCGCCGAAAGAGTTCACCGAAAGCGCGATACTGGAGGCGCAGGGCGCTCAGGGATTTCTCAAAACCACGGCGCGCAAATTCATAAGCTCCATTCGGGGCAAGAAATTTGCGAAACTGCGCGAAGATTTGCATGGCGCAACCGACCGTGCGGAAAAGGCGTTTGAGCGGTTTATAATGTTCCTGCGCGAGGATCTGCTGCCGCGCAGCAAGGGCAAGTTCGCCGTTGGCAAGCAGATGTTTAATTCGGCGCTGAAGCACCATCATCACGTGGACGTTGACGCCGATACGCTGCTCAGGCTTGGGCGGGAACACCACCGCCAGATTAAAAAGGACCTGAGAGCGGTCGCGCGCAAAATCAGCCGCACGAAGCCGTGGGAGCGGATTATTGACGAGTTGAAGCAGGATCATCCGAGCAACGCCAGGCTCGTGGACTTCTACGCCAAAGAGATGAAGCGTGCGCGGGACTTTGTGCGCAAAAACAAGCTCGTCACTTTTCCCAGGCGGGAGAGACTGCGCGTAGTCGAGACGCCGGACTTCGCCAAGCCGATTATCCCCTACGCGGCGTACCTTTCCCCCGCACCGTTTGAGGACAAAAAGGAAGGTATTTTCTGGGTGACGAAGGTGGCCAGGGGGACGCCGCGCGCGAAGGCGAAGGAGCAGCTGGAGGGTCATCCCAAGGCCGGCATCGCGGTGACCGCGCTGCACGAAGGGTATCCCGGCCATCACCTGCAGCTTTCCATCGCTTCCTACCATCCTGACAAGATGCGCCACATGATGCACACCAGCGTGTTCGCCGAGGGCTGGGCGCTTTACTGCGAGGAGATGATGTGGGAGCAGGGATTCTACCGCGACCTGCGCAGCCGGCTGTTGCAGCTAAAAGACGCGCTGTGGCGCGCCTGCCGGGTGATTGTAGACGTGAGCCTGCACACGGGCAAGATGACGTTTGACCAGGCGGTGAAGTTTTTGGTGAAGGAGGCGAAACTGGAGGAGGTCAACGCCATCACCGAGGTTCGCCGCTACTGCCAGACGCCGACGCAGCCGATGAGCTACCTGCTGGGCAAGAAGCTGATACTGGAACTGCTGGAGGACTACAAGGAGCGTGCGGGCGATAAGTTCCGCCTGCGCAAGTTCCACAACGAGCTTCTGGCGCACGGCACGATACCGGTGAAGTATGTCCGCGAGCTGATGGGATTGTAGGAGCATCCGACAGCGCGGTTCTGCTTACGGTGTGAAGTCCAAGGACTCGCCTTACGAGATGGAGAGCGATTGCCAGTCGGCGCTTTTCAGATGCTTGGCGATGAAGGCTAGCTGCCCAACGTGATAGGCGTATTGCGGAAGCTGGCAGGCTGAGTTTGCAGTCAGGGAGATGTGATTTCTGGTATCATATAAGTGCGGGGGGCCAGGCGGTCGCGCTCGCTGAAGCTTCGTGCCAAGGCGGGTGAGGAAAGTCCGGGCACCGCAGAGCAGGACGCCGGGTAACTCCCGGAATCCCGCGAAACGGGATATGGAAAGCGCCACAGAAAAGAACCGCCAGACCCTCGGTCGGCGCGTCGGCGTCAGGCCGGCCTCGGCCGAAATTTCGGTTGAGTCCTCTGGCAAGGGTGAAACCGTGCGGTAAGAGCGCACGTCCGGGGCTGTGAGGTTCCCGGGTGGGCAACCCCGTCCGGTGCAAGGCAGGTGACGATGCCACGCCGCAAGGCGGGGCATACCGGTAGCTCGCCGGTGTCACTTCAGCCCGCAGGACTCCGGTGGAAACACCGGGGCTAGAGAAATGGCCGCCCAATCCGCCGCCATTCGTGGCTATGGCGGATGGACAGAACCCGGCTTATTGCCCCCCGCAATCTGCTTTCAGGGCGCGGAAGCGCAAAGGTGATTAGACCAAAAGCGTGCTATATCGGTTATTCCAGCAGCGCGAGCTTCTGCGCGGCGGCTTCGTATTCCACCTCCCCGGGATTGCCCAGCTGCATTATCGCGCGGTACTCGGCCTTCGCCCGGTTGTAGTCTTTCTGGCGCGCGTAGATGTCTGCGAGCACGAAATGCGGCGCGGCGAAGCTTTTGTCGAGTTCCACCGCCTTGTTGAGCTGGTTTACCGCGCGCGCAGGCATCTTGTAGAAGTAGTACGCAATGCCCAGCATACAGTAGGCACGTGCCGAGTCGGGAGCCAGATCAACAGCCTGCTGCGCCGCGCGGACGGCCTCGCCCAGCTTCGCGGTGTCTCCCCATTTAGCGTCGGTCAGCAGGACGCCTGCAACCAGCCAGGCTTTAAAAGCGGTGGGATTTTCCTTAAGGCGCTCGCGCAGCTTTTCGCCGATTCGCTTCCACTCGCGGTCCTTCATATCCGCGGGACGCGTGAAGTATCCCTGGGGTGACAGGACGCGGCGCGCTATCTCGGCAGCCGCGCTGTCGCCGACGCCGGTCAGCCCTAGAGCCGTAAGCTCTACCGGTTCGGCGCCGTGCTTTTTCACCAGCGCGGGAGAAGGGGCGAGGTGGCTCATCCGCACGTCCTTGAAGGCGCTTTCGCCGAAAGCGCGCAGAATGTCGTCGTCCTGGCCGCCGCCGGACATGATGTCGTCATCCTGACCTCCTCCAGCCATAATGTCGTCGTCTTGCCCGCCGCCAGCCATGATGTCGTCATCCTGTCCGCCGGACATTGCCAGCACGTGCGGCGGCGGGACGCCTTCGCCGGCATTGTCGAGTGCCTTGCCATAAGCGGCCTGCGCTTCTTTTTCCAGGCCCGCCGAGGACAAAACGAAGCCGAGCATGTCGAACGCCCAGCTTGACTCCGGCGCCAGCGATGCCGCCATCTTGGCCGCGTCCAGCGCCTCGGGCGAGCCCGCTGAAATAGCGTTATTCACGCCTGCCAGCAGCCAGTAGCCAAATGGCGAGGGGTTAGCTTTCACCTTCGCGTCCAGTGTCTCCCGGTAGCTCATCCATTGGTCTTCCGTCTTCTCGCTGCTGGCGACGAATGCCCCACGCGTATCCAGAACTTCGCGCGCAATCTCGTCAAGCTCTGGGTCGTCGGTTCCACGAATGTCCATATCGCTAACCTGCACGGGCTTTTCGGCCTCAACACCGCCAAGTCCGCGCGCCGGCCCCTTTTCGATAGCCGGCCCTTCATCTTCGGATGAGGGAACGCAGGCCGCAGAGATGAGCAAGTAGATAAGCGTAACGATAAATCCCCATAAAACTATGCGGCTTCTCAAGAAACTGTCACCTCCCGTTGCAGGAGAGTCCTTCAATTCAGGATACGCCTCCTTGCCTAGAGTATTATACATCAAGTTGGCGTGAGCGCGGGATAGGATAGTCCGCTGCCTGGGCGAAGCTCTGAGCATCTACGCCATAGGGGCGAAATCTTCATAATCTCACCTGGATAATCGTCCACATAGGAGCGCGTGCAAAGATGGCATTGCTTCCGGTTTGCATTTGAGCGCTTTTCAATAATTTCTGGCCAATCCCTCGGCTGTCATGGCGAAGCCTGGGACTGGTTGTGCTGGTTAGAGGACGGCTGAAACAGCTTAAAGGCTCGTTCTATTCCTTCAGGATACCCTAGCAGCATTACGACATCCCCGGAGAGCAGCACGGTCTCCGCGCCCGGATTGAGAAGAACGTCTTCTTCTCGCCGGATAGCGACGAGAGTGACACCATACTCGTTGCGCAGGTGTATTCCTTCCAGGGATAGCCCGACCGCGGGCGAGTCTTCAGACACTGCGATCGTGCTCACTTCCAAACCGGGGATGTCACATCTCAAGCGGTCAAGATCGGTGACTTCAGTGGGAACTTCTCGCAGCAATTTGTAGCCGTCCGCCCGCGCTTCCCGTATCAAGCGCTTAATCTCGTTGAGCGGCACCAGATATTTCGTCAGCACCCGGGAGAAGAGCTCAATCGAGGTTTCGAAATCTTCAGGCACAACCTCGCTCGCGCCAAGCGCATACAGGGGATTCATCTCCTGGAGGAATCTCGTGCGCACAATGATGCTTAGCTTCTGGTTGAGCCGTCGCGCCGTGGCAGTAATCCTTCGCGTTGCAGCGGGATCGGAGATGACAATCACGAGCACTCTGGCGTCCCCGATTCCGGCGTGTTGCAGAACCGATTCGTGCGTTGCGTCGCCATAGAAGATTCGCTCCCCGCGCTTCTTTTCTGTCCACACGGTGGCCGCGTTCATCTCCACAATAAAGTACGGCACTCCGGAAGCTTTGGCGGCTCGCGCAACGTTCACTCCGCCAATTCCGTAGCCGACGATAATAAGGTGGTCTGTGAGCGCTTCGGCGCCTGAGTCTGCCGGTGCAGCAACGCCCGGGGCAAAACCGTATTTCAGTTTATGGGGTAGCGGCAACGCCAGAGCTATGTCTGCCGCCTTGGGGGAGACGGCGATGACAAATGGCGTTGCGGCCATAGTAATTATCACTACTGCGAGGAAGGTCTGGTAAGCGTCCGGCGGAAGCAGACCGTAGACGATGCCGACCCCGGCGAGCAGAAAGGAGAACTCGCCGATCTGGCTAAGGGACAGCCCGGTTAGGACCGAGGTTCGCATGGGGTAGCCCAGCATGCCGGCCGCCAATGTAGCTAGAAGTGCCTTCACAACGAGAACACCGGCGGAAAGCAGCACAATCAGGAACACGTGCTCCGCCAGGAAGCTCACGTTGAGCAACATGCCAACGGAGATGAAGAAGAAGCTGGTGAAAATAGCTCGGAACGGCACAACGTTCGCGAAAGCCTCGTGGCTGTACTCGGATTCCGAGATAATCAGGCCCGCGAGGAATGCCCCGAGTGCGAGAGACAATCCCCACGCGGACGTTAGCCATGCAACAACGAAGCAGATGGCCAGTATGGAGATGAGAAAGAGCTCGCGGATGCGCGTTGCTGCTATTCGGTAGAGCAGGGCGGGGACTATCCACTTCGCTGCTACTACTGTGAATACGATGATAGCGATCCCCTTCGGGATGAGCCACATCGCTGACGCATCGCCTCCGTCCACGCCCGCCAGCACGGGTGTAAGAAGCATAAACGGCACGATTATTATGTCCTGGAAGATGAGGATCGCCAGAGCCGAACGCCCGTGCGGGCTCTCAATCTCGCCGCGCTCCTGAAGTGTCTTCAGCACAATCGCAGTGCTGCTTAACGCCACCAGAAGGCCAGCGAAGATAGCCTGGCCCACGGAATGCGTCACGTAATACGCGACCGCGAAGACTATGCCCACCGTCAGCAGGACCTGCAATGTGCCGCCGAGAAGGACGGTTCTTCCTATCTGGAGCACGCTTTTGAGCGAGAATTCGATGCCGATTGTGAAGAGCAGCAAAACAATGCCAATTTCCGCTAGCACCTCGACTTCATGGACAGCTTCGATTAGCCCAAGCCCGTACGGCCCAGCGACGATGCCTGTGATGAGAAACCCGATTATTGGAGGAATGCGAAACCAGTGGCAGAGCAGGATGATGACGACGGAAAGCGCGCAGGTGAGGACAATATCTCCGATCAGCGTTGCGAGCATGCTTGCACCGAGGTCACCTTGAACGGAACGACAGAATCATAGCATGTTGGGGGGCATAATGAGCCGTCCTGGTGAAGCGCTATCCCTGCAACCTTAGGTCATTCAGTCCTTACTGCTGTTTTTACTGCGTTCTGACTGCCGCCGGAGCTAAATCCCTAAATGAGTCCGCAGGACGGGCTATGACATGCCGAGAATGCCCTATAATGGGGTCGTGGCGTTTCAGGCACTGTATCGCAAATACCGCCCCAAGAACTTCGCTGAGGTTGTGGGCCAGCGGCACGTCACGCAGATTCTGCGCAACAGCCTGAAGCACGGACGGGTGGGGCACGCGTACCTGTTTTCCGGCCCGCGCGGCACGGGCAAGACGAGCATCGCCCGCATCTTCGCCAAGGCGCTCAACTGCCCCAACCTCAAGGACGGCGACCCCTGCGGCGATTGCGAGGTGTGCACCGCCATCGCCGACGGCGCGGCGCCCGACGTAATAGAGATAGACGCCGCCAGCAACCGGGGGATTGACGATGTCCGCGACCTGCGGGAGCGTGTGCAGTATGCGCCGGCGCGCTTCAAATACAAGACTTACATTATTGATGAAGCGCACATGATTACCGGCCCGGCCTTCAACGCGCTGCTCAAAACGCTGGAAGAGCCCCCGAAGCACGTGGTCTTCATCCTGTGCACCACCGAGCCGCACAAACTGCCGCTGACGATTCTTTCGCGCGTGATGAAGTTCGAGTTTCATCTCATACCTTATAAGGGGCTGGCGGAACACCTGCTGAAGATCGCGAAAGCGGAGAAGTACGAACTCGCCGAAGACGCGGCGCTGCTGCTGGCGGAGCTTGCAGGCGGATGTGTGCGAGACTCCATCAGCCACCTTGACCAGGCGATGATATACCGCGAGAAGTCGCTTACGCGCGACGATGTAGAGGAGCTGTTTTACCTTACGAGCAGGGAACACATCACCGACCTGGTCGTCGCGATGGTGCGTCGCGACGTGGAAAAAATGGACGCGGCGGCGACGGAGCTTATCGCTTCGGGCAAGGACCCGGAGTGGCTGCTGGTGGAAGTCGCCGAGACACTGGAGCGCTTTTTGCTGAACCGTGCGCGGTTGCGGGAAGCGGTGGAGCAACGGGGGCATGTGTTCGAGCCGCGGCCCGATCAGGCGTTTATCAATGCTATCGGTGAATGCTGGGAGGCGGGAAACCGGCTGAAGCGCGAGGGAAATCCCGCGCTGCTTTTCCGCATCACGCTTTACCGGGTCGCGGACGGATTCGCGCCGGTTGAGACCGGCGCTGGAGCTCCGAATGCGGGCGTGCGCAACTCGCTGCGGGAGGGCGTGCCTAACCTGCAACCGGTGACCAGAGGTGGAAGCCAAACGAAAGGCGCTTCTAAGCAGGCCCGGCCGAGGCGGGAAGCGAAGAAGGACGAAGCCCACAAGGGAAACGAAGAGCCGCCCGCCCGGCAGGGAAAAGAGCCTGCTGAATCCGCCAGGCCGCCATCCGAAGCGGCACCCGACGAAGAGCCCGTGCCGCTTACGGAAGAAGACGAACTAAAACCCGCGCCTGAGCCGGACGAGCAGCAGGCGGAGGACCCGGGAACGCCGGGGCTGTTCAACGACAAGCTGCATGCCGCGCTGGCGGAAAACGAACGCCGGGGAGCTTCGGGCTCGGTGGTTCCCGCGGAATCGGTGCAGGAAGATACAGCCGGCGCGGAATCAGTCGGAACTGGACTGGCCGGCGATTCCCGCTGGAAGAGCGCCCTGGACGACCTGCGCAAGGAAAGCCTGGCGACATTTTGTCTGATATTCGAGGGCCCTGCGGCGACGCTTTCGGGTGACACGCTGACCGTAAGCTATCCCCATCGGCTCCGCTATTTCGCGCCTCTTCTGCAGGATGCGAAACACCTGCGCCTGGTGGAGACGATGGTAAAGCGTCATTTCGGCGAGCAGGTAGAGACGCGCGTGGTAGCGGAAGGCGCAGGAGAGAGTACTGCGAACGATGCGGAGAAAACCGCGCTGGAAACCTTTCCCGGCAGTGCGCCCGCAGAACTTGGGGAATAGGAGTGCAAACGTGCGCAAACCTTTTGATTACAGCTGGATAGTTTTCGCCGTCATAATCGTGGTAGTCATCTTCGCGTATAAGCCGGTGATGAATGCAATCCAGAAAGCCCGTCAGCCCAAGGAGGGCAGCGATTATATGGTGGGCAAGGAGATTTTCTACAATCCCAGCGAGTGGGGGCCAGAGAACCGAAGCTGCGCCATGTGCCACGCTAAGGACTACACGCTTTCGCCCAACCACAGCAAAGTTGAGATGGAGGAGTTCACCTACGTTGAGCTGAAAAACGTCAAACGGAAATTCGGCGTCGGCATAATTGGTAACCCGGACAAGCTATTGGCCCAGGTGAACCGTTGTCTCAGCTCTCCCAGGCGCATAGACGGTGGCAGGATTAACTTTGGCAACAGCAAATGGGAGCCACTGCTGGCTTACCTGGTCCGGCAGTAGTTGGAAGCACCATAGCCACAATTCAGCGCCATCTGCCCATGAGGAGGGGGTAGGGGGCGGTAGGATTCTCGCCCCCTGTGTGTTCATCCATTAGCGCAGAGAAGTAATACTGGCACTAATTACGGTCGAAGAAATCGAGCACCCGGCAACAGATATAGTCGTCATTGGCGTACACTACGAAGATGTAGCCCTCAGCCACGTCAAGGTCTAGATAAGATGTGACGCACTCGCCGAGGTTCGCGACTTCGATTGGATATTCAAGCCAGTCGTCGTCCAGATAGACCTGAACATACACCAACTTATCGCCGCCCACTTCCTTCTCATAGGCGACACAAGGCACACCGAACAGCTCGTCGTAGTCGAAATCGCAGTACGGCCCTACATCCGTTTCGAGTTCATCCACGCTTTGCCAGTCGCTTTGCACAAAGTTCAAGTCGAGATCGTAGTCCACCCACAGCGCCCCGTACAGGCTACCGAAGTAGTCAAGTGCAACCAGCCTTGTCGAGGATGTTGCCGCCGCAGGCGGCGAGCGCAAGCGCTGCCAACACACCCACCAGCACAATTATCCTAATAGCTCTCATCTTTGCACCTCAATAAATTTTAGATATTAATATCCTAAAAATCTGCGCTTTCCGGTATCCCTACCATAACAGCGCTATATAGCTGTTTGAAGTATCCCTTTCGCTCACAGTGAGCACGACGGTGCCGTCTGTACTGACACCCGTAAGCCAACCCACCCAGGACGACGTGTTCCCCTCGGGCGGGAAGGGCACGCTTACATTCCAAGTTTCCGAGTCTCGCCAGGGCACGTGCACTTCGTAAACAGAATCTCCGTTCTCGGCGATATCAACCGTATAGCCCAACACAGGTTGGCCAGTTTTCAGGAAGCTCACACCGATTGATTCGAAGTACCCAAGCCCTCTACTTTTGAAGACCTGGTCAACGTCCTGTAGGATCCAACCTTCATCTTTCTCTTCGGCTATTGTCGTATATCTGTCAACTGAGACAGTCCGGCTGAGTGCTACCAGCAGCGCTCCGTTTGGAGAAACCGCTAATTCCGGCGAAGTGCAGCGTCCCTCCGCAGCTTCCGTTAACTCCCAGCCGGTGGCTTGCCTTCGCGCAATCCATACGCCGTCCGGTATCTCGTCGTTGTCGTAGGCGATAGCAGTGTAGTCATTTCTGTCAACCACGATACTGGGCCATCTTGGGTCCTGGTTCTCAGCGGGTACCGTCTCAACAACCCAGTCGCTTGCATTGCGCTCCGCCACTTTTAGCTTAAACGGGTCGCCCAGAATCCCCCAGCACACAACGGGCGAACCGTCCTGATGGAAGGCGAGGTCAACACCCGCCACCCAGCCCGCGTACTCTATCTCCTCCTGGTGCCATTGAGCACCACTGCGCCACGTGTAGACGACCGTGCCCGACATAGTACCGCCTATAGTGCCCGCTGCAGCAGGCTCACGGGTCACTGGATTATAGAGGAGTTCTCGGTAAAAACCTACAGGAACCGATTGCTCTTGCCATGCCGCTCCATCATAAACGCAGTAAAACACGTCATCATCGATTGTGGCTATAAGGGCGGGCTTCCCGTCCGGCGTAACAGCATTCACCCGTACATCCTCATATGGTTTTGGGATAAGGTGCCACCAGGAAGTGATCGCGAGGGCGAAATCGTAGATGGCGGTGCCGGAGGAGTTGGTGACGGTAAGGGAGGCGGGGTAGGTGCGGACGGGTTCCGGCAGCGTGCCGCCGCGCGAAAGCGTGACGGTCGCTGAGGGCTGGTCGCTGACGCCGGACGACTGATTGGGAGATGCGCCGCCGGCGAAATCCCAGTAGTATTCGAACGGCCCGTCACCGGTGACCTCGGCGGTGAACGTCACTTCGGTGCCGCTGTCGCCCTCGGTGGGGCTAACCGAGATAATTTCGGGCGGCTCGCCCGGCTCTACGGTTACCGTAAGCGTAAAGTGCTTCACCGCGCTGCCCTTTGCGTTCTCCACCGAAAGACTTGCGTCGTAGGCGTCCACCGCGCCCAGTGTCACCTGAGCTGATACCTGATCGCTGACGCCTGACGGCTGATTGGGAGTTGCGCCCCCGCCGA
>JAOZQG010000007.1:17938-41656 GCA_029932365.1 bacterium | reverse complement strand
CCCGCGCCAACGAGCTGGCCCGCGACTGGCAGCTTGATTTCTGAGCGCCTGTGCTAGACTGTAGCGGATGCGGCAAGTCGCGCCAGTAGTGGTCTCCGGGGGGGAGGTTCCGCGCGCGCTGCGCCCCCATTTCGACCTTAAGGCGAAGTCGCTCATCCCCTGGCGCGGCAAAACTCTTCTGGAATACGCCGTTGACGCGCTGCTGGAAAGCCTGTGCGCCGCCCGGCCCATCGCCGTGGTGGGCCCCGAAGAGACGCGCGCGCCGCTTGAAGCCTACGGCGAGGACGTGCGCTGGCTTTGCTGCGGCGAGACGCTGATGGACAACGCCAACATCGGGCTTTCCTTTCACGGCGCGGGGAGCACGCTGCTTATCGTCTCGCCGGACCTGCCGCTTGTAACGGGGGAAGCGATAGACCGCTTCGTTGCGGCGGTTCCGCCGGAGGTGGAGATGGCGGCACCGGTGATCACGCGCGAGCAGTTTTTGCGACGGTTTCCCGGCGCGCCCAATAAGTTTCTGCCGACCTCGGACGGCGAGGTGACAATGGGCAGCGCGTTTTTCATCACCGGACGCGCGCTGAAGATAAACACACCGCTGGGGCAGGACGCCTACCGCGCCCGCAAATACCCCTGGCGGCTGGCGTATATGGCGGGCTGGAAGATTACCTGGCAACTGGTAACGCGGAGGCTTAATGTAAAAGACCTGGAGGGGCGGCTCAGCCGGCTGTGCGACGCCCAGGTGCGCGCAATCTACGTGGACGCGCCGGAGGTGGCCTACGATATCGACCGCCCGGAGAACCTGGAGTACCTGGAGCGACAGGGGGAGTAGCAAGGTCTAGCCTAGCTTGTTGCGGGCGGCAACGGCTCTGTGCAGGCATATAACTACCCGCGACCGCGATTCCCAGACGGACAGGAGTTCTGTTATAGTTCACTAACGCTCGTGATGGAATGTGTCAGCTTCAACAGCCTGCCGCTTTCGGCGATTCAGCCCGCGTACGCGGCGTATGAAGCGGATACGCTGGTTGAGCCGCAGGTGACCCGGCTGGCGCAGCTGCTGTTCGCCGCGGAGGAAAAGCGGATTCGGGCGGCTCTGGGACGCCTTGCCGGATACGACGATGCAGGAGCGCAGGACGAGCTCGCCGCCGCGCTGGCGCTGAGTCCGGGATATGCGGATGCTTCCGCGCTGCGCGGGATGCTGGCGTTGCGCGAAATGCGCTTTTCCGAAGCGGCGGACTACTTCTGCACGGCGCGGAGAGTCGAAGCGAAGACGGGCATTCTTATCCGCCGGCTTTCGCCCACATTTCGCGTTCTTTTGCGCGTCAGCCGCTTTCAGTTTTTCCCCGTGTATCCGGATTTCTACGGTGTTTCAATGATGCTGGCCGTTGCGCTGTGGAAGGTCGGGAAAAACGAGGAGGCCCTGCGCGTCCTGCGGGAGCTGGCGAACCTCGTGGGCTGGCGAGATGAGATGCGGGTACTGGCCGGGGAGATTTACCTTGCAGCCGGTAGTTTCGAAGCGGCGCAAGAGGTCCTTTCGGCGGGCGACCATCCGAGCAGGGACGACCTGGACCTGGCGCGCCACATCCTGCGGGCGCTTGCGGAGCTGGCGCTGGGAGCCCATCATGACGCAGCCATTACGCTGAAGGGCGATTCCGCTTACGTCCGCGAGCGCAATCCGTACCTGACGACGCTGGTAAAGTTTCTCTACAGCCACGCGCTGGAAGAGGACGGCCTGCCCGTGCTCGCGCTTATGGAATCTTGCAGCCTCAGGCTCAAGTGCGTGCTCAATCCGGAACTGAGGAACTACATTCTCTGGCGCGAAGCGAGGCTGAAGAAGCTATTGCACAGTATGACCGGCGAACAGCTTCTCAAGGCTTCGGAGTTCAGGTGGATGGTGGCGGGCGAAAAAATTACCGAGCAATCGGTGCAGGAAGTGATGCCGCCGCAGCCGAAGGTCCCGCGACTGATGGGGGCTTCCCCGCCCCGAACCGACCACGAGCGGATGCGACGGCTGGACGAGCTGTTCCACAAGGCCCGCGAAGATGCGGCCAAGGCCGATGCCGACGAAGCGGAAGCCAGGGAGCAGAAAGCCGCGCCGGTGCCGGAGTTCGATCCTTCACGAAAATACGACTGGTCCATTTCGCAGTCCGGCGACCGCGAGATCTGCTACTACGATTATCGGGGCATGCGCGATCCGCCGGAGGCCCTGACTGCCGGCGAGAAGCGCCTGAAACAGATTGAAGAAATCGCGATAATCGGCGGTGGCATCGTCTTACTGTTATTCTTCATCAGAGCGTGCTTTTAATGTCACTGAATGCTAAAAGCACCATTGCGGTTGTCGGTGCGATAGCCCTCGTCGCGCTGGCCCATCCGGGCGTGAAGAGCCGGGCTCAAGATTCCGCGCAGCCGGGAAGCCTGAGTGGCGTGGCCGGTTCAGATGATGTGCAGATGCTGGAGCTGGAGCCGTCGCTTATGCGGCCGGAATACGCCGATCTGGTGGCCGGCTTCACTCCACGCAGTCTAGTCTATATAATTCAGGGCCCCGACGGGGCTGTGCGCGGCAGGATGACACTGTCAATGTCGACGACGGTGGCAAATGGAGAGGTGCGCCGGGAGCTGGTGAAAGAGTGCGACTTTCCCTTTGTGGGACGGTGGCGGCTTGTGGTGAAGGCCTCGTCGTTGTCGCCTGTGGAGTGCAGTCTAGAGCTGTATAATCTGGTTTCAAAGCCGATTCCGAACGACGCTCAGCCCGTGGAAACCTGGTCCGCCAAGTACTACTACGACCTGGTATCGGTGGCTATAGAATCTGAGGACGTCGGGACATTTTTTTCTTTCCGCCATCCGATGAAAGCGTACGATTTAGAGGAGCTTTACCTAATTTTCAGTCAGATGGAGGTGGAGCAGTTACCGCGCCGGAGCGTGCTTTTCGTAACCGCTCCTTTCAGGTACCGAAATTACGCCGTTTTGGTAGAGCGCCTGGGACGCGAGAGCATGTACGCCGCGGACGCGGAAAAGCACGTTTGCGAACACCTCTGTTTGACATTTAGCGATTCCGTGCAGGAGTTTTTCGTCGAGACGCTGCCTCCGCACAGAATCGTGAAATTCACTTTGGGTGAACTTACCTATACTCTTTTGGAGGATAATACTGAGTACTGAATTAAAGCCGAGGAATAGTCCCACAATGCGCCTTGCTCGGTATGAGCGGAATATCTCTAAGGACCCGTTATGATAGGAGTACTTGACATCGGCGGGACAAATGTGCGGGCCGGCCTGGTGTCCGAGGGGGGAGAGCTGGTGCTCAGCCGGAGCCGCCTGCTTCCGCCAGAGGCGGACGCGCGACGGTTCCTTGAGTTCATATGCTCCTTTTTGGGCTCGCTCGCGGCGAAATCGGACGAAGAGCTTACGGCCATCGGCGCGGGAAGCTGCGGAGTGATACGCGAAGGCAGCATACTGTACTCGCCGAACACCTCCTGGAAGTCGCTTGCGCTGGCTGAAGCGCTGAAGGCGCGCTTCCAGGTGCCGACGACGGTGGTCAACGACGCCGATTCGTTCGCAATGGGAGTTTTTAATTGTGAATTTCCGGGCAAGTATTCCGCGCTGTGCGCGCTCACGCTCGGCTCCGGCCTTGGCGGTAGCCTGATTAGCCGGCAGGGACTCGTGCGCGGCGTGAGTGGAGTTTCCCCGGAGATCGGGCATATCAAGGTGCGCCAGGGCGGGGTGAGCTGTAGTTGCGGCGGGTCGGGCTGCCTGGAAGCCTACGTGAGCAAGAGGGCGCTGATGTCCTCCTACCGGCGATACGGAGGCGACAAAGATGCGCTAAGCCCCTACGATGTGTACCAGGCATTCAAGCGGGGGGATAAGGCTGCCGAAAAGGCTTTCGCCACAATGGGTCGTTTCCTCGGTACGGGAATGGCGACGATATTTAACCTTTATGCGCCGCCGGTTTTCGTGCTGGGCGGGGGTATCAGCCGGGCAGCGAAAGCGTTTCTGCCGTCGGCGCGGCAGGCTCTGGCTAAAGGCGTGGTTAAGGGGCTGGGGCCCCGCCCGCGCGTGGTAGTATCGAGAATGCGCAGCCGCGCGAGTTTGCTGGGAGCGGCGCTGCTGGCGCGGGATTCATTGGAGAGTGTGTTAAAATAAATAGCAGAAATCCGTAAATAAGGAGGCTTGTGGCGAGAAATTTAACCGGTCGAAAGCTGAAAAAAAAACTAGACGTCCCCGCCGCCCTCGTTTTAGTTATGGACGCTGCCGCCGACCGAAAAGCGGCAGAGACAGTTTTCCTTGATATGACAGGAGTGGTGGACTACCTTGATGTGATGTGTATCACGACGGGCGAAACGCCGATACAGAACCGCGCCATAGCCGATTGCGTGGTCAAACGGCTAAAAGAATATGATATAATTCCGGACAGCCTGCAGGGCTATCAAAGCGGTAGCTGGATAGTCCTGGATTACAGCTGGCTCGTGGTGCACGTGATGCTGCCTGAAATTCGCAGCTTCTACCGACTGGAGGATCTCTGGTCGGAGGGCGAAGTGCTCGATATTTGAAATGGGGCAGTGGCGCAGTTGGTAGCGCGTATCCTTGGCGTGGATAAGGTCAGGGGTTCGAATCCCCTCTGCTCCACCATAAATGCAGGTGAACCTGCAGCGAGTCGGCGAGTCTGAATGCTGGGATCCGGTTATTAAAGATTTAACAGGGGACGGCATATGAGAATGAGGTGGACTGTTTTGATTCTCACCGTCGCAACGGTGCTGCTTTTTGGCGTTTCGGCGGCACTTGCGGGGGTAGAGCGGCCTGTGACGCTGTCATTTGACCCCGACGAGAACGAAGTTAACCGATATATGACGGTAATAACCCTGCGCGGTGCCATCACTCGCCCAGGGGAGCTGACGGGCCTCGACGCTACTTTTCGTATACGGGCTGTGTACCGTGACAAGGTCGAATCATCTCTCCACGGGCTGAACCGGCACGTCCTGGAG
This sequence comes from bacterium, assembly GCA_029932365.1. Taxonomy (GTDB): domain Bacteria; phylum 4484-113; class 4484-113; order 4484-113; family 4484-113; genus JAGGTK01. The sequence goes on along the minus strand of JAOZQG010000007.1, from coordinate 36,686 downwards.
TTCTACGACTACGATGTGTTCTCCTCCCCCATAAGACGCAGGAGAGAGGACCGCCGTTACCAGGACGGAGGCCGTGGTGAACGGGGAGGCGGTCGCGGTGAAGACGGCGGTGGTGCCGGCGGCGGCGGCGTTAGCGGAGCAGGTCGATCGGCGGAGCTCCCTGCGCCTTTAGGCAATCCTCAATCTCCCCCCCCTGGCTGGGGCGACCCCATGCAGGCGCGTGACGGTGACCGCGCCGGGGAAGAAGACCCGACTTTCAGCGTTGACGATATCCTGATTCGCTCCCTGGTTTACGTCGAGAGCAAGAGCGGTGACATCCTTGACGTGCAGGGACTCAGTCAGCTTCGCGAGTATTCCCGTCGCTCCGTCTCTCCCGGAGAGATAAGAGTGGACATCGGCCACCTGTTTGAATGGAACCACTGCCTGAGGCTGCCCGATTACCCCGTATGGCGGGAAGACATGTGGTTCGCCACTATACCGCTGAATGTACCGGGCTTGCCGGATCCGGTTATGTGCAAATTCATGTATCGCGTCCTCGGCTTCACGCGAATTGGCATGCGTTCTATCGCCATCATCGACACTCACGGCATTGTGGATTTTCACCAATACTGGGAAGAGGAGACGGATACTGAGATAGTCAAGTACGAAGCGATGGGCGACTTCTCAATAGCCGGCCGTTACTTCTTTGATTACGAGCAGGGGATGATATTCGGGGTGGAGCGTCCGCCGATATTCGACTTCGAGACTATGTCGTTCTTTCCCGGGCAGTTCTCCAGCCAGATGTTTGAACTCAAGCATCCCGGGCTCCTAGCGAATCTCGATATGCGCTATTACAGTGAGAAGACGGAGAAGCCTCGCACCAAGAGGGAGGAGCGGCTGCCTCCGGAACCGGAACCGGTGGACCGCCGTCACGTGGGCATAACGTTCTATATGCAGACAGAGGCGGAGTAGGCCAACCGTTTGCCTTTGGCCGCCAGCGCAGTCTTCATTGCGAAACTGAAGGATTGTCGCGCACAACAGGGCGCTGCAAGACCGTTTCTACTACCCAACCGTCGTGCCCGAATGCGAGCGTGAGCACGGCATCCGCCAGCTCGTAGCGACAGGCCGATACCGGCTCGGTCTCAATCTCAGACGGCGTGCCGAGCCTTTCTTCGAGTTCCTCCCTGCTGCATCCGAGATAGCAGGAGCGAGATTCTGGGCGTCCGGCGGTCGGGTATAGGTAATGATAGATGGCGCTGACATAGCCGCGGTGGGTTTTCACCCGGAGCAGGTAGTTGCGTCCGGGTGACTCGAACTCGTAGTTGTTCTCCGCGAGCCTGCGTAAAAGCGAATAGCCGCGCTCTTCAAGATAGCCGGTAAAGGTTGCCTCGTCCTTGAAGGGGAAACCAAGTGACAGGCCGTGCTCCATTTGGAGCTGGTACGAATAGAAGCTCCCGGCGACCGGAGCCCTTTCGCAGCGGGAGAGCGCGTAAATGCCCGCGACCAGAGCGAGGACCAGCACCACACCAAGAACCAGCCAAGCGCTTCTCTGGCCCTTACCGGTAGAGGGCAGTTTACGCGGGTCAATAGCCATTTCGGATTCTCTTCCGCCGGCCTGGAACAAAACCGGTCGGGTGAAGTCTAACATAACGACTTCCGAGAACTTGCTGGTAATACTTACGGATAAGGGGCTCCTGCGGGAGCCTCTTGCTATTATCTGCTAGAATTTATTCGTGGGCAGTGGACGAAGGCGCGAAAAGCTACATACCAGCCAGTTGCCCGCCCATTTCGTCTACGGCATAAATCCCGTTTCTGAGGCTATGCGCGCCGGCGCGCTGCGCCGCCTTTACCTTCACAAGGTTCACAAGGCCGCTTCCCGCCGGCTGGAGCAGCTAAAGCAGGCCGCGTCCGCCGCGGGCATTTTCGTCGAGCCGTTGAATGAAGCTCCGTGGTTTCCCGCGCTGGAGGGCTTTTCCCATCAGGGGGCTGCGGGTATCACCGAGCCTTATACGGGGATGCTGCTGGGCGAGGTGCTCCCCAGGCTGGGCGAGGTCGGCTCGGTGTTGCTCCTTGACGGAGTGAACGACCCGCAGAATCTGGGCGCCGTCATCCGCTCGGCCGCCGCCGCCGGAGCTGCAGTTGTGCTGCCCAAGCACGGCACCGCGCCGGTGAATTGCACGGTGCATAAGGCGTCCGCTGGAGCGACCTACCGCGCTTCCGTTGTCCTCGGCGAGAATCTATCGCAGACCGTGGATCGCCTAAAAGAGCACGATTTCTGGGTGGTTTCGCTGGATCCCCGCGAGGGCGAGAGTATTTTCAGCTTTGATTTTCCGCGCCGCACCGCGTTTATCGTGGGCAGCGAGGAGCGCGGCGTCAGGAAAAAGCTGAGGGAGAAGAGCGATTTCGGGCTTACCATACCGATGCAGGAAGGAGTGGAGTCACTGAATCTGGGGGTATCTACCGCACTGGCGCTGTATTTCTTCCGCGCGCACTGGGAGCGAAACGCCTAAGCCGGCGTTCCGGGGTCATCCGAAAGGATGAGAACGATATCGCTGCGCTTCTTTTTAAAGCTAAGCTTATCCGCGCTGATGAGGTCCAGCACGGCCAGGAAGGCCACAACCAGCCATTCCAGCCCGCGGCGCGGCTCCAGCACTTCCTTCAGGCGGACTTCGCCTTCGTGCTCCTTCAGGATTTCTACCACGCTTTCGGCGGCTTCGTCCACCGAAAGCCCCTCTTCGGTGTAGCTCAACTCACCGACGGGCGTCGCACGGGTTATCGCGTCCTCAAGAGCGGTTATCAGGTCGTACATGGAGACGTCTTTGAGAGAGTAGACCAGCGTCTGTTCCAGCCTGGCAGGCGTGTCAGGTGGCAGTATTCGCCGCTGCTCCTGCTCGCGCTGCGTGAGTTCGGCGACAATACCCTTCAGGTTCTGGTATGTCTGCAACCTGCGGACAAGGTCGGCCTTCATTTCCTCGCCGGTCGGCTCTTCGGCATCCGAAACCTGTCTTTCCGCCGGCAGAAGCGTTTTGCTCTTGATTTCCAGAAGCGTTGAAGCCATCAGCAGGAAGTAGTAGGCGTTTTCCAGAGAAGCGATGTTTTCTTCTGCAATCGCGTCCACGTACTGCCGGGTAATGAGATGCAGGTCAAGGTCAAGGATGTCCATCTCGTTTACGCGGATGAGATGGAGCAGAAGGTCAATGGGCCCCGTGAAGTTGCGCAACTGGATTTTATAGCTTGGGGGCATTGAATGCCTGCCGCCAGGATGGCTCTAGACTATCCGGCGAAGTAGTAATTGATAACGTGAATCATCATACCTGTGGGATCGGCTTGAGCGATGTACATGGTGAAATCGGGCCCGAACATCTGGAGAGTCGCCCAGGTCAGCCCACCGAAGGCCCACAGCAAAAGCGTGCCCAGCACGCCCGTGAAAAGCAGCGCAATCAGTATGATGAAACCAAACGCCTCCATTTTCAAAAACGCCATCTGGTGCTTCCAGGGCAGGAATTGCATCAGCACTTTGCTTCCGTCCAGCGGGGGTATGGGCAGCAAATTGAAGAACATCAACACGAAATTAATAAGCACGCCGATGCCCAGCATGCCCGCGATGAGCGAATCCGGCGAAGCCCGGAAGATGTACATAAAGTAGAGGATTCCCATGCACAGTATCAGCAGCGAGAAGTTGGCGAAAGGGCCGGCAATGGCGGTGGTTATCATCCCCTTGCGGTAGTCGCGGAAGTAGGTCGGATTTATCGGCACCGGCTTGGCCCAGCCGAAGAAAGGGACGCCCATAAAGATAATCAGAATGATGAATATCGTGCCCAGCGGGTCAAGGTGGGCCAGGGGATTCCAGGTCATTCTTCCGGCCAGGCGGGGGGTGGGGTCACCGTTGGCGTCGGCCACGGCGCCATGCGCGAGTTCGTGCATGACGACGCTGATGATGAGAAGTACGAAGATAAGGACCTTAAGTAAAAAACTGCCGCCCATATGAAGCCGAGGTTGCCGGCGCGCCTATTATACTGTAGCTTGAAATAAGGCAAGTCCCGCGCTGAATCAACCGGCGCCAGATACCGGCACATCTCTTAGGGTTCTTCCGTCTGGGTTGTGTCCGATGATTCGGCTTCTTCGGTTTCATCCTCCGGTTCTTCCGGCTGGATGTAATCTTTGCGCGCGGTTTTCAGGCCCTGAAGCGGGGCGCTGGAAATCTCGTAGACCTGGTCGAGTTCCGAGTTATACAAAAAACGGCTGCCCTCAATTTCCTCCGAGACCGCAAGCGTCACCGTGCGCTCCCCGATGCCCAGCTCAAACTCCCATTCGGGGCTGTCCAGCCCGTGGGCGGATTCTTCGTCGTTGATCAGGTTCAAACCCACCAGGCCCGTCAGCCGGGAAATGAGCCCGACCGTTTCTTCCTGGTTGACCCGGGCGTCGGGATCGTCGGCAAAAGCCCAGAAGCCGTCGTCGCCCAGCGCGAGCGTGAAGGTTTCGTCGGAAGTGCGGATGGTGATGGAGTGGAAGTCCTCGCGCGATTCGCGAAGGGGGTAAGTGTCCCTCCAGAGCTTCGCTTCCCGGTTCCACAGCGTGGACTTGTTCTCCGGAATTAGGTAGGTTTTGGCATCGCCCATTTTGCGGGCGTAGATGCTGTAATAGTCCGAGCCGCTTTTTCCCATAACGAACTCGGCCAGCGGAGCGCTGTCCTCCTCGCTGGCGTAGAACGCCACGGTTACGCCGCTTTCATCGTCCACGCCGAACTTGGCGAACGCGGCCTCGTCCTCGCTGACGATGCTCTCGGGCTTGATGCCGTCGAAGTAGCTTATAAAGTCGTCTACATCCTGCGGGAGCGCGGGAAAAAACCTATCCGGCAGGCGGACTTGCCATCTGCCGTCTTTTTTCAGCAGCTCCACGTCGTCTTTATCCGGTCGGGAGATGCGGACGTAGCTGCATCCGTCAAGCGCCCCGGAGGCTATCAGGGGAGCCAGCGCTTCCGCGCGGCGCTGCTCGATTTTTCGCTCCTGCGCGTTCGTGTAGACCAGAAAGATTACAAGCACGACGATTGCGGCGATCAGATAGCCGAATCTCGCTATATCGCGTCTTCTCATCGCATTACCCTCCGGACATATATCGCTGCCTGACGTGCTGGCGCCGCCTTATTCTGAGCCCCCAGCGCAGAAGGCCGAACAGCACCACGAGCAGCGGCAGGCCGATGGTGAGGCCGAATTTGATGAGGTTTTTAACCGGCTCGGTGGGCTCCACTTTGAACGGGCGGGCGGCCACGCTGCGCGAGCGGATGCCGATGAGGGATTCGTTTTCCAGCATCCAGTCGGCGATGTTTTCCACGAACAGCAGATTCTCCTGGAAGTTTTGCAGGTAGTTATCCTCCAGGAACCTGCCGTTGGACACCACAACAAGATTACCCGGCTCCGAACTCTCGTTTAGATGGGCAATCGAGCCCAGCTTCTCGGCGATGAGCTGTTTGCGCTCCTCCCTTGTGTCCTCGTCCGGCGCGGGCGGCCCATCGGGAAACGCCGAGGGGAAAGCGCCCGACAGAAGATACCCCAGCACGAAGGTCCCCTGCTTGGCGGCGTTGGCGCGCTGCGCCTGCCAGTCCTGCTGCGGATTCAGGTCAAACGGGGATTTAATAGCGTACGCGTCCTGGGTGGATTTCAAGATGGGAGTTGCCTTCAGGCCCTCGGGAAGGTTTTCCTGCAGCGAAAGGTAGCCCGACCACGGCAGCACCAGGGAGTCAAGGGGCGCGATGGGAGCGAAGTCCTTGCTGAATCCCGCGGGCTTTATCCTTACCCACATAGGATAGGGCATCTGCACTATCATCATCCCCGAGGAGAAGCGCGCCATGGCGTTGCTTCTGTTTTCCAGCACCATCATCTTTTTAAGGTCCAGCCCGTATTCCTTAAATACCGTGTCGTAGCCGGGGAGGGCGGGGAAGGCCTGCATCTGCTGGCCTATCATGATGGCTTCGCTGGGGGCGAATATGTTGCCACCGCGCAGCAGGTACTGGTCGAGCACGTATTTCGCTTCGTCGGAAAGCCCCATCGGCTGCAAGAAGATAAGCGCTTCAATATCCTCGGGCACTTCCAGCGTTTCTTCCAGCTTGACATCCTTCACTTCGAAGCGGTCCCGCAGCGCCTGCTTGATAAGGGTGAACCTGGACCTGTTTTCGGGGTCGGAGATGTCGTAGCTCCGGGAGAAGTCGACGATTCCTAAAACGGGGACGCTTTTGCGCGTCAGCTTGATAATTCGCGAAGTAAGGTCGTATTCCAGGTTGGCGGGATTCTGCACCAGCGGGATTATCTCGCTTTTGTCCTGGTAGGTCAGCGCCATCCCCATGAAGACCTTCTTCACTACAAGCTCGTCGCGCGACACGCCCTGCATCTGGGCTTCGGGGATTCCCAGCTCCTCGGCGCGTTTCTTGGCTTCGGGATTGTTCGTCGGGTCGATAACCTGGACGCGGAAGCGGCTTCCGCCTATCGCCTCGTATTCGCTGAGCAGGTCTTTAATCCTCTCGGCGACGGGAAGCGCATCCGGTGGCAGGTCGCTGGAAAGGAAGAACTTCAAATTGACGATGCCGTCTATGTTGCGCAGCACTCTCTTGGTGGAATCCGTAAGCGTAAACATCTTTTCGGCGGTGAGATCGGCGCGGGTGTATATCCGCTCCGACACAAATGCCACGAGCACGAATACGACTACAACGAGTATTATCTCAAAAGAATGCCTCTGCCAGTAGCTCCTGGGTCCGTCCATAGCTATCCCACCTTGCTCGCCTGGATTGATTTAACAGTGAAATACAGCGGCAACACCGTCAGGATGACGTAGTAGATGATGTCCCTGCTGTCAATAACGCCGCGCGCGATGCTGCTGAAGTGGTTGGCCAATCCCAGCCATTCGGCGTAAGGCACCAGGACGGTCAGAGGCCCCTGCAAAAACATCGTTACCAGCGGCTGGCCCACGACGGTCAGCGCCGCGACGATTATTACGCCGAGGATGAACGCCACAATCTGGTTGCTCGTAAGCGAGCTGACGAACGTGCCGATTGCGAGGATGGCCGCGCCCAGAAAAAAGCACCCCAGGTAGCTGCCAACGATCACGCCCCATTCTGGAGAGCCCAGCGCCCCGACCACGATTGCCAGCGGGGTTGTCAGGATGATTGTGACCACGTAAACGGTTAGTGCCGCCAGGTATTTGCCGAGCACCACTTCCCATTCCTGAAGCGGCAGGCTCATCAAAAGCTCGTTGCTGCCGGTCTTGCGCTCCTCGGCCCAAAGGCGCATTGAAACCGCCGGGATGAAGAACATACAGAGCCAGGGGATAATGGTAAAAAAGCCCCTCATAGAGGATATCCTCAGAAGGAAGAAGGTGCGGAAGAACAGCCAGCTTGTTATGACCAGGAATACGATGATGAAGATGTAAGCGATGGGGCTATCGAAGTAAAGCCGCACTTCCTTCCGGTAGATGGCCCAGACCTGGCGCATCACGCTTCACCCCCTTTGGTGAGTTCCAGGAAGACTTCCTCTAACGTAGTTTCCCTGCGTGAGAGCTGCCGCAGCTTGCCTCCGACTGCGACGGTAAGATCAAAGAGCTCCTCGCTGTGGTCAGCGGGGTCGGAACAGGTGAGCTCCATCCCGGTGTAGCCTTCAATTCCCGGCTGGCTGCGCGTAATCTTGAAACGGTCGGGCAGCTTCTCCGTGAAAAGAGCCGTGTCGCCCTTGAACTCAAGGCTGTATATGGTTTCACCGCTCGCCATGGCGGCAAGGTCATGCGGGCTGCCTTCACCGACAAGTCGGCCGTTATTGATGATCAGGATGCGGTCGCAGGTTTTGTTGGCTTCGTCGAGGATATGAGTGGAGAACAGGATGGCCTTTTCCTTGCCGAGCTCGCGCACGAGCCGCCGTATCTCCAGAATCTGCGAAGGGTCCAGGCCGCTCGTTAGCTCGTCCAGCACCAGCACCGGCGGGTCGTGAATGAGCGCCTGGGCCAGTCCGACGCGCTGGCGATACCCGCGCGAAAGCTCGGAGATGTCCTTGAACGCCATAGTTTCCAGCGAGCAGACCTTTATCATCTCGTCCACTTTCGCGGGGATTTCCCGGCGCGGTATGCCCCGCACGGTGGCGATGAATCTAAGGAAGTCGGTTACGCTCATCTCGTCGTAGAGCGGCGTCGCTTCCGGCAGGTAGCCCAGCAGCTCGCGAACCTCAACGGGGTCTTCCCAGATGTCCTTGCCGTTTACCCGTACGGTGCCGGACTGCGGGTAGATAAGCCCGGTGATTACGCGCATAGTAGTCGTCTTTCCCGCCCCGTTGGGGCCGAGGAAGCCGACCACTTCGCCCGGCTTCACGGTGAAGCTTACGTCGTCGACGGCCACAGTGGAGCCGAAACGCTTCGTCAGGTTTTCAACCTCTATCATTGCCGCATAACTCCTAATGAGTGCAGGCTAGTGATTTTAATGAAGCAGCCGAAGCTGTCAACAGGTGGATTATACCCAGGCACTCGTTGGATTAAGTGGAATCACGGCCGTACTTGTTCAAACCGGGCGTGCGCCGACAGGCGATACAGGCATGCGGGAGCGCCCGCGTGATATAATCGTGGCTGGCAAAACCGCCTGTGAGGTAAGGCATGTCCATGTTGATTTTTTGGGTAATCGTTGCTGTTATAGTAATCATTGTTCTCTGGTTCATCGCTCTCTACAACCGGTTCGTCGTATTGCGCAACCGTATAGAGGGAAGCTGGGCCCAGGTTGACGTGCAGCTAAAAAAGAGGTACGACCTGGTGCCCAACCTGGTGGAAACGGTGAAGGGATACGCGAAGCACGAGCGCGAGGTCTTTGAGAAAGTTACTGAGGCGCGTTCCAAGGCCATCTCCGCGCAAAACGTAAGCGAACAGGGCGACGCGGAGAATCTTCTTACCGGCGCGCTGAAAAGCCTTTTCGCGGTTGCGGAGGCATATCCCGACCTGAAAGCGAACCAGAACTTCCTCCAGCTTCAGGAGGAGCTGTCCGCCATTGAAAATAAAATCGCCTACGCGCGTCAGCACTTCAACGACGTTGTTCTTGCTTTCAATGCGAAACGGCAGAGATTCCCTGACAATATCGTTGCCGGGATGATGGGTCTTGTCGCGCACGACTACTTTGAAATTGAGGAAGCCGCGCGGGAAGCTCCCGAAGTGAGCTTCGGGTAGCCGGCAGCGCGTCCTTTAGCCAACCGCTGGTCCTTAGCTTTGCAGCGCCCCACAAACTGCGCCTATGCTGCGGTGGAGCTTGTGTCTCAGCGTAATGTAGAATGTTAGCGTGCGCATCTGGCAATTCCCGGTTTTCCTCGCTGCGCTGCTGGCGGCGGTAGCTTGCTGCGTTGAGCCGGGGAGGGCAACCGGACGGACGGGCGCGGAATTTGCAGACATAGCCTGGTTTGCCGGTAGCAATGAGCTGGCAGTGGTCGATCTGGATACCGGGGAGTGGAGCACTTATAAGCACCGGGCGCCGCTCGTCCCTTACGCTCACCGGCAGCTTGCCGCCGGCGTTACGCTCGTAAGCTGGATTGACCGGTCGCTGCGCTGCGGATTCCTTTTGCTGGACGAAAAGGGCCGTGTGCTCTACCGCAGGGATGGATACGCCGCATACGAATTCGGGGAGGGCGTATTGCTGGCGCTTAGGATGGGGGAAGCGCTGGAGAACCAACCGTCGGAGTACGCAGTAGAAATCGTCGATCCGGCCGCGCCCGGCGATGCGCGACGCTACAAAAACACCATTCCGCTAACGCCGACAGGACGCGATTGGCGCGCGCCGCTGGAGAGCGAGAGTCGACCGCCGCTGTTGATGACATACGAAAGCCGGGCGGGTGGCGCAGATTACCTTTATCCATGGGCCAGGCTTTTGAAGTTCAGGGCTCTGGCGGAAGACGGCAGCGTCGCCTGGACTTCGGAAGTAACGACCGGAAGGCTGGTTACCAGCCTGGAACTGCTCTACACGGGGCAGGGAATCCACCTGCTTTACGCTCAATACGATTATGGAAGCGGGGAGTATCTTTTGCTGGACGGGGCTTCGGGCGAGCTGATATGGCAGTCGCCACAATTCGCGATGCCGGCTACGAAAACGAAATATCCATACTTGAATTTCCTGGATATCCTGCCTCATGAGGAGCGCGGGAAAGTTCTACGCTTCCCCGCATACGATTCGCGCGAGCGCATAATGAAGGTCGCCGAAGTGAATCTGCAAGAAGGCGGGATAGAGCTGGTTGAGGATAATCCGTGGCTGGCGAAAATCAGCCAGGCCTGTGGCTCGGTGCAGACAGCACCGTCGGGCGTCGGGACGTGGAGTGAAGTGCTGGACGGCGGAGAGACGCTGGCGCTTAGGCGGGAGGCTCTGCATATGAGCCGCGCAGCGGCCGAAGTCTGGTCTCGTTCACTGGTTCCCGAGTTCGGGGAACGACTGGAGCTTGTCGCGGTCGGAGATAAGCTGCTCCTGCTTGTTGAGCTTCCCGGACGGGTGACAGGGCTGGGTGCGCAGGGCATTCCTCATTTGCTGGATAGACAAGCCGGCAAGGAAGTGAGGATACCGGTAGAGGGAGAGCCGACTGCTTTTCGTCCGCTGGCATACGGGGAACAGCTTTTTCTGCTTACATCAGACGACGCGCAGTTGGTCCGCTGGCACCCTTTCGCGGACGACGGCGCTAGCTGAGCGGGACGCGGACTTCGATAATTTCGCCGTTTACCGCGTCGTTCAGCACGCGCGTCTCCAGGCCGACCAGCACGCCGGCGAAGGTCCCGCCCTGGGCGTCTTCCAGCGAAAGCCGGTACATTCCCGCTGCGACCTCCAGAGAGTTATCGGCGAAGGCCTCGGCGCCGGTGCTCGCCACCTGAACGCTGCCGCTCACGGGGTGAAGCGCTATCACTTCTTCGGCGGTAACGTTGCTGAAAAGCCCCTCCTCCGCGACCGCCAGGGCAATCTGGCTTGAAAGGTCGTAGGCAGGCTCAAGCCTTAGCGTGAAACGATAATCCACAGGGAGAACCGCGCTTTCCAGCGGTTGGCCCGTCGAGTCGAGAACTCTAACGCGGACTTCAATCCGCTCTGCGCCGGGCATGGTTACGGTGCCGCCCGAGTTGATGGGCGAGGGGGCCTCAATGTAGTAGTAGCCGAAGCCGTGCTGGGGATGGAACGCGGTCACGAGAAGCGGCTCGCCGAAGATGTCCTCAAAATAATATACACCGGTGCTGTTGGTTAACTGGTAGCTCACTCCGCCTTCCTGCCGCGTTACCAGCGTATCCGGTTCGGTGCCTATGGACGCGGGCTTGGCCACCGCCACGAATACCTGAGGCAACGGCTCCGAGGCGCAGTCGGTGACCGTGCCGCTCACCGTGACCAGGGCGATTGGCGAGACCTGGATGTCTCTCAACTGGTCCTGGTTGAAGACCAGGCCCACATCCTCGTGGTAGACGGTGACATTATCGTGCGAGACTCTTATCTCGTACGTGGCAATCTCGTACCAGGGCATGACGATTTCATACTTGCCGTCGTCGTCGGTCTGGACGCTGCGGCGGATGTCGCCTGCCGGGTCGGGACGGTTGGCCGTTATTTCAACGGTGTATCCGGCAAGCGCCTGGCCGTTATTATCGGTAACCGTTCCGTGCCATATCCTTGAGCTTCCGCCCTTATCAATCAGTTCCTTGTAAAGGTAGTAGCCGAGCAGGATCTCTCCGCCTCCGCTACAGGAGGAGAGAGCCACTGCCGCAGCCGCCAGCAAAGCAACGAGCCTTATCAGATTTAGCATTCTTACCATAGTGCTGCCCCTTATGCCACTAGGGATTCTAACACAGACCGGACTGTGACCTCTTTATTTAGCCCTAATCTTTGCTATAATCCACAAGGACATGGGGAAGACCTTTCAGGCAACACCGCCGCTATCAGTCGACGATGTGAGCGAATACCGCGCGGGTGACGTCGTAAAGCTGACCGGGACGATATACACCGCCCGTGATGCCGCTCACAAGTTGATTGTGAAAATGATTGAGGAAGGCAGCGAGTTACCGTTCGATCTTGCGGGAGCGGTTATTTATTACGTTGGACCCACCCCGGCGAAGCCCGGACGCGTGATAGGCTCCGCCGGGCCCACGACCTCGTATCGCATGGACCCATACAGTCCGCTGCTCGCCGAATCGGGAGTCAGGATGACGATAGGCAAAGGCTCGCGCGGGGAAGAGACGCGCCGGGCGTTTGAGGAACACAAAGCGGTCTACTGCGCGGCTATCGGAGGCGCGGCGGCCCTTATATCGCAGCAGATAAAGGGCGCCGAGGTTATCGCCTTTGAGGAACTGGGCGCGGAAGCGGTGCGACGACTGACGGTTGAGGAATTTCCCGTGGTGGTGGTAAACGACGTTGAGGGAAACGACCTTTTCAAGCAGGGGACGACCGGATACCGGCGGCTGTGAGCATCCGCTGTCGCCGTAAATCGCTATAGCAACACCGGCGCGTACGCGCTGGATTCAGTAGAGGCCCTATGAGCGTAAATTGGGTTGCGAACAACTACTATTTCGTGAGAAGGCTGCACAGCCTTCTGGGCATCGTGCCGCTGATGCTCTTTATGATTGAGCATTTTCTGGTGAACTCGCTTTCAACGGTAGGATCGGGTGAGTTCAATGCGGTGGCCGGAGTGCTGTCGAAAATGCCCTATTTGGTGGCCATCGAGCTGGGCGTGATCATCATCCCGCTTTACATCCACGGGATACTCGGCTTATGGATTGTCTGTCTGGGCTCGGTGGAAACGCGAGTGCCCTACATGCGCAACTGGCTATATCTTTTGCAGCGCGCGACAGGGATAATAGTGATTTTGTTTGTGACCTACCACGTGCTCGCGACCCGGGTATGGCACGCGCTGTATCCCGCCCACGACCTATACACACTAATGCACAACTACCTGACCAATCCGTTTTTGTTCGCCATCTACGTTGTGGGCGTGGGTTCCGTGGCGTTCCACCTGGGCAACGGGCTTTTTAACTTCGTATACAAGTGGGGCATCACGGTGAACGAACGCTCTCAGACCTGGGCCATGGTGCTGGGTCTGCTCATCGGACTCGGTTTCTTTGCCGTGGGTCTTTTCGCCCTCATCGGTTTTCTGAAATAGGGAGAGGATATGTCTGAACGCGCAATCATAGTCGTTGGCGGCGGCCTGGGCGGGCTGATGGCCACCATCCGCATCTGCGAACTCGGCCACCCGGTGAAGCTTTTTTCCTACGTGCCGGTGAAGCGCAGCCATTCCGTCACCGCACAGGGCGGGATAAACGCTTCCATCAATATCAAGGGCGAAGGCGACAGCCCGCAGATTCATTTCGAGGAAACCGTCGTGGGCGGCGACTTTCTGGCGAACCAGCCGCCAGCCAAGGGCATGTGCGACGATGCGCCGAACATCGTGTACCTGCTCGACCGAATGGGCGTGCCGTTTAACCGGACGCCCGAAGGGAATCTAGACTTCCGCGGCTTCGGCGGCACTCTCTACCACCGGACTGCATTCGCCGGCGCGACCACGGGACAGCAGCTCGTATACGCGCTTGACGAGCAGGTCAGGCGCTACGAAGCCGAGGGGCTGGTGGAGAAGTTTGAATACTGGAGCATGCAGAATCTGCTCAAGGACTCCGAGGGACGCTGCCGGGGCATCGTCGCGCTCAATATGCCCACGATGGAAGTTAGGGCTTTCCGGGCTCCGGCGGTAATAATGGCCGTCGGCGGTCCGGGGCTGATCTTCGGACGAACCACCAACTCCATGATTAATACGGGTTCGGCTGTCGTTCGCGCTTTCAAAGCGGGCGCCCGGCTGGGAAATCCCGAGTTTGTCCAGGTGCACCCCACCGCCATCGCGGGCGTGGATAAGCGCAGATTAATCTCAGAAAGCGTGCGGGGAGAAGGCGGGCGCGTCTGGACGTATAAGGACGGCAAGAAGTGGTATTTCTTTGAGGAGATGTATCCCGCTTACGGCAATCTCGTCCCGCGCGATATCGCCTCAAAGGTAATCTACGATATCGTGGTCAACCAGGGATTGGGCCCGAACGGCGGGCGCTACGTCTTTTTAGATGTTTCTCATATTGATGATGAAGTTTTGCGCCGCAAGCTGGGCGGCGTGCTGGAGATATACGAAAAATTTATGGGTGAGGACCCTTACCATAATCCAATGAAGGTCTATCCCGCCGTGCATTACTCGATGGGCGGATTGTGGGTGGACTACGATCAGATGACCAACGTGCCGGGCCTGTTTGCCGTGGGCGAATGCGATTACCAGTACCACGGCGCCAACCGCCTTGGCGCCAACTCGCTGCTGTCGTGCATTTACGCGGGACGGATTGTGGGCCCGCCCGCCGTGGAATACGCCGGCCAGGAGCTGCCTGACCTGCCTGACAGCGTGCTTGCCGAAACGGTCGGCATCGAAGAAAAGGCGTTTGAGGAAGTCTTTGCCTCCGACGGCGACCAGAACGTTTACCAGATACAGGACGAGATGGGTGAGATGATGGACAGTGAAGTTACCATCGTGCGGGAGAACGCTGTTTTGGACAAGGTCGCCGCCAGACTCGAAGAACTCGACGCTAGAGCTGCGCGTGTAGGTTTGCGCGATAAGGGCAGGCGTATGAACGCCGAAGCCATCTTCGCCCGCGAGGTCCGCGACCGGCTACTATACTCCAAGGTTATCGTCAAGACGGCGCGCGCCCGCGAGGAAAGCCGCGGAGCGCATTACAAGCCGGCGCTTCCCAAACGAAACGACGACGAGTGGCTGAAAACCACAATCGTGGATTACGCGGACGGGGAGCTGAATATATCTTACGAACCGGTTGATATCTCGTTGTTGCCGTTGCGAGAGCGGCGCTACGACGTGAAGCACTAGGAGCCGAAAGGTATGCCTAAAACTGTTGTATTAAAGATCAAAAGACAGGCGGGGCCCGATGAACGGCCCTACTGGGAAGAGTTTGAGATTCCCTATCAGGAACGCCTGAACGTGCTTTTCTGCCTTCAGACAATCCAGCGCAATCCGGTTACCCGGATGGGCAAGGCGACCTCCGCGCCGGTGTGGGATCAATCCTGCCTGGAGGAAGTCTGCGGCGCCTGCACAATGGTCATTAACGGAGTCGTGCGGCAGGCGTGCACCGCCCTCGTGGATGACCTGGAGCAGCCGATTGTCCTGGAGCCTTTGACCAAGTTCCCGCTGATTAAGGACTTGATGGTTGATCGCAAGCGGTTCTTTGACGACCTGAAGAAGTCCAAGACATGGGTGGCTATTGACGGCACGCACGCTCTGGGGGCCGGACCCGGGTGCTCACAGGAATTGCAGCAGATCAGGTACGCTCTCGCGCGCTGCATGACCTGCGGATGCTGCCTTGAAGTGTGCCCGCAGTACGGTCCGGAGCGTCCCTTTGTCGGTGCGGCGGTCCTGGCCCAGGTCAGGCTTTTCAACCTGCATCCCACTGGCGCGATGCAGGCTGATGAACGGCTGGAGGAGATGTCCAAGCCCGGCGGTATCACCGATTGCGGGAACGCCCAGAATTGCGTGCGCGTTTGCCCCAAGGATATACCACTAACCGAGTCAATCTCCGCGCTGGGCAGGCAGATGGTGGGTTACGGAATGCGCAAGTTCTTTACCAAGCGCTAATCGGCGGCAGTAAGCTTTACTGCTCTGGCTTGTCTGCGAACATAAAAAAGGGGCCCCGCGGGGCCCCTTTTTTCGTTCTGTTATATAACCCCTAGCTATTCGGGAACCACAATCCCGGGATAACTTCTGCTTTGTTCGTTTGTGTATTGAAAGAAACCGGCAGGAGGTAAAAGCGGAAGTTGGGATCGGCAAAGAGCGTGAGATCGAGGTCGCGGCCGTCGCCATTCTCGATGATGGTGTAATGGGCGCAGTAGGGAGCCAGCTCAATGAGTGAGCGAGTTACGGGATAGCTGTCGCCCTCGCCGGGCAGGCGCAGAATAGGAGGACCGGGGAGACGATTGGTCTCATCCATGCCCACCGTGCTTTCAATGTCAAATGTCAGGTAGTGCAGCCACGGGTTGTTGGAAGAACTCAGCGGGGAATCCTCTTCAACGTAGATGCCGTCGATAAGATTCGCCAGCATCCACTTCGTGTATACGACCTCAAAGTCTTCGCCGGTGATATTCTCAACTATTTCCACCGGATCACTCCCGCCGTGGGTGTAGATTTTATGAATGGAACCCGGGCCGTAATGTTCGGCGATGTAAAGGAAGAAGAGGAACCGCGCGCCGTAGGATCCGAATACATCTACGCCTTCAATGCGCTCGGCGTCGCATGGCAGCGGGATCGAGCTCATATTGTTGAGGTAGGTGCGGATCTGGTTTACCAGTATCTGGGCGGTGCGCCCGCTCTGCAAAGTATATCCAGCCTCATATATAGCCAGCTGGGCCAGGCCTTCATTTAGCCATATCGAATCGGGAAGCCCGTGGTCGGCGTACAGCTTGTGCTGGAACTCGTGAGCGAGGACCGCGTAAGGCTGGCTCCAGTCATCGGAGTCGGCGGGGAAGATGTTAACATCCAGGAAGCAGGTTGACCAGGCGTACGATTCTTCCTCGCGTTCCTGACCTTCCTCTTCCTCGGACGGGCGGCCAATGCCGCGCTGCCAGTTCGAGTACAGCCCCGCGGCGCCCGGCGGCAGGTTCATAATAGCTATCACAACACGGTTGTCACGCCCGATCATATAGTCGGCCTTGCCCGGCAGCGGATTAATAAGGTTGCCTTCACTGTCGAAGTCGTCGCCGGTAAGTATTATGTCGCGGTCGATGTTGCTCCAAATGGGACCGTCGCCCGGCTGCGGTCCTTCGTTGTGGTAGCCCAGAATGTCGCCGAATGCGGCCTGGACCTTCGGGAAGATGTTGACGTCAAATTCATGGGCGAAGTTCGTCAGCCTGCGCTCGGTGAAGCGCACACCGTCGGGGAATCCTTCGTTGACCTCCGTAGTAAGGAAAATGTAGCAGTGCGCGCCGATCGCCACAAGACGCGCGTCTTGGCCATAGTACGGGTCCGGCCAGCGTAGCTGATCAAGGTCTTGGTCCTCGTCGCCACCGGGCTGGATGGGCGGCAAGTCAATCGTGCGGGGAATCTCGGTAAAGGTGCGTACCTCTCCCCTGCTCAAGATAGATGCAGTCTTGACCGGCGCGAGAACATCGTAGCCCGTTGTTTTGATTTGGTGTGCCCGCTCGCGCTCAAACAGCGCATCCACGGGAAGCCGCTCTTCGACGTAGGGAAGACCCTCGTAGTCATCCAGGCTTATATCGAGGTATTCGGGTGTTACCGGTTCCAGGTCCTGCGCCGACGATGCGGCGCGCTGAACCAGCGAGAACATCAGCGAGAACGAGAATGGAGGAAACGAGGGGATTTCCTGCTGCACCGGCGTCCAGTCTCGATAGGCCTCGTTAACGTTGAGCGTAACAAGCCCGAGCTGCTGTCCGGGCTGGAAATCGCTCACAGTCAGGAAACCGTTTCCACCGCTGTCCACCGGCAGCGAGAATATGGGAGGGCCCGGAACCCATGTTGTCACCGGCTCCGGAGTGCCGGGATGCTCGCCGGTCTCGGTCGGAGGAACGTAGCCGTCATAACCGGGCAGCGAGCCCGGAGGATTGAGCGGGGGTTGATCGCTACTGGGTATATAGGTCTGGCCCCATTCCTCATCCTGACCCGTAGGAGGTGAGGTTGGTGGTGCAGAGTCGCCATCGTCGCCTCCACCGCAGGCTGCGACCAGCAGTATCGCCCAAATCGATACGGTTACAAGTAGCACTAGTTTTTTCATGGTCAGACTCCTGTGCCAAAGCCGCGTCTTACACGCGTCATCTTTATTATACCCAAAAGCTCAGAATTCCTGTTTTAGATCCTCGCCGGTGGAAAGCGACCCGGTTCTGTTCTCTTCCAGGAAATGTTTTATCAGCTTGCGCCCGTTATTTACGGTATCCAGCGTTTGAGCGAAGCTCTCGGACAGCTTGGCCAGAAGGTCGTCAGTGTAAAGCAGAGCTTCGCGCTTGAGCTCTGCGGCTTCTTCTTTAGCATTCCCGATGATCCGCTCCACCTCGTACTGGGCCTCTCGGACAACGGCCTCTTCGCTTACGAGGTCGCGCACTCTGGATTCGGCCGTCTCCAGGATGCGCCGGTGCTCCCGCTTCGCGTTATCGATGTAATTGTCGCGCTGCTCGACAATCTCCCGGGCCTCTTTAAGAACTGCGGGGATTGCTTCCCGCAGCTCCATACAGATTCGGAAGAACTCCTGGTCGGGGATGATTATCTTGTGAGGCAGCCAGAATGAGCTTTTTTGCGCGAAACCTTCCAGTTCCTCGAGCAAACGCTCGATTGCGTCAAGTCGTTCTTTTTCGTCCGTCATGGCGCAGTTGGTCTCCGGGGCTACTTAACCTTTTGAATTATAGCATCTTCGACCTGAGCGGGGACGAACCGTGAAATGTCCCCGCCCAGAGCAGCGATTTCCTTAACCAGCGAGGAGCTGAGATACGTATACTCGACGCTGGCCAGAAAAAAGACCGTCTGGATATCGCTGTCGAGCCTGGCGTTCATGGTTGCCATCTGGAATTCATAGTCGAAATCCGTCGTTTGGCGTAGACCGCGTATAATCACTTTTGCCCCGAGGCTTTTGGCGAAATCAATGAGCAGGCCTTCAAACGCGCGAACATCCACGCCTTTCATGTCCCGGGTAACCTGCCTGAGCAAATCCAAGCGCTCGTCCAGGGAAAACGCGCACTGTTTGGATATGGTTTCCGCCGTAGCCATCGTGATGTGGG
>JAOZQG010000007.1:0-17928 GCA_029932365.1 bacterium | reverse complement strand
GTCGAAAGTGCCAGCATATATCGCGGTATTCACTTCGTCCTCTCACCCACGATGATAGTCTAGATAGAAGTAGAGACGGTGTCAATTCACGGGTTTTTCTGAAAACTGCGCCCTATCGTGGCGAACGTTCAAGTTTACAGGTATACTTCATTTGGGTAGAATACGGTGACGATGAGCAGAAAAAGCCGTTTGCTTCGCGTGGCGCCGCGTGTGGGCGATTATGCCCGCGGATTCTCGCTCGTTGAATTGATGGTCGTGCTCGTAATCGTAGCAATCCTTATCGGGATTGCTGCGCCCATTATTAAAAACGGCCAGTCTCAGCGCGAGCTAGCGAACTCCGTTAGCTATTTCACCACCAATCTACAGTGGGCCATGACCGAGGCCCGTAAGTCCGGACAGAGGATATTCCTCGGCTTTAAATGGGACTACGACCGGGGCCAGCTTGAGGCGCCTTTGGGATATGATGTAAGCGACGATATGAGGGCCAGCGGCTCCCTCCTGGTGCCGGACAATCCGGGTATAAGGCGTGTCGCGACCGGATACTATCTCGTCAAGGAGCAGCCCCGCAGCTGGGGCTCGGATATCTCGGGGCTTGTCCCCGGCTCCGCCCGTCCGGCGGAAAGCACGCCTTACACGTATCTTGACTTCCTTAACGATCTGAGCGACCCAACCACGCCAAATCCCGCCGAGCCACTGTATCCTCTCAACAAAGATGCCACTATTGCCAGCGGTGCACCCACGCAAGGCAGCTACGTGAATCGCACTTCCACGCCCAAGTTCTTCTATCCGATTGACCTTGACACCGGTTCTACCTACGCTGCCAGCTACCTTGGCTATGCGTACGTGGCTGGAGCCCTCAACTTTCCCTCGGATGTCGGGTTGCAGGACAACAAGCTTTTCTGCACTATGGATACCGAGGAGATATCCCTGCTTGACGTTACGGACCCCGATCCGATGGACGGGAAGGTAACCTATGAAGTTGGCGTAGACCATCCACTGCTGGTTGAGCAAATGGTGGATTATGTGTTGTTGCGCGAAGTGGACCTGCCGCCGAGCGTTTATGCATATAATCCCTACCAAAACAAGTTTTTAGTTTCGTACGACAGCGGTATCGGGCCCTCCGCCAATATATACGCGGACTTCCAGGCGCTGCAATTCCTGTACGCCATTAATCCCGACGGCAGAATTGAGGTCTGGCACTGGACTTACGATCCCGAGCCTTTCCCTGACGGTGCCACGGGGGGACTGATACACGGCAGGTTGGAGAAGCGCCCGACGGCACCGCTGGTGTACTACTTCTTCTTCGTAACGGAGGAGGTAGTTGATCCGGAGAACAACTTCGCCGTCAAGCCGACGCGGCGGGCGCAAAACACCGGCTCAGGTCGAATCGTGACCTTGTGGCCTATCAACGGGCGATACTTCGTGGACGACTATGCGCCCAACGATTATGGTCGCCGTATCGATCCGAGCGACGAGCGGCTAGATGTAAACAACGCGGCGTCCGGCTATGGCGACTATATTCAGGTGACTGCGTATCGGCGCAACTTCCTGGTGAGTAATCCGTAAGAGAAATGATTGATTATTCAAGAACCAGACCATCCAGGCGGGGCGGCTTCTCGCTGCTGGAGCTGCTGGTCGCGGTGGCGATACTGGCGCTGGTGATGGTTCCCATCGCCTTTTTCTACAACCGCGCGCTGCGCGCCGTCGAAGCGGCGAGTATTCGCAATCGCGCGCTGGAGCTGGCACAGGAGCGGATAAACGAGATAAAAGCGATGCCTTACGAGATGATACGCGCCAACAACCAGCCCAGCCCCGACGATATTGAGCTGAACGGCCTCGATCCTGCAGCTATACCGTCACCCCGCGGCGTCTATGATCATAATTACTTTATGTACTACTATCCGCTGCCGCTGGGATTCAACCCTTACGATCCCGGCACCCAGGGCTATGATAACTCTCCGGGCGTGCGGCGGCGCAACGAAAACGGTTACGGTGATACGGTAGCGAGCGCGGGGCCGCCGGTCGCTCCATTTGTGAATATTGGCGGAGACGCGGCATACGAGTACGAGCCTATAGGCTTTTACGCCCGCTTACGCCGGACTGAAGATATGCGGACGACGGACCCTCGCACGTACTCGATATCAGAAGGACCAATAGGTGTGGGTGATGAATTCCGCGTGGGGACGGATTACAGGAAAGACCTGTATTCCATCTACGGTCGGCGCACGATTATCCTCGATGTTCAGCCGGATCCGGCCGACGACGACGCGGACATCTTTCCGGTTGACAGCCCGCTGGACGGCGGCGCGTCCGCGCTCGACCCTTACCCGCCTTTGAAAGGTCCCTGGAACAAATTCCAGGTCCGGAGCAAATACGGAATGAAGGGCAAGCTGGTTACGGTCGTGGTCTTCTGGCTGCCCAGCAACGCTCCGGAAAGGTACTTGCGTCCGGATGAGATAAACAAAGTTGAACTCAAGACGTTCATTCCGGCCAGCAACACTGAGACTGCCGTGGACGTGGAGAGTGATATGCTGACTTCCAATAATTTCCTGTTCATATCGAATCCGGCGCCGTAGAGGTGAGAACGACTATGAAGAACAGCTTGATACACGTGAAGAAAACCGCAAACGGCTTCACGCTGGTGGAGCTGCTCGTCGTGATGTCCATCATTATCATATTGGTGTCCATTGCGATTCCGGCGGTGAACAGCGCCAGGATAAAGGCCCACGAAGCCGAAGTGAAAGCGGGAGTTCACGATATCCATCAAGCGCTCTCTGCGTGGAGCGTGGACCACAACGGGTTCTATCCGGGTATGAACTGGGTGTTTGATGAAAATCTTGCCCTGTCTAATGGTCCGGGGATACGTGGCGGAACACCCGCCGGAAACATCCAGGATCAGCGATTCGTCGTGCCGCTTCCCACGTCAAGCGAGAGATACCTGTCCGACGGCATAACTCCTGATCCGGAGCGTGTTGACGTGCTGATACGGGATGGCTACCTGGAGCGATATCCTCCCAATCCGTTTTTGCGGGTTGGCGGACAGGCCGAGCGCCAGATGACCAATCTCTTCTATTTCAGCGTAAGCGAGACTGACGGGCCCAATCTGATGGACCCCAACTACTGCCAATGGTCATATCTCTCCTATATGAACGGCTCAACGATGCGTATTGATTATCAGCAGTATGCGAGAGGCCATTTCACATATATCCCGCTGAATCCGGTGAATACGCAGGGCTATGATTTCGTAAATAATTGGGGCAATCTCACTAACGACCAGCGTGCGGAATATTACAAGTACGTGCGGAGCTTCCTCCTTGTAGGATGGGGGGCGAGCCGGAGCAACCGGGAGCTGGCAACCGGCCTCAGCAACAGATGGTGGGACGGCTCCTTGAACGGCTTTGATATTGATCATTCGATGACGCTTGATCCCCTTGAAAGCACGCTGCCAACAATCATCGCGCCCCATATGGTCGATAGCTCCGGGGGAGACGGCGGCTTTGGCGACGTGGATATTACGGGCCACCCGAACATCGATTCGGGCTTTTACGGCGCGACGGTGGTGCTTTCGTCGGATAATTAGGATGGTGATGATAATGCGCGGTAACAGAAAGGGGTTCACTTTGGTGGAGCTGCTCGTAGTTATTGGTGTCATAGCGATACTTGTATCCATAGCGATGCCTTCATTTAAGGCTGTGAGAATCAAGGCGCGCGAGGCTGAAGTCACCAAGAACTTGGATACCATCCGCAAGGCCCTTGAGCAATTCGCGGTGGACTACAACGGTTTTTATCCCTATCGGGTTCGCGTTTTTGACGATAATAGCGGCGAAGAGCTGATTAACACCGACCTTAACTATTTTTACCCGCTGGGCATTTGGGGCGGCGTGGAAGTGGCGTTCCCCGATGGCTCTCTCAATTCAATGGTGCTTGACAAGCCTTACAACGAGCCCCAGTGGTCGGACGATTACAGTACGTACTTTAACCAGTACACCGACCCGCTCCGCGCGCTGGGATATCTTAATTCCTATCCGGGAAATCCGTTTATGGAACGGCCGATGGGCGCGATACTGTGGAGCTTCCATAGAGACGACGTGACCATCCCGAGTCCCGGCGTGGTTGTGTGTGCGGGTGACTTCGTCTACACGTACAATATGGGAGACCCTGTAGATGACCCAGGCGGCGCCGTTTCCACGAACAGGGAGGATCCCCCGTCGGTGGTAACCGAAGCGATATCCTACAGGCTCCCCAATCTTACGGCGATAGGCGGCGTGGAATACAGGGTTGATCTGGTGGACAACTACCAGCTTTGGGCATATGGCCGGCTGGACTTGAACGGGACTTACTGGGTGGCATACCCCAACAACAGCCTGGCTCCGCCAACACGGCCCCGCGAGCCGAAAAGGGACTTCAACGGAAATGGAATCCGCGACGAATTCGAGCGCGGGCTGGTGAGTTACTTCTCCGGCGGCAGGAAGTTCTATGAGGACAAGACCTCCACCGGGGATAAAATAGAATTCTAACCTACATCCGAATGTGAGTGAGGTTGAATGGAGAATGAATATAAATAGCAGAACCGGATTTACGCTGGTTGAAATGCTCGTCGTGGTCGGCATCATTGCCATTCTGATTACGATTATGGTGCCGATGGTGAAGGGCGCGCGAGAAAAGGCCCTGGAGGCCGTGGTGCAGTCGAACTGCGCCTCCATCCGGGCGTCGCTTTCCACCTACGCTGCGACGCATGACGGCAGCTTCCCTGGTGTCGCCCTGGACGTGATGGCGCCCTATTCCAACTACGCTCTCGGCGACCCGGCGCTTTACAGCGCCGCCATACCACCCCCCGGCGGTTTCACCTACGGCGTGCTCGGTGGCACCGGCAGCTTCAACCCGTCAACTCTTCCCGTGCGCCAGCAGCTGAAGCAGGTAAAGGACATGGTGCTCGACTCCAGCAACACCGACACGCAGAGATGGTTCGATTCGCTGATAGCGGCTGACGCCCTCAGCGAGTACCCGCAGAATCCGTTCAAGAAGTCCGGCCTGGCGGATGCGAGCCGCATGCTTAACGTTTTCGGCTTCGAGAACATATGGCCGAACGGGATAAACGATCTAACGAACATCAGGCCATATATACTTGCCAACACTGCCGTCGACAACAGCGGAACCATTCCCGATCCCATATTCGCTGACCGTGTGCGCATTACCACCAATTACGATTATTACTTCGGCTACGACGCCACCAATGCGGGGGACGTTCATAATGCCGCCGGTGATTTCGCGTATGTCCCGATTCTCAGTATGTCGGCGGCGCCCTTCGTGGACAACCCGATGACCCCGGAGGACGACCGTTATCGCTGGGGAACCAACGTTTCCGGATACATGCTTTTCGGTTACGGTCATCCCAACAACCGGGTTAACAAGTACGCGGATGAGAAGGCGGAGTTCGGCCGGACGGGCCTCCCCGGCTTTGGGGCGGATACCGGCGGGCCGTCGGAAGCTCCGGCCTGCGACACCCCTTATGAGCTGGCTGTGTACGCCCTGTTTAATATGGCCACCCATTATTCGCGTGTACCGTAGGTGGGTAAATGATCATACGCAGGGAAATGACCGGACAATCTGGCGGGTTCACCTTGATGGAAATGCTGGTGGTCCTGCTCATCGCGTCTATCGTCCTTATGGTGATGGGTGTTCTCGCCAAATCAACTTTTGACGTTATGCGGACGGGCGAAAGCCGCTCCCAGCTGAACGCCAGCGCTCAGCTATCGCTGGACTACCTCGCTAGGGACATCGAGTCGGCCACCTGCATACCCCCGATGAACGACCGCAACCTTACCGGCATTCCCGACGACGACGTGAGAGAGCACGACCAGGCCGCGCGGTGGATCCTGGGCTACGAGGTGGGCAGTAGCTTGCATCTGCCGACCAACTACGCGATGTCCGAAGCGTTTTCCGACCATATAAAGCTGTCCCATTCGTCCCAGTACCGCATCGGATTTGACGCCAACATTATCTCGGAGAAGCTCTCGCCTCCCAAAGACCTGAAGATTCAGGGGATGCGGGTGGTGAATTACGACTCGTATTACCGGGTGGCTATACCAACCGAACAATCCCCCTATTACATGTCCACGATAGACTTCAACCGGACATACATTCCTGCGAACTGCTATCCACAGTCCGTTGCGATCGGATTCCGCGACGAAACGGCAGTCCTAACCCAGAACCTGGACATACGTTATCGCCCTTACGAAGCCGCCGGCGAGTCCAACATCGGCGTCGGGTATGAGCGCCCTTCCGCCGAGCTTGGCGACTACGTATACCGCTTTCTCAATCAGCCTATCGGCACTAACATCACGCGTTTGCGCCTTGAGTACTTTATGGAAGTTCCGGTGTACAAGGTGGACGCGTCGGGAGATGTGGCTTACCGGAATCTGGCAACCGGTGACACATCTTTCGAGAACGCGCCCACGGTGGACAGCGGCGGAACGCGCAGCGTTGTGTCGAACAGTGTTCCAATCATAGACCACTACGAGCTGCGTCATATTGACGTGTGCGACAACTCGGTTACAGTGCATCGTATGACGGACCAGTACCTGCCGCCGGGAGATATTGGTGATGCCTCCGCTTACGGCTCTTGGAATATTGACTTCTTCTGGAATGACCCGGCAGATAACCCGGACAATCCGCCGCGGGACCACTACGCGTGGACCACTGACGGGGAGTTCAGGGCTGTCAGATACGACACGGAGTATTTGACCGGCCAGGATAACTCCAGTCCTACGGGTTGGGATGCGGGCAACGCCGATGGTATTCCCGATGGCGACGGCATTCCGGACGATCCGGTTCCCACGTACTGGCTGCCTTATCTGCGGGCTGTTCGCGCGACAGTCGTGGCCACGCCCACCAGAATAATCGAGGAAAGGCGCAATATGTCCGGCACGGTGCGCAACGGGATCACAGTCTACTACAACCTGGACAGCCCCGTTCCCTACCGGGACAGTCTGCGAACCGTGCCCATGTATTCGGCCCGCGACTTGTACATAGGGGACGGCAAAGACATAGTAATGACCAAGATGATTTATCCCGAAAAGATGTTCCGCCTTGACCTTATTATCAATCCCACCGACTCCCGGTTGATGGGAATGCGCCGGGCGGACTGGAACTACTTCAGGGGCATAGATTACACAGCAATCGATCCAATAGATCCGGACGACCGTATCAGGCCGATAACCCCTGGCGGCAAGTATTACGAGAAGGAAAACCGCTAGGACCGCGTAATCCCGCTTCCTCTATCGTTTCACCTGTTTCTGGGTAGAATAATACGGTGGATTCTGACCGGTTGGTGCGTATACTATGCGTGATGGTAACAACTTGATTAAGCGAAAAGAAAAAGAGCGGGGCTTCGTCCTGCTGGCAGTCCTAGCTTTCATTGCGTTTATCCTGCCCGTCATCCTTCTGGTTCTCTCGACCATTTCGACCGAGACTATGGCCGTCGGCGAAGCGGTCAAGGGCGCCAAAGCTGAGAGGGCGGCGGAGCAGGCGATGGAAAGCGCAGTATCGGTCCTTCTCCAGGAAAAGCAGCTGCCCAATTACTGGGTCTCCAAGACTCAGGAGCGCAACGCCATCATCGTTGATGACGGTCGCGGATTCCGGCGCGATGGGCTGGTGAACGCTGGCGCCGGCCCGGACGGTTTTTATGGCACCAATGACGACTACTGGATTGGCCCGCGCAAGGACCGCTCTTACATTGACGGCGATGATGTTACGGACCCGCGCAATTACGATTACGACTTCCGCTATCTGAACGGCGACGGCCCGGTGTATCTCGCCCAGCGATGGGCCTACAGCTTTTTCCGCAACCCTTACTACTACCAGCCGGCTAATCCGTTCGGAGTTCCCATTGAGTTCTACAACCAGTTTGCTGCGGTGCAGGGAGACACCGACGGCGACGGCGTTAACGAAGGATTTATGCCGGACGAGCTGGACCAGCTTCTCTTCCCCGGATATTACCCGGCGGCTTTTCCGCCGATCGGCCCCTACGAGACCGATATTACGACCGGTGCGACCATCGCCAATGCGATGCTGGACTATCGGACGCGGCTCTACGAAGGAATCTACGAGAATCTGGACCAGGGGCCGGTGCCGAGCACGCTTACCCGCGCTTACGGCTCCGTAACGGATGAGAACGGGCGGCTCAATCTAAACATATTCTGCAAGAAGGTGCGTGTCTGGGCGGAGGAATCATCTCTCTACGACACGCGCTTCTGGGACAACCAGGTCACCGACGACTTCAACAACAACAATATGCCGGGAGAGTGGGGCTGGCACTGGATAGACAATCCCCTGTTCCCCGACCGCAATACCGTGCTGCTCCGCGACCAGACCGGAGCGGTGACGGGCAATATCGACTGGGCCGGCGTCGATCCCGCTACCGGCTGGCCCGAGCCCAGCCCTGACGGCGAATCGTGGATAGCGCTCGGTGAAACCGTACAGCACTATAGCGCTCCGGACTGGGTCTACTCGGCTTATGAGAGCAAGCGGATGCTTATGTCGCTTCCGGGCGTGAACGAGACGCTGGCGGAAAATATACTGCGGGCGCTTAATCCCGACCTCTCAACGCTACCCAACGGCGGCAATCAGGCATCCTGGTCCATTCCCGATGCCGACAATCACCGTGTTGATGCGCCCAACCTGACGCCGGCGATGGCGACACTTGATGTGGTAATGGGAGGTGGCGGGCAGATAACGGACTTTGAGTTCCATTACGACTGGTATGACGACGACGACCTGCCGCTTCCGCCTCCCCGGCCGTTCTCGGATGTCAAAGAGCTGCTTAACGTGGAGGGGATGACCTCCACCAAGTTCAAGCGGCTAAGGGACTACGTGACCGTTTACTCCTACGATACCAACGTCGTTCAGAACTACATCGCCGACGTGAGTTCCACCGTTGACCCGATTAATCCGCCTGAGCTTCCCGCCGGTTCCACCGCGCGCCCGATCCCCGGATACCTGGTGGACAACGACACCGTTCCCGACCTGCGCTACGACATTAACAAGCCGCTGCCAGATACGTCTCTCTCCTCCCTGGAGCAGGAAGCCGATATCCTGATGGCTTTCCTGCACAATCGCCTTCCTGAAGGCACTTTTAACAAGTTCGCCCTGCCGGTCATTGACCGCGAACACCGTGGCCCGTCGGACCATCTGGGACCGGCGCCTATGGGCATAGGCATCGACGGCAACCCTTACAATGTGGGTGAGGCGGGCCATGAATACGATATAGACCTCGGTGGTGGTGCCACCGAGCCGGGAGCGGGATATCCGGCGCTCGATCCCCCGTTTAGCCGGGATTCGGCGCTATCAATACTGCTTTATCGTTATGGTCTTACTCAGGAGGATGCGTTCCGCTATCAGGAGGACGCAGGTAATCCCCGCCAGGTGCATGAGGGGATACCCATTCCGGGGACTCGCTCATTTATCCCTATTGTTGATCCGATAATCGTCATTCCGGGCCTGCTGGAATTCTACTTCCAGCCCGCTCACGTGCCCAGTTCTGAACTGGGCGAGAATGTGAACGCCATAATCCCGCCTCATTACTTCGATTCGGTGGCGGACATCCTTGAAGTTCCGCTTTATAAGTTCTCCCGGTTCAGTGTGGGGATAATGGCCGATCCGCCTTCGGATTACCTGTGCCAGCCAATTGGCAAAAACGCGGTAATGGTCAATTACTACGTGTCAATGTCCGATATCGTTAAGCTCGGCGAGTACGACACCAATGGCACGACAGGCGACCTAACCGACGACGCAGTAGCCCACACCTACGATATCTACTTTGACTACAACAACGATGGCACGTGGGAAAATGTAGTTAATCTGACGTTCGGCGACGATCTGCGGCTGGTAACCGCGCCGCCTACGGAATCGCGTCCGGGGGCAATCACGACGTTTAACCAGGCCACCGGCCAGAGATACATCCAGTTCAGCCATTTGTTTGACCTCGCAGAAGTTCCCGACCCGGATCCCGCCCTTGCGGGGACGGCTGCGGGAGACTTCGCTTTCGATTATTTCGGCAATCCGTTTATCACGGCGCGGGTGATGGCGGTGAAGGCCGCCGGCACCCCCGAAGAAACCCTGGCCGACAATGTGGTGAAGGTATACCTGCAGGAAAACTGCGACACCTTCATCCCGTTGAAAGTGAGCATTCTGGCGGTTCGCATCAGCGCTGACCAGTTTATGCTGCTGTCGAGAGCCGGTGGCGGAGTTGAAGATCCCAGCACATTCCGCCTTTACGACTGGGACTTCAACGGCTCGCCGCAGGGAATTGACGGCACATGGCCGATGCAGGCGGGGGGACGGGACCCGCGCACCGTATTCGTTACTCCATCAAGCGACACAATAAGGCTGACGGTCTACGACCTTTACAGCCCCGCTGCGGCGGGAACCTGGCCCGGCCTGCCGGTGGTGCCGCCAAGCACGGCGCTGCCGCCGGGAATCATTATGGGGAATCAGGTGCAGCCGCCATTCCCGGCGATACCCTATCCAAATGAAGGCAGGGACACAGACGTTGTCCAGGTTGAGCTTATCGGCACAATGCCCAACGTCGTTGCGGAGATCGCGTGCGACCCGCCCTCAATAGAAGAAAGCAGCTCCACGCTGCTGCATCTCGGCATGTACGGAGGCGTCAGCCCATACAACGCCACCGTGCAGATATTTGACGGGGTAGGCGCCCTGGTGCAGAGCTATAACTACGGAAATTACGAGAGCAACACGCTGACCATTGAAACCGACGCCTTCCCGGTGCAGGATACGTATAATGTTGTGCTAACTGTCACGGATTCGACTACTCCGGTACCGACCAGCGCGGTCGACACTACCAGGCTTATTGTGGGATCGCGCGGCGCGCCTGCGAGGTCGTTTACCAACGTGCCCAATATGACGGCCTCCATCAACATCCACGAGATTGAGCAGCCCAGCCACGGCTTCCGGGCAAGCGTTTCAGTGAGCGGCGGACGGGGAGAGTACGGATATTACTGGCAGGTGTTCGATGAATACGGCGTGCCGGCCGTCGGCGACCAGGGCCAGGATCTGGAAAGCAACGATGCAAGCCCGACGTTCCTGTTCAATCCGGACCAGTCGCAGGACGGCGTTTACTTCGTGAAGGTAATGGTCATCGACCAGAAGAACGTCAACCCGCACAACGCCACAAACACCGTTATGGCGACGGATACGGAGATGGTCATCGTGGGCGGCCCTGGTTCGTACGAAACTGAACCTACCGCGGTGCTGGCCGCTATCCCGCCGGGCAACGGTGAGGATGCGATTGGCGATAACAACCTGACGCCGGTAATGAGCGGAAGCGGTCCACAGCCGCTTCTGTCGTCGGATCCGGGTGTTCCGCCGGTCGTGCCAGAGATTGCAGGACACGGCTCTATAATTGAGATATACGGCTACAACTTCAATGGCATTCCCCAGAACAACCGCGTAACCTTCGGCGGCGGAGCGACCGCGCTGGGATTCGCTGTTCAGTTCGATCCGAGCTACGCCGGACCGCCGCCGTTCAGGCAGATACTGCGGGTGGTCGTTCCTGATAACGCCCGCACCGGCTGGCTGACCGTCACGACCGACGACGGCGCAGGGAACGGCGGAACCAGCGGCCGCGCCTTCTTCCAGACGCATTTCATCGTCTCCTTTGACCTGATAGGCTCCGTGATTCCTGACGTTGACCACAACTACACGATGGAGCTCGACTTCCAGGGCGACGGCATCATTGACGTCCGGGCCGAGACCGGGCATATGGCCAACAATCCGGGGCAGGTGCGCTCGAGCCAGATGGCTTCGCTCCAGCATGATTACGCGGACGATGGCTTCGGCAACTACACGGCTACGCTGATAGTTACCGACCAGGTTTCAGGCAAAAAGGCGGTCTCGCACCAACTGGTGCAGATACGCAATCTGCGCCTGATGGTGGAAGACCCGAACAACACGCCCGAGGCTTACGGGCTGACCACGAGCCTGATGCCGATGTACTCCGACCGCTACCCGCTCCCCGGAATGGGGATTGACGTGCGGTCGAACACCGGGGGCGTGACCTCGCATACCGGCCTCAAATATAAGTGGAATGTGGATGGCAACGCTCGTTACTCACTGATTCCAGACACCATCCCGAGTCCGGTGAATCCTGGCTCGACGATAAACGTGAACGTCAGTTCGGCCGTCCACGCTGACGCCAGATTCCTCAGCCCGGATGTCCCGGTCAACTACTACGCTGACCTGGCGTTCGGCTTTACGACGACCGACGCTGCCATTTTCGATATCACGATTGACAGCGCGGTGCCGATACTGCTCACGTGGGATGTTGACGGTGACAGCATTCCGGACGACATGGGGCCGCCCAGCAGCTCTTCCTCCCAGCTCTACGCGGCACATGTGTCCGGCAGAACATCCTACAACTTCGTTTCAGTTGGTTCTTATGGCGCTGGCAGCTTGGATATGAGCGGCGCTCTGCTGGTGACCGACAGCTCAAACAACGTATACAGCGTTCCGTTCTCGCTCACTCAACCCGTTCCGCTTCCGACCGTGGAAGTCAGTAATGTACTCAGCACGTT
This sequence comes from bacterium, assembly GCA_029932365.1. Taxonomy (GTDB): domain Bacteria; phylum 4484-113; class 4484-113; order 4484-113; family 4484-113; genus JAGGTK01. Next base: position 5,338 of record JAOZQG010000007.1, on the reverse strand, counting down.
GAGCCTGCCCACCCTGGGCAACGACAGGGCTCATCTGATTGCGCTTACCGTAATCAATGAGGATTACGATATGCTCACCGGACGGGCTTACACGGTGCACGCGAGCGACACGATACTGATACCAAGCGCCGAGAATCCGCAGATTGACACCCACGCTTATCTGGCGACGCATAATCCATACAGCCTGCTAAATACGCCGGGATCCGTAACCTACACTCTGACCGGGATTTACGGTCAGGGGTCCAATATGAACTTTATGGCGGACCTGAATGCGGACGGTTTCTTCGAAATCGGTGTGCTGGGCTTCCCCAATCCGCAAACGCACTCGCGCGTCACGACCACCAACGGTCAGAACCGGATGAATCCCGGGGCGATAAACTCATTCCCGACGATACTGCCCGGCGTGTGGTTCCAGTTTATCGACATCGGCATTGATATTGAAGCTGACAAGGGCATTTACGACGCCGCAGCGCTGGTGCGGGATAATCCGCCTGCTCCCAGCGATTTGCCCGGCTATGCGTTTGATTCGCAAGTCGTATTCGTCGGTGGTAACCGCGGAGGCGGCGCCGCCAGCCCCCTGCCGCTTGCGGTAGACATATTCGTCGACCCGATGGTGGGAGTAACAACCCAGGGGTTCAGCCTTGAATCTTTCGTCTCCGGTGGCGCCTGGCCCTACCGCTACGACTGGAGTATCCGCCATATAGACAGCGGCACGCCAATCCAGTTCAGCGACACTTCGCAGCGATTCGTGCCGAATCCGCTGTTCGTGCCCAGCGAAGATGCGTCTGACGAACTTGGAGCGGTCATTACCGGAACCTACGAGGTGCGGTTGGCGGTTAGCGATGCGAACGGTATGCTAGTGGCGAGCAGGCCGCGGCTTATCGTTGTCGAGCAGGCGCCGCTAAACGCCCAGATAATGGCGGTGCCGCCCTCGGTTGCGGTTGACGAGCAGGTGAACTTCGTCGTCTACGTTGACGGCGGCCAGCCGCCTTACGACATCACCATAAACTACAACGACCCGAACAATCCCGGCGTCTCCGACAACGTGGTTACCTCGGACCGCTACAGCTTCTTCCAGTATCGCTACGACGCCGTCTGGATGGACCGCACATCGCCGGCTAACGGCCGTTACGACGACCCCGAGGACGGCGTTAATGTGCAAATTTCGGTTACCGACGCCAACGGCGACACGGTGGACTGGACGACTCATCCGTTCAACGCCGAACAGAAGGTGCTGGTGGGCGAACGGCTGCCGCTGAATGTGACCGCGGTAGTGTCGCCATCAAGCGGCGTGAGCAACTTCCGGGTGCAGGTGAACTACGCCGTGGGCGGCGGACGGAAGTTCGGTGGCAGCAGCTTCGGGCGGACGGTCGCGGCAGGCCCGTCGAGCTGGCTGTCCGGCCTGTTCGGCGCGGATTCGGAGTACTTCGTTGCGGTCTCGCTGGTTGGCAGCGACGGCTCACTCGTGGATATGGAGTTCCGCGACTCGCGCACCACGATAATCGATCCTTACGGTACCGACGGCATTATGATGAACGGCGACGCGGGTGAGCTATACGACCCGGTTTACCTGTACGTGCCTTATCCGGGCAACTACTATGTCGTCGTATTCGTGACCGACGGCGCCGGCGAGTTCGCCATTACTCAGCAGCAGGTGTTCGCGTCCGGCTATCTGACGCCTCAGGAATACGGTACTACCGTGCCGAAGGTGCGCCGCGATCGGGACGGGCGGCCGCTGCACGCGGTGCGCGTCTGGGTTGACCCGTTATACGATGGCAGCCAGGGCGGCGACTGGGAAGAGAACGACTATCGCCTGCGCGAGGCGGACATCCAGATATTCGGCGACCTGCTGACCGTTGACCCCAATCCGAGCTTCATCTCGCCGGGCTTCATTGCGGCCAAGGATCCCGCAGAATGCCCGCAGTTTGCCATCAACTATCTTCAGGACCCGCAGACTGATTCGCCCGCGGACTTCTACGATACATATACGCTGGGCCGCATCAATATCAACACGGCTTCCGAAGAGGTTCTGGCGGCGCTCTTCTCCAAGATTATCAAGGAGCGGGCATACTTCGCTACAGACGGCGCCAGCTGGAGCCGGGGCGACCGCGACTACGCAAACGACGTTTATCTCCCGCAGAATGAGGCCCGGGCGCTGGCGCACGCTGTTGTGGAATATCGCAATGCCTACTACGACGCTTACAAGCCGGAAGTTAACGAAGTTGGATTCGATTATCGTCACGGCACCGGCGCGGATCCGTACAGTACCGGCGACGTGCGCGTGGATCACCTGCCGGTGGTCGGCCCCTGGGACGGGGTGAACCCGCGGACCTACGACTATCCAGATCCGGACACGCGCGACGATGTGTGGCCTGATCAGGGCGACGTTGACACGATTAACACCTGGGACAACTTCCGTGGCGCTTTCTACAACCTCGACCGCGGCATCGCCAACTCGCTGCAATTCTACGCGCCGTCCGACATCGCCGTGGTGCGGGAGCAGCTGACGTTTGAAAGCGACGAGGACTACGCCAAATACCTGAATGACACGCTGGATAACGGTACCGATCTGGACAATGAGGATCCTATGGGTATTGACCAGCGGCGCGGCTTTGACGCGCGCCAGTATTTCACCTACGACACGGAAGCCGGCGAGACCCGCGCCGATGCGCGCAACGAGATAGCCCTCATCTACAGCGGCGGGGAAATCGCTCATACCTTTATCCCCAACCCGCCGTTCCAGTCGGTATTTGACCTCTACAAGGTGGTCGGCGTTCTCAGCGACGACTACTACGAAGACCTGATGGACTGGGATGACGATGGCTCAACGGACGAGCCCCGGTCGTTCAATGTGGTTGACACCGACGGTGACGGCAACATGGACGACGTTGAGGTGGACGCGAACAACTTCTCCACGACTGTGCGCACCCTGTCCGGTCCCTCGCTCTTCCGCTATGCCGAATACTGGGATGCGGAAATCAACGAGTTCAAGCCGATTGCGAATTATCTTGACGACATCGCGCCGTACGTAACCACGCGCAGCTACACGTTCCGCATCATTGGAATGGGCGGTGTGAGCGTCTCGGGCGGCGGAATGACCGCACCGGTGAATACCGACCAGATTGACCGCGACCGCGTTGTCGAGCGCGTGATAGATATAGGGAAAATGCACACGCCACGCAGAGATACGACAATTGTAAATCCTGATGCGAGCGAGCGGCGCGCGTACGTGGTGGTATACGAGGACCGCCATGCCGAGGGTGGCGGATAGAACCCGTCAGGCGGCCTGAAGGCGAAATGGCGCTCTGGCCCGCTGGGTCAGGTCTTTCCCGCATAGTGGCCCTTTCCTTGACAACGCCCGATATGTTACGTAGAATCCTCCAGTCTGGGGATAAACTCGTTTATTCTATCTCCGGGCAGGCTATTTAATATTAGTCCGGAAGTGAGGAAGGGGCACCGGTCGGTGCGTGTATAGTTATTAAACCTGTCTTGGAGGGTACCTCCGTGATGTACTGCAACAAAAAGATATCTGGAGCCGGCGTTGTGGCACTTATGCTTCTGGTCCTCCTCGCGATGAGCGCGTCCGCGGCGCGGGTGAACCAGATATCGAACGTTGAGGTGAAAGCCCTGGCGGATCGAGACCTGGTCATCTTCGAGGTAGATCGGGACGTACAGCCGCAGGCTGCTATCAAGCTGTATCCTACCCGCATTGAGGCTCAGTTCCCTGCTTCGGAGCTAAAAACCGTAAGTCCCCAGGTGAAGGGGACGACTCTAATCAAGAACGTGCTCGTTGCCGGGGATACGGACACTGTCGTGCTTGTAGTCTATCTCGATGTGAAGGGCAAAATCGGCGACGACGCCTACAGATGGTCCAGCCCCCAAGACGGGCTGCTGGTGCTCGAGGTGTTCTATCCTCTGTCCGACCGCAGCGAGCTTACTATGGCCATGCTGGAAGGTGAGGAAGAGCCGCAACTTGCTGAGGAAGTTCCGGAGCCGCCCGCACCCGAGCCTGCTGCGGAAGTGGCCAAGCCTGAGCCGACCGCTCCGCCTGCTCCCAAGTTCGCGGGCAATACGGTGTCCACGGTGTACTTCGATCGGGAGAAGAATACGCTGGTCATCAGGGCTGATAAGCCGGTGGAGTATGACCTGGCGACCTCCAAGTTCCCGCCCTCCTTAATGGTGACCTTCCCCGGGACGTCTTTGTCCCCTGCGGTGGAGGACCTCATAGCCAAGAACGTGGGAGCGATTCGCGATATCCGTACTTATCTCGTTACTGAGGGCGAAGCGTGCACGGCGCGAGTGGTAGTGGGCTTCCTCAACTCGCAGAATATCAAGTATGAGGATGCTGTCAGCGAGGGCGGCCGAGTACTGGAAATCTCCTTCCCCGAGGTGGAGAACGTCTTGCTTCCCGAGCCGGAGATTACCAAGCCCGAGCCGGCACCGGTAGTTGAGGAGACGCCGCCCGTAAAGGCTCCGCCGGCAGAGGCGGCCGAAGATAGGTCTTTTCTGATTAACGAATCCGCGCCGAGCGGGGGCGTCGTAAATTACGTAAATTACAGCCCCGCTACGATGACACTAGCAATACGTACAAGTCAGCCCACGGAGGCGCGAGTTGTGCCTATTGAATTCCCGCGGGGATACAACGTTTTGGTCGATCTGCCCCCCTCTCAGGCGGTAACCGACTATATCTTCAAAAACGACCCGGTTGTGCGCAATCTAACAGTGTCCGAGTACTTCGTCGGCGATGAAGTTTGCACCCGCGTATTGCTTGTATTCAACAACAACGTTGAATACGGGTTTGCTCAGACGGGCGCGCTGAAGGGCAAGGGCTTTGAGCTCAAGCTCACGCCGATGACGCTGCCCAAGCGTGAGCCCAAGCCCACAAAGCCAGCCTTTGGCACTGGTTCTTATGCCCTGGGCTCCGAGTCTGCGGGAGACAAAGGATGGGACGACGACGGCGAGCTTGCCACGGTGTCCGAAGTGTTTGAGACTCTGGACACGGATTCGGAGTATCCGCGCATGGAAGTTGAGGGCACCTCCGAGATGGGTGACTACGAGCTGCCGGAATTCGAGGAGTTTGAGGGGCGGCTTTCTGACGTGCTGGTGAACCTGAATGCGGCCACCGGCTTCTCCGTATATCAAGTGCTAAACCTGATGTCTCAGATTGCGGGCATCTCCATCATTATTGACCCGTATATCACCGACGAGCCCATTGGGGGTGTCGCGCGTCGCCGGGTGCTGGACCCGCTGGATATCGGTGGCGACGGTAGCCCCGTTGGCTTCAGGGACGCTGCTCAGTTCAATGCGCTGATAACTGAGCCCGGCTCCGTCATCGGCA
>JAOZQG010000127.1 GCA_029932365.1 bacterium | reverse complement strand
CTTCATAAACGCCGTGAGCGTCGCGGGCCCGGTGTTCTTCGGGGATAATGACGGCGCGGTGCCCACCTCCTCAGCCAACTTCTGCGTGGGAGCAAGCGACGGCTGGCCCTGTGTCATATGCCCGCCGATTGACTTCGAGCACGACAAGCACCTTACCAACTACGACCACTTTATGCTGACCGACCCGAACGCGGCGCCGGACGTATACAAATTCATCACCGACCATCTGGACCTGTACATCTAGGGATTCTGGGCTCGTCTGTGTGATTTGCGCGGTGAGGCTAGTCTAGCCTGCTTTGCGGCCCGGTAAACGCCCTAGGCACCCGGGCCGCGCACGTATACGTTGGTGCCGCAGAGCACGTCGTGGATGGTGCGGCCCCTGGGATCGAGATAGGTATAAAGCGCGGCCAGCGGCAGATAAATTATCCAGGCGAACATAACGAAAAGCCACAGCACCGCTGCCCGTAAAAACGCTGCGCCAAAGCTAAGATCGGCGCCGTCCACCCGCGTAACCTGTATCCCGAAAAAGCGCATCCCCGGCGTGCTGCCGCCGTAGTAGGTAAAAAGCGTGTACATCCCCACCGGTACCACGATGCTCAGCAGCACCATCGCCAGATACACGTTGTAGAGCGAGGTGCTCAGCTCCTCCAGGTCCAGCGCCCCTAGTCTTTCCATGGAGAATACGGTCGCCAGCTCCGCAAGCTGCTCGCCTGCGCCCGCGCCATACAGCACAGCCACCGAAAGCACTATCGCCAGTATCCAGTCGAAAAACAGCGCGCCCGCGCGCCGCATCAGGCCCGCCGGCTGCAAAAGCAGTGTCGCTTTTGGCGGCGCGAAGTAGTAGCGAAACTCGCTGTCGCCCAGCTCCTTGGCCTTTCCCTCTATCGAAGTGCCGCTCTCCGAAGGTGACGCGTCCGGTTCTTCGGATCGCGCGTCCTTCACCGGCTTGACCGTGGTATCGCCCAGCCTGTCTTCCATGGGCGGCAGCGGCGGGCGCTCGATACCGAAGGCCTCCTCCCGCGAGACGTGGCGCACCTCCGTGGGCAGCAGTCGCTGTCCGCATTCGCCGCATACGTCCGCTTCCGGCGGGTTCATATGCCCGCAAACGGGGCAGCGCTCGCCCGCGGATTCCTGCCCGGCAGAGGCTTCGTTAGCCTGCGCAGCTTTGTCCTCGCGCTCTTCCATTCAGCTTAAGTCTACCTGCAATCGGCCCAGATTACTATTTATCGTCCCGACAAATTACAAAACGATTTCTTTGTGCCGCGAAGCGTTGCACTGGATGGCGATGGCCACGGGGAACGTGGCGATGTGGCAGGGGCGGACCTCAACCTTCACCGCAGCCGCCGTCTGCGTGCCGCCGAAGCCGCCGGGCCCCACACCGGTCTTATTGACCAGCTCCAGCAGCTCGTCCTCCAGCGCGGCAACTTCCGGGTCCGGATGGCGGTCGTCCACCGGCCGCATCACGGCCTTTTTGGCCATCAGCGCGCTTAGTTCGAAGTTGCCGCCGATGCACACCCCCACCACAATCGGAGGGCAGGGATTGCCTCCCGCCTGCGTCACCCAGTCGGTGACGAACTTCTTGACGCCCTCAATGCCGTCGGCCGGGCGCATCATCTTCACCGTGCTCATATTTTCGCTGCCGCCGCCCTTGGCGGCGAACAAGAGCTTCACCTTGTCGCCCGGCACGATGTCGTAATGGATTATTGCGGGTGTGTTGTCGCCCGTGTTCTTGTCCCGCTTGTAGGGATTTTCGTAGATGCTTTTGCGCAGGTAATGCTCGGTGTAGGCGCGGCGCACGCCCTCGTCCACCGCCGCGCGCAGATCCCCGCCGGTCAGGTGCACGTCCTGCCCGATATCCATAAAAATTATGGCCATTCCCGTGTCCTGGCACATGGGCAGGCGCTCGTCGCGTGCCAGCTCGGCGTTTTTTAGAAGCTGTCCGATGACGTGCTTGCCCAGCTCGGATTCTTCGGCTTGCTGCATGCGCTTTAGCGCATCCAGGAAATCCTCAGGAAGCTCAAAGGCGGCTTCTTCGGCCAGCTTGGCCACCGCGTCTCTGATTTCGTCAACGTGGAGTTCACGTGCCATGGGTAATCCTCCGCAATAAGGCAAGCCACATTGTAGCAGTCTACCCCACCGGCGGCAAAAGTTATATAATCTATGCGAGCCCATTATGGACGAACCGAAGAAGAAGGAACTTTCGCCCATCGAGAAGTGGGCGCGCGCCCAGCAGTGGACTGAGGGAGTGGCCGACGCCATAGGCGTTGTCCTCCTCGTAATCGGCATCCTGCTCGTAATGATTGGGCTGCGCGAGATTATGACGCCGATGGAGCAATACGAGCCTATGCTGCAGCCCGTCTTTCCCTTCTTAGCCGAAATGGACCAGAGGTCGGCGTGCCTGGCCCAGCTCTACGTAGGCGTGGCCTGTCTTCTGCTGTCGGTACTGACCCTTTTGCGCGCCCGCGTGGTGAACTACTAGCCACCGTTACCTATTCTACGACCACGGTCAGACGCGTCTGGTCGGCTTTTTGCAGCACCAGGTCGAATTTCACCGAAATCACCGCCGTCCCCGGACCCACCGCGACGACCAGCCCGTCGCCCAGCACATAGGCCACATCCGGCGCGCTGCTTTTGTACTCGCACTCGTCGGTGACGTATTCCTCATAATAGTAGCGCCCGTAGCCGTAGCCGTCGTCGCGCAACTGCCGGTGCAGGATGCGCAGCTGGAATTGCTCGTCCGGCAGCAGGTAAAGCACCCCCGCCACGTTGTCCACGCTGATGGTGGAGGTTTCGGTGCCGAAAAGCTCGTCTAAGGCGTAGCCCACGAGTATCCCTCCGGCAGCCCCGCTGCCGCAGCCGCCCAGCGCCAGAGTTCCCGCAAGCAGCGCAACCAGCGCAATTATCTTCAGGCGAATCATCACCCTTATTTTACCTTACCGCGCACGCCCCGGTCCGGCTATGTCACTTCGCGGCGAAAACGCCCGCACCGGTTGCCCCGCATTTCCGCCTTGGTGCTATACTCAGAGCGGCGCTAAACCGCGCCCCGGGGACGGGCAAATGAGGCTATTCATCGCTTTTTTGGTAATCGCAATCCTGGCGGCGGCTCTACTCACCGGCCTGGGCTACGTCGCGCGCAATCTAAATGAGCAAATGGCCGCTCTGGAAAGCAGCGAAACCGCCGGGTCCGGGGCACAACCGCCCTCCGCCGCCCCGGCCGGCAGCCCCGAAGAGCCGCCCGCCGATGCCGCTGCGGGGGATGAAGCCCAAGCTCGCAAAGAGCTTGTCGAGGAGATTGCCTCGTTCAACGCCGCCGCGCTTGTTAAGTGCCTCATAGACGGCGAAAGCGAAATCCCTCCGGCTGCGGGCAGCGGCTCCCCAATGGTGCGCATAGACTACCGGCTGGTTAACGAAACTCCGTACAACCTGCGCGGCGTCGTGCTCACGGTAACGCTCGTCTCGGTCACCGGCGGAAGCCGCGAGGAACACTTGCAGGACCGGCGCTGGATTGACGCCGAAACGACGCTTCAGGAGCAATGCGAGCTGAAATGCAGCTTGTCGGAGCGCGGAATCCCTCTGTGCCGGATGCGTGTCAAGGCCGCCTATCTCAGGCCCGCCGACGCGGAGAAACTCGCCGAAGAGCACCCCGAAGACTGGCGGGCCGAGCTCGCGCAGTGGGAGTAACGCCGGCAGGACAAAAATAGGCAGGTTGCGGGGGGGGGGGTAGGTTTAGCATCATCTAAAGGTCTGCTATAATTCGCCCGCTCGTGAATGCTTTCAAAGCGTTGCTGGGGTTTGGCATCATTTCTTCACTGAGGGACTTTATAGAGCCCTTCACCTTTCCTAGCTCATCTGTGTCCTTGGTGGCTGATTTCCGGTTGCTTTTGAAGCCCCGCCGCTGGGCCAGATGATAAAGCATCCGCCCCAGCTCGTGCGGCTCAAGTGCCTCGTCAAGGCCCCGGTCACGCAGGAAGTATGGGAGCGCACCTTTCTCGCGCTTTGTGTAACGCTCACCTAGCTCTTGGTCGAGTTGGGTGATAAACTCGTGCCGGGCCA
>JAOZQG010000041.1 GCA_029932365.1 bacterium | reverse complement strand
CTGGCTTTCTCCCTACTGCCTTCTGTCTGAACATCGGCAGTATGCCGATTGGCGGAGGGGGTGGGATTCGAACCCACGGTACGGTTTTGCCGCACACACGCTCTCCAGGCGTGCACCTTCGTCCGCTCGGTCACCCCTCCACAGGCGGGCAAATCCTCTCAGGCAGGCCTTATGCCTCTAAATTCTAACACAGCACGATTCGGTATTTGCAGACGGCTACCGCTTTACAAAGCGCGCCAGCAGTGCTATCGTCACTCGCGGTAAGAAGACCGGCTCGCAAAGGCCGGGCGTATAAAAACTGCGGTCAAGAGAGGACTCGCAAAAAAAAAACAAGGGCTGATAGTATGCCACGCAGGTCCCTCAGGGAAAATACCGAAAAGGACGAACGCCTTAAGTGGTTTCACCAAGAGGTCGCTGCCGGGAATTACCCGACAGCCACCACGCTCGCCAGGCACTTCTCCATTAGCGTAAGCACGGCGCAAAGGGACATCGAGACGCTGAAAAAAGAACACGGCGCCCCCCTGGCCTACGACCGCAAGCACCAGGGATACCACTACACCAATCCTCTGTTCGCTCTGGAGCGGGACGAGCCCGCTCCCAAGGCCCGCTCGGATTTCGGGCTCGCGCGCACCGAGCCCGTCGAGGGCGGGCTTACGCAGGGCGAGCTCGTCTCCATCCTCGTGGCTGACGTGCTGCATAAGCAGTACCGCACCGCGCCCTTTTACGAAGCTGTGCGCAGCGCCTTTGACAAGGTCGCCGCGTCGCTGGGCGACAGCGCCTCCTACGACCAGGACAGCCTGGAGCGCATACTGGAGCTTGAACTGGAACCCTTCCCCACACTTGACCTGGGAATCTTTGACGCGCTGCTCAAGGCCATATCCTGGCGCGAAACCGTGGTCCTCAAGTACTTCTCCGGCCAGAAGGCTACCGTGACCAGTAAGCCCTGCGACCCGCTGCACGTCATCAACTACAAGGACAACTGGTACCTCGTCGCCTTCTGCCACGAGAAGCGGGATTACCGCGACTTTTTGGTGAATCGCGTTCTCTCTGTCGAGTTCACCGGCACCAACTTCCCCCCATACAAAAACTTCAATATCGAAAAGCACAAGCGCGAATCCCAGCTTTTCCGCGGTATGGAATCGCCCGTTGAAGTCGTGATGGAGTTTGACAAATTCGCCGCGCACTGGATAAGGCTCAGGCCGGTGCACCGGACGCAAAAGATAGTGGAGCGCGCCGACGGGAGCCTGGAGATTTCGTTTAGAGTCTACAGCTACGAGAACCTGCTGCGCTGGGTGCTTTCCTTTGGCGAGCACGCGCGGGTTTTGGCGCCGCTGGACCTTCAGGAACGCGTACATAAGACTATCAGCCGCATGAGCTACCTCTATAACCGCTTTTAGAAAGCGCCCGCCTATAGGTCTGAAACCGAAGACACCGACCGCGATGCCAAATGTGAACTCCTTGGCCGTTCTTTACTTGCGACGGGGGCTGGCTTATAATGTTCGTTCGCGTGATGAGGGCCTATAACACGAGCATCGGCATCCTGCTGCCACGGCTGCGCGTCGACTGGATAGGCGTCAACCTGGAAGGTTTCATGCGCCACGTCCTGCTGGCCGTCAAGTCAGCGCTACGCGAAAACCTCTACTATCCGCCATATCCGGTCGTTCGCACCGAGCAGGGCTCCGACATGGCCGTCGCCAACAGCAGAGAGATTATCCGCTCGGCGGAGAATTACCTTGCCCGATACACCATCCTGCCGCAGGAAAAAGCTCTGGCCGAGCTATATCGCAGGCTCGTGCGCGACGCAGGCAGAGCGGAATATCCCAAAACGTGGAATCTCGTTGATTTCTACACCCGCTACCTCGCCAAATTGGACTTTCCTGCGCTCATCTCCTGCTTTGACGCCCTCTGGTGGTACCTTCTGGGACGCACGACGCGCACGCTCTCAGCCAGTCAGGGACTTGAAGTCTTGCACGCCTTCTTTCTGGAGGAAAGCGCGACGGTCAGCGACCGGGGGGCGGTGGTGAGGGAGCGCTTTAGCGATCTGCAGCGCAGAGATGCGCCGCTGGTGGACAAAGAAATCAAGCTCGCTGCGAGCCCGTTCCCGCCCGGCACCCAATTCATCATCATCGGCAGCGAGGAAGCGCCCATTGAAGGCCCCAACACTGTCTTCGCCACATTCCACGAAGCGCCGCTTGCGCTGAGGGTTGGCTGCCGCGTAATCGTTCCGGACGACCGTGCCGAGCTGTCTGATACGAAGAAAAAGGAGGTCATACAGCAAGCGATGCTGCTGCTAAAGGAGCGGCTGGGAGCGCTCCCCGTCGCCGAAAGCCCACCCGCGGAAGGAGGAGAAAAGGCGCAGCGCGCCGAGGCTCAGTAAATGATTAACGGCGTAATCATCGGGGGCTGCTCTGGCGTGGGGAAGTCCACAATCATCCGCCGCCTTCTGCAGGCGCACCCGGAGTTCAGGTTTTCGGTGAGCTGGACGACGCGCGAGCCGCGCCCGGGCGAAGAAGAAGGGATACACTACCACTTTACCAGCACCGAGGAATTCGAGCGCCTTATTGAGGAGAATGGATTCCTCGAATGGGAGAAGGTATACGAAGACTATTACGGCACGCCAAAGGAAGTCCTTGAGTCGGACAGCGACGAAATTACCGCAGTAATCTTCGAGCTGGATACACGGGGCGCTATCAAACTTAAAGAGAAATACCCCCAGTTCAGCACAATTGCGCTGCTTCCGCCCAGCATAGAGGACTTAAGGAAACGCCTTACGCAGCGCGGCTCGGAAACCGAGGAGACCATCGCCCGCCGACAGGCTTATCTGCAAAAAGAGCTGCAGCGGCTGCTAACGTTCGACTTCGCGCTGATAAATGACAACCTGGAAGAGACAGTCCAACTTGTCAGACGAATTATCCTCGCCCTGAACAACCGTACCAAATTCGTAGCTCCCCATGTGGAGAAGCTGCTGGATGACCTGAAATAGGAGGAAACGTGGACGAAGGATCCAAAACAGATACCAGAGACACGCTGATGTATCCTTTGCTGGAGGACCTTTTAGCAAGGATACCCAGCAAATACGAGCTTGTCCTGCTTGCTTCGCTGAGGGCCAAGCAGATAATAGGCAAACAGCAGCTCGGCCCTACGCTAGAAGGTGAAGTAGACGAAGACGTGAAAGCCATGCAATCGGGGCACAAACCGCTTTCGCGGGCGCTGGCCGAAATCGCGCAAGGCAAGCTGGAGCGGGACAAGATTTATCTGCTCGAATACCTGGAGAGTTTTCACCGCGGCGACGAGGACATGCCACCTCCGCCGCGCGCCGACGCTGACTTCGGCTACGTGCCCGAACCCCAAAAGCCCCCGCCCCCTCTGAAAGAAGGCGAAGAGGAGCCGGAGGAGGGCGAGGAAGATACCGCGGCAACGCAGGATGTAGAGGCAGAATCTGGAAGCGACAAAAGCTAAAACAGTGCTCCTTGGCGTCTCCGGCGGAATCGCCGCCTACAAGGCGTGCGAAACCGTTCGCCGCCTTACAGAGCACGGGCTGCTCGTGCAGGTCTTGATGACCGAAGCGGCCACGCAATTCGTCAGCCCCCTTACTTTCGCCACTCTCTCCGGCCAGCCCGTCTGGACCGACGAATTCACCTCAAGTATAGGCACGCCCGCCAGCTCCCAGGACGTCGTCGCGCATATAGACACCGTCGAGCAGGCCGACGTGTTTCTTGTCGCACCAGCCACCGCCAACACCATCGCCAAGATTGCCCACGGCATCGCCGACAACCTGTTGACTTCCGCAGCTGTGGCCTGGCGCGGACCCGCGCTCATTGCACCGGCGATGAATTACCGGATGTACGAGAATCCGGTAACGCAAGAAAACCTCCGGGCATTATCGCAGCGCGGCTACACCGAGATTGAGCCGGAAGAAGGCTGGCTCGCCTGCGGCGAGACCGGCCGGGGCAGGCTCGCCTCGGTCAGCCGCATTGTCTCAGCGGTTCTCCGGGTGCTCCAAGAGCGCGATGGGCGGCTTAGCGGCAGGCGGATCTGCGTCACCGCCGGAAGCACCCGCGAGCAGATTGACCCGGTGCGATTCATCTCCAACGCCTCGACCGGCGTTCTTGCGCTGAAATGCGCATCCGCACTGGCAGCCGATGGAGCGCAGATTGACCTCGTTTGCGGGACGGGCGTCAGCCCTGAACTACTGGCGGAAGTTCCGGCGGAAATAACGAAAGTAGAAAGCGCTGCGGAGATGAAGGCTTCGGTAGAAGAGCAGATTGACGGCTGTGACGCGCTGCTGATGCTCGCCGCGGTCGCTGATTTCGCCCCCGCTTCAGCTAAGCACAAGATAAGAAAGGGCGAACATGAAGTCCTGAATCTGGAGTTGCGCCGCACAGACGACATCCTGTACGGCCTGCGACAAAACAAGGATATCGTAAAGATAGGTGTTTCCCTGGAAACGGAAGATGCTCTGGAGCGGGCCCGAACGAAGCTAAAGGAGAAAGCGCTGGACGCTATCGTCGCTGTGGATTATGGCACGGATGAAGCTCCGTACGGCGATGTTTCCCTCCGGGCAGGCATTCTCACGGGTGAAGGCGAGCATCTGCCGATGGGCCTTCGCACAAAACCTGAACTTGCGGGTGAAATCGCCCATCTAACTGCTATGTTGTTGAACAACAAAGGGAGGCGATAATGAATCACACCTTGAAGAATATAATCATCGCGGCTTTATTGCTGGCCGCGCTCCTTGCAGTTCCCGCATTCGGCGCGAGCAGCACGGTGCTGGCGACGCACAACGGCAACAACTACTCCCTGGAGGATTTCAACATATTCTTCATGCGCCAGCTCGGCGCGGGCGGCCTGGTCACCTTCCTGGAGCAGGCGGTCGTCTACGAGGAGGCCAAGAAGCTGGGCCTTACGCCGACAGCCGACGAAAGGGCCAAGTTTATCAGCGAGAATATGACCCAGGAGATTTACGACGGTTTCGCGGAGCTGTATTCCCCCGCGGCTTTAGACAAGTTCGTCGAGTATACGATTATGACTGAGAAGTTCCGCGACCATCTGGAGGCGAAGTTCATTAAGGAGAAAAACATCAAAATCTCCGAGGACGACGCCCACAAGTTCTATCTTCAGAACATCGGGATGTTTGAACCCGAAGAGCGGGTCTGGATGTCCATAATTTCCGTGGATACGCTCGAAACCGCTAACGAAGTCCTGGCCAAGCTTGACGCCGGCGAGGACTTCAACGAGCTTGCAAGCATCTACAACGTCGATTCCGAGTTGCGCGCTCGCGCGGGTTACGTGGGAATGATGGAGCGGGGCCAGGGCCTGCCCCCGCCTATCGAGGAGGCGGCTTTCGCCCTTAAACCCGGCGAGCACTCCCAGGTCATAAAAGGCACCCTCTTCCACGTCCTTTACGTGCACAATAAAAAACCCGCTGAGAAGTTCCCCTTCGGGGACGTTAAGAAAGACATCAAGGTCATGCTGCGGAACCAGGAGGTGCAGCGTTACGTGGACGAGTACCTGAACGACCTTTACGCCCGCGAGCTGCAACGGTTCGAGATAAAGGCTAAACTCTTCAAGGTCGGAGAGGAAACGCAGGACTAGCAGGCGCTTCCAGTGCGGGCGGCTCCGACCGGAGGGGACTATGAAGGCGGCCGAAATTTTTCTGCTGACCCACAGCCCCGCATTCCAGTCGTTTACCTATCGCGTGCCCGAGGGGTCGCGGTTTCGTGTGGGAGACCTGGCCGTAGTCCCCTTTCGCAACAACCTTCAGCTAGGCGTCATCTCTGAGGTAAAGACCCGTCCCGCGACGGATGACCCGACGCTGAAATCTCTGCTGGGATATGCGCGCGCGCCGCGCTCGGGGCCAGCCGGCATCAGCTTCGGTCTGCATCTTCTGACGCTGGCGCGCATCTGGCTGTGCTCGCCCGCCGAGGTTTTCGCCCATTCCATGTGGGGACAGGTAGGCCGGCGGGTTTCGCTTTTCATATCTCTCGGCCCCGCAAAGCCTCCGCGAGAACTCACCCACGAGATGGATGCCGTGCGAATGCTGCTGCGGCGGGAGCGCACGCGCTTCAGCCCTTCGCTGGCTAAAAAGATCCAGCGAAGCGTCGGTTTCAATGAGCTTTTAGCTCTAATCGAGCACGATGCTATGACCGTTACCGGCACGGTCGGCCTGGAGCCGGCGCAACAAGCGGCGGAAGCCCCGAAACCCCGACAGCAGTCACTCTTCGCCCCTGGGGACGGAGGTGTCAGGCTTGATCCGGATTTCGCCCTGAGCCGGTTTGCCGCGCAAACTCTCGCAATAGCTGGGCGACGCAACACCTCGCTGGAAGTGCCAATGGCCGTGCGCCACGTGTCGTGGCGAGGGCTACTGTCTCCGGCCGGGGTCAAGAACCTGCTGGAGGGGATAAGCGGCCTTGAGCTGCTTATGCTGCCCACCCAGTGGCACCTAGAGCAGCTTCTCTCGGCGACTCCCGCACGGCTGCGCCGGCGCTTATGCATCTTTGATCCGGACGCCAAAACGGCGGAGATGCGGGCCCTGGCGACGAAACTGGCGTCCGGCGAACCGGTGCTCGTTGTGGGGAAACGCGCGTCGCACTTACTGCTTCTGCATGCTCCCTTTACGCGCGCAACCATTCTGGACCCCACGGCGGAGGTCTTCAGCTCCCAGCAATTCCCGCGCTACGACACGTTTATAAACTGCCTGCTGATGTGCGCGCTTTCGGGCACGTCGCTCACCGTCTTGCCGCTCACGCCGCTGCCGCTCGGCCTGGGCGAAATGCCGGTGGACGCGGAGGTAATACCGCTAAACGGTTCGGCTGGGGCCCGCATAGACCGCATTGCTGAAGCCGTCGCGGACA
Source organism: bacterium (assembly GCA_029932365.1). Taxonomy (GTDB): domain Bacteria; phylum 4484-113; class 4484-113; order 4484-113; family 4484-113; genus JAGGTK01. The sequence goes on along the minus strand of JAOZQG010000041.1, from coordinate 8,492 downwards.
CGGCCAGGCGAGGAAGCCAGGTTTTAGTCTACAACAACGCCGTTGGCGCGGGGTATGAGGTCTTTTGCGAACGGTGCCGCGAACGAATCGTATGCCCCCGGTGCGGGCGGAGTCTGACCTATGAGCCGGAGGCCAAAGAGCTCGTATGCCCCCGCTGCGGCTACACCGAAACCGCGGCGGTCTGTCCGTCATGCGGTTCACCCCAGCTGGGCGTGACGATAATAGGCGTGGCAAGTCTCGCCCGCCGTGTGCGCAGGCAACTGCGCAAACTGGGGAAGTCTCCAGCACCACGAGTGGGTTACTTAACGCGCAAGCGCCGAGACGCCATTCGCGTCCCCAACCTTGCGCGAACCGAAGTGCTCATCGGAACCAGCACTCTTCTCACGCCGCTCCACTTTTACCGTCCGCGCGCCTTGATTTACGTGGTGCAAGACGTTTGGCGAAAGGAAAAAAGCGGGACGCCGGAGCTCGCTATCATCGCCGAACTTGCGCGGCTTGCGCACCTCTACGAAGGGCGAATCGAGAAGATGACCATTCTGGCGCCCAGAGCGCTGGCGGAAGCCATAAAGCCGTTTTTGGGAGTGACGGGCGAGCGCGCCCGCACGGAGCTTGACGCCCTGCGCAAGCAGTACAACCTTCCCCCCTACAACGTGCAGGTTGATTTTACGCTTTACGGCACGCGGCGCAAGGCCGTCGGCGACTTCACCGAGGAAATGAAGGGCCAGCTTGAATTCTCCGGCGGAGTGCTGAACTGGGAAGCCAGCAGCGTGCTGCCGCGCGGCAAAAAGGCGGGCTATATGTTGCGCGGCTCCGTGACGCTAAGCCGGTTTTCCGCCGGAGCGTTCGCCGACCTCAGGCGTCGCGGCAAGGGCAAAAGGCTCGACCTGGTATTCTCACCACGGTATTATTGAACGTGATGCGGATGCGCGCTCTGCTAATACTGATACTTACGACCTTTCTGGCACTGATGCCGGCTTACCCCGCGACCTTTTCCCAGGAACACCCCCCGGACGAAACCGTAGTCGTCGCACCGGTTGAAGCGGAAGTTGAAGCTGCCAGGGCTGATGAGTACTCGCCGCGCGCAGCAGCGCTCCGTGCCGAAATCAGGACCATCCTGAACCGTCCGGAATTCCGCTTCGCCGGCCAGGGCGAAGCCAGACCTTTGCCCCTCTGGATGCAATGGATCAAGCGCACCTGGAACAGCATGTGGCGGCGCCTGCTGGAGGCGGGCGAGCGCGTGGGGGAACAGTCTCCGTGGCTTGTGCCGGTATTGCTCGGTATTGCGGCTGCCGTTTTGCTGTTGCTTATATGGCGCGTTGTGAGCGAAAGCTTCTTCCAGCGGCGCGGTCTGCAGGAAGGCCTGAAGGACAAGGGAGAACCCGCCCCCTCCATGCTGTTTGAACGGGCGTCGGCCGCCGCAAGGAAGGGGGATTTCACCGAAGCCGTGCGCCTGCTCTTCCAGGCGGCGGTGCTCTCTTTATTCGGGGAATCCGCACGCACAACTCCGGCGGTTATGCTTCGCTCCCGCCTGTTGGCGATTGAGGGCGCCCCCCTGAGCGAATTCATCGAGCTTAAACGTTGCTTTGACTCCAGCTTTTACGGCGGCGCACCGGTAAGCCGCACCGATTACGAAAACGCGCGTGCTTCCGCGCTGGCGCTGAGACGCATTAACGAGGAGGAACTCGATGAGGCTTAGTCGCCTTCGCGTAGGCCTTATCGTTCTGGCGGCACTCGCTGTGCTGGCGATTGTTTTTGTCGCCGTATGGCGCCCCGGGGAATACGCTCCGGAAAATCCCCTTTCCGCCACCGCCAAGACACCGCTGGGAATGAACGCCCTGTATCAGCTGCTGAGAAACAACGGCGTAAAAGCCGATTATTACGGGCATTCCCTGGGCATTCTGCCCCGCGAAGTCACGCTGGTGGTGGGAGACGACTTCGCGGGGCCGAGGACTTACGAATGGGTGGAAGCCGAGGAACTCTGGGAACTTGTCGAGAATAATGGCAACACCGTGATCTACCTGCCCCCGATGGAAACCAAGGGCTTCCAGGCACGAAACCCGTTTGAGGAAGAGACGGCAACCGAAGAAGGAGAAACCCCGCCGCTGCCCGCCGCCCCCGCACCAGAAGAAACCCCCGCCGAAATGGGGCCGGAAGTGAAGTGCTACGAGATCCCCTGGGAAATCGACGAGGCGGGCTACATCCATCTCCATACCGCCGGACTGCCGGGAAAATACTTTGGAGGAGTCACCGAGCTTCAGGCCGGTGGCTTTCAGCCGCAGCAGGACGTTGTTGCGTTATCCGAAGACGAAAAGGCGCTCGCTACGGCGCAGGAGGTCTACTTTTTTGAAAACACCGACCGCCCGTTCCTCTTCGTGGGACGCTCGGGACGCGGCACCTGGGTCGCGGCCAACGTGAGCGAACTCTTCACCAACCGCGATATCGGCCGCGTGGACAACGCAGTGTTTGCCTTCAACCTGCTTTCGCATCACGAAGGTGACGGCCTAGCGTTCTACGAGGCCATTCACGGGTACGTGCAGCCGAGCGTCAGCCCCACAGCGCTCATATTCCAGACTCATCTGGGACAGCTTATTCTGCTCGCGCTGGTGGGAATCGTCATTATATTGCTGCCGAAAATGTTTCCCCTGGGGCGAGACATTGAACGGCCCGTCATCGAGTTTCCCTCCACCCTAGAGCGCGTTCGGGCGCAGGCGGAAATCTGGCGGCAGGGCGGCCATCTGAAGAGCGCGCAGGAACTCGCGATCAGTTCGGTTCTGGGAATAGACCTCAGCGAAGAGCTGGACGAGCTGGAAAGCCTGCTCAGACAAGTGGGTTATCCAAAGTCCAGAGCCGCCCATCTCGCCCGGGAACTCGCGGGGCCGGACAAAAGCCGCCGGATGTCACCGGCTGCGGTGAAGGCTTATGATAGGATTATGCGGCGTTTCGGGCTAATCAGGCGTTTCGCCTAGGGAACTCCAAGATGCAGCACTCGTACACCAAGATAACGGTCGACTTAAACGAGTACAGCCGCAACATCCAGAAGATACGCGACGCGCTGCAAAACAGGCTGCTTCTGGTAATCAAGGCCAACGCCTACGGTTTGGGTGCGGCGGGGCTGGTTCCGGTCATATCCCGCTTTCCCGACGTAATGGCGGGCGTGGCCGTGGTTGACGAGGCTCTAGAGCTCCGGCAGGCGGACTATATGGGCAACATCTTAGTTATGGGCTACACCCCTCCGGAGCACTACAAGCTGGCTTTGCGCCACTTCCTCAGCCTGGGGGTTTACCGTCCGGAGAACATTCCGCTGCTGGAGGACGCGGCGGCGGAGCTGGGAACCGTCGCCAAGGTGCACCTCAAGCTGGACACGGGCATGCACCGTGTGGGCTCGACGCCCGAAATCCTGCCCGAACTGCTGGACAGCATCGCTGAAAACCCCCACGTGGCGGTAGAGGGCATCTACTCCCATTTAGCCGGCACCTCCAGGCCCGGCGACGCCCTGATTCCCCAGCAGACGGAAATCTTCCGCCAGTGCGCGGAGGAAATCGAGGCCCGCCTTGGCGTGAGCGCAATCAAGCACATCGCCAATTCAACGGGCGCACTGGCGTTTCCCGAGAGCCGGATGGACATGACGCGCATCGGCATCCTCGCCATCGGCTACCATCCGCCGGAGCATCACGGGCCGAAGCTGGACGTCAAGCCCGTCATTCGCTTCAGCACTCAGGTTGTCGATGTTCGCAGGCTGCCCGCGGACACAGGGGTGTCTTACGGGCACAGGTACAAAACGCCGCGCGAGGCGTACATTGTCACCATCCCCGTCGGATACGCGGATGGCATACCCTACCAGTTCTTTCCCGGCGGGCAGGTGCTGTTTCGCGGCAAACGCCGGGAAGTGGCCGGCGTGGTCAACATGGACTATATGATGATTAACGCCGAGGACGAACCGGAGGTGCAGGTGGGCGAAGAGGTCGTGCTCATCGGCGATCAGGAAGCCGAGGAGATTACGCTCAGCGAGTTCGCCGCCTTCTGCGGCACCATCAATTACGATATCATCTGCAAACTCGGTCGCCGGATAAAGCGCGAGTACGTCTCTTAGCGCCGAAACCGACCTTGCCCATCCGCTTTTGAATCGACGGCTTTAAATGTCGCGGAGGCTAACAGCTACCATCATTGTGGCGCTGCTCCTGGCAGCCCTGGGTGCATGGTATTTCGTAGTTGTCCTTTACCCGTTGACACTTGACTTTGAGCAGAAGCTGGAGAGAGGATACCTTGAAGCTGCCCATCGCGAAGCGCGCCAGCAGGTTGCCGCAAGTCCAGACAGCGAGAACTTATCCCGGCTCGTGCGCGTACTCACGCTAAAGGGCAACTTCGGGCGCGCCGATCTGCTGGCCACGACCGCGGGCATTCACGACGACCTGCTGGAACTCGTGCGCAGCTTTCAGGTGCAGGCGCTGGCCGAAGCTGAAGAAACAGGTACCATCGCCAACCATTTCGCCAGGGGAGAGCTTTCGAGCCTTCAGGGATATCCCGCGTATCAGAACCTGAAGTTTTTTGTGGGCTACCAGCAGGCGTTGCTCGGGGACTGGAACGCGGCGAAGGACTACTTCTGGATGGCCTGGCGCGACGGCGTCTCGCCCGAACTAAGGCCTTACCTGCAATACTATTACGCGCGAGCGCTCATCCGCGAAGGGGACGAGAGCGAAGCCGAGCAGGGACGCTATCTGCTGGGGAAGCTTGCGGTGACAGCCCCCGCCGGCCTGTCCGCCCGCGTCGCTCTCAACCAGCTTCAGGAGGCAATCGCGGGCGAGCATGAGGGCTTCTTCTCCAATTACTTAGGCCGTATCGCTAAAGCCTCCACCTCCTGGGAATACCCCAAGGCGCTGGTGGATCTGGGAAACTACTATCTGTCACGTAACGAGCCGCTGCGGGCCGCGCGTCATTTTTTGCAGGCTCTTGCGGAGTACCCCGACCGATACGGAACCAAGCGCTCCACCGCGCTGGGGCTGGCTGACGCGCTGGATGCGCTGGACGGGAACTATGATGAACTTGCCGGTGACTTCGCCGGAAGCGACGAAGAGAATCTGCTCTACGCCTGGGTAGAGCTACTTGAAGCGTTAGAGGAACTCCCGCGCGCCGAAGAACGGCTCGAGCAGATGGCCTTTGCCGAATCCGTCGACCAAGTGCGCTTCCCGGCAATGGCGGCCCTGTCCCTTCTCTACCGTGAAACCGGCGACAAGGACAAATTCGATAATCTGCTGCTGGAAGAAAGCCTCGCACCCGCGCCCGAAAGCGTCCTTCAAACCTCGCACTTAAATTACGCGCGAATGCTGTGGAGACAGGGCCAGACGTTCCCCGCCCGGGGCTACTTCGAAAAGGCCGCAGAATTTGACGGGCCGCGCCGAAGCGACGCGCTCTTCGAGCACTATCAGTTGCTGAAAGAGCGCTCCGCGGATCTTGACAAGGCGAAGTCAATCCAACTGCTGCGCGGCGTGGCGAACGACCAGTCGGGCCAACACCGGATTGAGGCCTGCGAAGAGCTCATCGCGCTTGCGGTGCTTACGGGTCAAGATGTTCTGGCGCGGGAGACGATATCCACGGTGGAGCGCCTCGCGCCGGAAGTGAGCCGCTTCTGGCGGATAGCCCTTGCGGAACGGGCGGGAGACGAGGATGCCGCAGCCCGCGAGCGCGAAAATGTTTATATCAGGAATTTCAGTTATTACGAGATACAGGCGCCCGGCACACTGAGGCGCGAGCGCGTAGAAACGACGGGCAAGACATTTTGCACGCAGGAAGAAAGCCCGGCGGAGTACCTTGCGGGAGCATTCCTGCACGACCTTGTGCTCTCGGCTTCAAGCGCCAGAGAATACAGCGAACTCCCGCCGCTGCTGGCGGCAATCTGCCTGCGCAACTCGGAACTGACCCGGAGCGTCAAGGCTTCAAGCTGGATGGCCACCGGGCTACTGGAAGACGGTCCGGTTTTTGACGACAGGCTTACGGACTATGTTCTCTCGGTAGCCTATCCTACGCCGTACGCTGACGAAGTGCAGGCAGCCGCGGACCGCTACGGCGTGCCAGCAAGCCTGATCTATGCCGTAATGAAAAAAGAAAGCAACTTCGATCCCAACGCCGTATCATCAGCCGGGGCAAAGGGGCTTATGCAGCTTATGCCGGGCACGGCAGATTCCTTCAACCGCTTCCTGCCGGAGGAGCTTCGCGGACGTCCTCCGTCAGACCCCACGCGCAACATCCACCTGGGGGCCGCCTACCTTTCCAGCCTGCAGACCGCATACGCGCGCGACCACCTGGTGCTTTCGGCCTATAACGGAGGACCGGGAAACCTTAACCGCTGGCTGCGACTGGTCGGAACATCGGATCCTATCCTATTCGTCGAGCTGATACCCAATAGCGAGAACGAGCAGTTCGTCAAGAAAACTCTGAAATATTCGGCGATTTATCGTCTGATTCTGGGCTCTAAGTGATGCCATAACTGCAAAAATAAGGTAGAATGTGAGGGCCTTGGGAGGTATGCTGCTTGGTCAATAACGTTGAGTTGTTTTCCGACGCCAAAGCCAGCACCGTGCTGGCTCCCCGCACCCGCCAGGAACTGCTCAGGAGAGCGAAGGCCAAGTATGACGAAAACCATGAAGACTTCGACGCCGTTGTCGCATACGCCGACGCCCTTTTTAACAGCCACAAGTTCGTGGAAGCTGAAGCTATATTGAAAGAGGCCTGCGCCCTCAGAGAAACTCCCGACCTGATTTTTAACCGCGCTTTCGTTACCTGCATCAACGGGAAAGAAGAAGAGGCCAAAGAGCTGTACCGCAAGGTCATAGAGCTTAGCCAGGACACCGCCCTTGCCAAGAGCGCCGAATACGAGCTCTGGAAGATGGGCGAGAAAATTGAAGCCCGCTGGCTTAAAAAGTAGCCATTATTTAATCGCTTCTAACATTACCTTTCTCAGGACGTTTCAGCTCTTTACAGCGGGCACGCCGGCTGCCTCGCTATGATAGACTTCTCCCGTGAAACCCACTCAGCTTATCGTAGACTCGCACCAGGATATCGCCTGGCACGTGCACAAGTACAAGCGCGACTTCTCGCTTACCGAAAGGCAGGGCAAAGCGATGATTACGCTCCCCGCACTGCTCAAATCGCCCGTAGTGCTCTCCTGCGTCACGCTGTTTGCCGAGCACAATGCCTCGCGCTCCGTGCGCAAAGCGCGGCTTGAACGGCAGCTGGAGTTTTATCTGGAGCTGCCGAGACGATACCCCGAAAGCGTAATGCAGGTTAAAAGCGCCAACGAGCTACGTCACCTCCGCGAGAGGGCGATAGCCGGCGAGGAAGTTTGGGGCTTTATTCTAATGATGGAAGGTGCGGACCTCCTGGATTCGCCCGACGAACTTGATGCGCTTCACGCCAAGGGATTGAGGATACTCTCGCTGACATGGAACGAGCGCAACCAGTGGGCGGGCGGCGCCAAGAACCGCGGAGGGTTGACAGCCAAAGGAGCGGAATTCCTGGGCAAAATGCGCGAGCTGGGAATGATTTTAGACGTTTCGCATCTAAACGAGCAGAGCTTTTTTGACGCTGCGGACAAATGGGAATGTCCGCTATGCGCCACCCACAGCAATGCCGCCGCGTTGTGCAAAAACACGCGGAACCTGACCGACGATCAACTGCGGGCTCTCAAGGAGCGCGGCGCCGTTGTAGGAGCGCTGCTTTACAACGGCCTCCTTGACTGCTCGTGGAATAGCGGAGACCCGTTGGTTCCGCTTTCACGGGTGGCCGAACATATCGAGTATCTAATCGGGCATATGGGCGAGGACAGGGTCGGCATCGGCTCCGACTTCGACGGCGGACTGACGCCAGCAAACACGCCCGAGGGGCTAAATAGCATCGCCGACCTGCCCAAAATCCAAGCGGAATTGCTGCGCCAGGGACATCACGACGAGCTGGTGGCTAACGTCCTTGGCGGAAACTGGCTCCGGTTTTTCGAGCGGCACCTGCCTGTTGACGCTAACCCTCAACCTTGAGCAGAATCGAATCCCCCTGCCCCGAACCGGAGCAAATAGCCGCGATGCCATAGCCGCCGCCGCGCCGGCGCAACTCATAGGCGAGCGTCATCGTCACGCGCGTGCCGCTCATGCCGATGGGATGGCCCAGCGCGATGGCACCGCCATTGACGTTGACCTTGTTTATATCCCAGTTCAGCTCTTTGCCACAGGCCAGCGCTACCGCCGCGAACGCCTCGTTAAATTCCAGCAGGTCGATATCCTCAAGTTTCATCCCGACTTTGTCCAGCAGCTTCTTGGTGGACACCGCGGGCGCAACGGGAAACTCGCTGGGCTTCAGTGCCGCGTAGGCGTAATCGACGATGGTCGCCAGCGGCTTGACACCCAGCTTATCCGCCACTTCGCGCGTGCAGACAATAGCTGCGCCGCCGCCATCGTTGACGCCCGGCGCGTTGCCGGGCGTGATGGTTCCGTCCTTGGCGAATGCCA
>JAOZQG010000126.1 GCA_029932365.1 bacterium | reverse complement strand
GGCAAGAGGAGTTCGTACCTGGTGCTCTGGTGCTGCTTTTCCACGGTCAACCGGGTGAAGATAATCCTCCCATCCGCGAAACCCACACCAACGACGCTGGCTATTACTGCTTCAACGAGCTTCCACCATCGGGTGATCTTCCCTACTTCTTGATAGCCAAGAAGTGGTTTGGAGAGGAGCTCTGGATTGGTGATGCTCACGTCTCTCTGGGGCCGGGCGAGGAGAAGAAAGTCTGTATAAGGCTCTATCAGCCCCTGGAATAGCAGCGGTCTTTATGCTTGCTCTTGCGTAACAGACGGGGCCTGCTTTAGGCAGGCCCCCCTGTTAATCCGCTGAGAGCTTGGCGTTTATCGGCATTTACCTGGCGAGAATATGGCCTCTACATCTGTGGAGATGCCGTCTTGTTGCCGAATGTGCTAAAATATCTTCTAACCGCAATAAAGCGAGGAGGGGCGAACAATGAAAGCGGATGGGCGGATCGTCGCATTCAGCGCCGGGCTGTTCTTCATTCGGTTGGTGGTCGGAGTGGTGCTCTTCGCACGTGGCAGCCAGATTCTCTTTTACTGGTGGACGGGAATCGGAATGGCCGACTATGCCAATTACTTGGGACTTCACGGTCTTGATTTTATTATCGGCTCCTACGGCTGGGCGTGGGTTATCGGGTTGGTGCAGTTTATTGGCGGCATACTAATCGTTTTTGGGCTTATGACCCGTCTGGCGGCTTTGCTGAATGCCCTGGTGATGCTTTTGCTCATGGCAGTAGTGGAGTTTGCCAGTGGGTTCTTCATGGTGCTCTACGGCTTGGGAGAGCATGGCGAGACGATATACCAGGGCGGTATCGAGTATACTCTAGTGTTGGGCGGCATCCTGTTTGGCCTGTTCCTAACAGGTGCTGGCAATTACTCCCTGGACGTGGGATTTGGCGTCAAAGAAAAGGCGAAGCCCACGCCGGCTCCGCCAAAACAAGATACTGAGTAAGTAAAGAGCCTTTCTACGGGAATCGGGCCGCTAACTCGCGTACGAGGCGTGCATTGAGCTTGTGGCCGCTCTTGATGCCCAAATAGTGGGCGTGAACGGCCTTGCCCAATACGTGAAGGTCACCCATCAAGTCCAGTATCTTGTGGCGGGCGAATTCACCGGGCATCCGAAGCTCTGGCTTGATTCCAGGGCGGACTATCAGCCCCATACTCTCATCAGTCGATTTGATAGAACCGTTTTGTATTGCCGTCAGCGCGTCTTGCTCGCTTATAAAAGTACGCGCCGGCAAAAGGCTTTCGGACAGGTCTTCCAGCTCCGGCGTGACTGATACAAAATCGCAGCCTATCTCCGGACGCTGCGAGTAATCAAGCAGGTATGAGAAACGCAGCGTCTCACTGGGGACCGCTAATAGCGCAGCTTCGCCGTCCGACAAAAAAAGCGGGCGACTCAGGATGTATTTCCTGTACGGGGCGTCCTGTGTCTTCAGACCGACAGCGAGAAACTTCTCGGCATACGCCCAGGCGCTGCCGTCCAGGATGGGCATTTCGGGGCCGCTTACTTCAACGGCCAAATTGGTTATGCCCAGGACCGCGCAAGCGGCCAGAAAATGCTCAACCACAGCGACGCTGGCGCTGTCTTCTCGAAGGATGGTGCAGTTTCCGCTCGGTTCCTGGCTGGCAGGCCTGCAATGTATGGAAGGTCTTCCGCTGAGGTCTGAGCGGAAAAACGTCAGGCCGGTGCTGGGTTCCGCGGGTGTGAAGACGACGCGGGTGTCTAGGTTGTGGATAAAGCCGGGGCCCTGGAGTTCACACTCGTTGCGCAGCGTCTTCTGGAGGGTCATTTCGGTGTAGAAATACTTTAGCACACATGACGTTCTTATGCGGATGCTCTATGGTGCTTCATTCCCTATTAGATTATACGGAATAAGTAAGCTATAAAGCTCAGATGATTGCGATGGCTTCAGCGGTAGTGTATAATGTGCGTTGAGAGCAAGGAACTCTAAAAAGGAGGCGTAAGCGGTGCAATTAACCACCAAGGGGAAGAACTTTGAGGTTTCCGACCGGCTAAAAGCCTATGGAGAACGCAAGGTCAGCAAGCTGGATAAGTACTTCAACCATATCATCTCCGCGGATATCGAGTTCACGGATGAAGCTGGTGGCAAAAAGCAAAACGCGCGCAAGGTAGAGGTGACGCTAAACGCTGCCGGAAATATGTTGCGCGCTGAAGAAACGGGGAGCTCCTTCTACGCGGCTGTCGATTCGGTGGCAGAGAAACTGGAACGGCAGCTTCGCAAATTCAAGACGCGCATAATCGACAGTCGCAGGAGCGAGGGGAATGAACCGGCTTTTTCCGCGCCGGTTTCTGAGGAAACGACGGAGAGCCCCATCGTGCGCGTAAAGAAATTCACGGTCAAGCCGATGAGCCCTGAAGAGGCTGTTCTTCAGATGGACTTGTCGGGGCACGATTTCTATATTTTCCGTAACTCGAATAACGATAGCATCAATGTCGTGTACCGGCGCCGCAGCAGCGGTTACGGGCTGCTGGTGCCCGACGTGGGGGACTGAGAAGCCAGCTTCGCCTCGCTTGTGCCGGAGCTGGGTTTCCGATTATCCTGGTATCAAGCCTGTAAGCGCGGCTTTATGGACCATTATTCGTGGTAAAATAGAATATCTGTAAGAAAGGGATATTCTGCGGGGGCTTGTGCATGAAAATTCTCAGATATCTGGCGTTTACGGTTTTGCTGATCCTGGCTGTCGGGTGTTCTGGAGGAGGAAGCACATCGCTCACTCAGCCTTCGTCAATATCAGGTTCCGGGGATACTATGTTTATTCTCGGTGATGAGGGCAGCATCTTTGCCGGCGATGCGACTCCCTTCGTGATCCAGCAGCGCCTTGATGCGGTGACGGCCGAGCTTATGGTAGAGGTTTGGGCGCGGGATGCGCAGGACCTGAAAATGGCCGCGCTATCGCTTACCTATCCCGCACAATCCTACCACCTTGTTGAAGCCGAATATGCCGGCGGGCTGGGGGAGAAAGACGCGGTATCTGCAATAATCCCTCACGCGCCTCAAGTATATCTGGGTGCGGCCATAGTTCACTACGACGAGCGCGCCGGGGTGGACGGTGATTGCGAGTTGTTCCGGCTCGTGTTCCGCCCGGGCGCGGAGGCTTTATCAAGATCGGTGTCATTGGCGCCTTACAGGAATGAGAATGCGGTCGTTATTTCCGGATCGATGGACGCGGAAAATATCGTAACGCTCACCTGGGACGAGCGCAACAGAGGCGATGGCGACAACAACGGTGAAGTGGCCATCGCCGATATAAGCCCCATTGCGATGAACTACGGCGACTCATCCAATGATGGGATTGATGACAAGCGTGACTACCTCGCAGACTATGACCAAAACGGGACAGTCGGCATTTCAGATATTACGCCCATAGCGATGTTTTACGGCGTCGATCTAGCGGGCTACCAGGTTCAGACCGCCGAGTGGCCATCCGAGGATTTTGCCGACGTTCCAGGCGGGATGATCTTACGCAGCGATATCAACCCGAATCCGGTGGCCGAAGACGGGCCACTGGAGTATGTCTATAATAGCGAGCCTATTGAAGGAAGAATATCTTTCCGCGTCGTCCCAAAAGATAGCGAAGGCAATGAGGGAGTAATTTCGGCGAACATCCTTACATTTGAGGGTATTACGGAAATTCTCTCGCTGGAGATCCGGCCTGAGGATCCTGCGCCATTTGTAATAACCGAAGAGGCGTTGGATGATGTAGAGGGCAACGAGCAGCCGTTCGTCAATTCCTCAATTCAGCTGGAAGCTTGGGCCGAAGTCGAGGGCAAGGAAGAGCCAGTAGATGTTACCAATATTGTGGAGTGGGTTCTTGAAAGCGGCAGTAACTCCGCCACTTTGGGGAACACGGCCGACGATGATAAAGGGCTGCTGACTGCAACCGATGTAGGAGTAGCACGCGTTGTGGCGCACGATGCAGAGGACTTCGCGATGTCCGCGGTTGTAGAGATACCCATATACTCCATTTCTGACATCACGCTGCGCGTTGAGGGTCAGGAGGAGCCGGCGGATGTTTCGGTCAGCCCAGGCTCACAGGTCGCCTTTGAAGCTATCGGGATATTCGACGATAACGACGGTGATGCTGAAGACCATTTGGAGATTGACATCACGTCCTACGCCGGATGGGCTATTGGCAGGCCCGTCGTCGACGAGGGCCCCCCAGCGATATACGA
>JAOZQG010000125.1 GCA_029932365.1 bacterium | reverse complement strand
GCGCAGACAATCCCAACGAAAGGTATTTCAGCCTTACAGGTATCATCGTTGAAGCCGGGCACTATAAAACCGTAATCCATCCAGAGCTAGCCGAGTTGAAGCGCAGGCATTTCGAAACAGATCCTGATGAGCCGGTGATTCTCCATAGGAGTGATATTGTCAACAGGCGAGGGCCATTCGCCGTGCTCAAAGACGAAGAACGCCGTGCCGCATACAACGAAGATGTGCTGGCTGCGCTTAGAAGATGGGAGTATGTAGTTGTCTCAGCTTTGATTGACAAACTCGAGCTTCGCGAGCAGTATTCGGTTTGGTGCTATGACCCTTATCACTACGGCTTGTGCGTGTTGCTTGAGCGTTATAGCCATATGCTGCGGCGAGTTAGCGGGAGAGGAGATGTTATGGCGGAGAGTAGAGGCGGAAGAGAGGACACTCGGCTGAAGAAATCCTATACCCGAATCTTTGACAAAGGTACGGAGTATGTCCACGCTACGATTCTTAGAGAGGTTCTCACGTCTCGCAATTTAAAAGTCAAGCCGAAAAGCAAGAACATATCGGGCCTTCAACTAGCTGACTTATTGGCGCATCCGTCAAGGCGCCATATGCTGCGAGATTACTTGCAGTTAGCGGACGACAGGGAAGTGTTCGGCGACCATATCGTCGAAATCCTTGTCGATAGCAAGTACAGAAGAAGCAAAGACGGCAAGATAGAAGGCTATGGAATCAAAGTACTGCCCTAAAAGAAAGAAAGCCCCTTGCGGGGCCCTCTCCGATGGCCGTCCGGCCATCCACCTCCGATAAACGGATTAATATCATTATACCTTAAGTCATTGTAGATTACATCTATTAGCGGCATATTCTTTCCCTCCTTCTTGTCTTCCCTCGCTACTGGCTACTCGCTACTCGCTACTCTCCTTCCGCCTACTTCAGCTTGGACTTGGCGTAGGCCAAAATAAAGCCGATGAGCCGGTCCTGGTCCTGCATCGAGATCTCGGTGAAGGCGAACCCCACGTGGTAGACCGGTGCGGCCTCCGTGCCGCCCACCTGCCGCAGCCACACGACGCGCGCGGGCACTTTTATGTCCAGCGACACGTGCTTTTCGTCCGCTTCGTCCAGAAAGCCGGTCTCGATGAGTATCGTGAGCTGGTCGCCGATGCGCAGCCAGCTAACCGAAGTCTCCACGCGCACTCCCGCCCCGCCCAGGTCCACCAGCGACGCCTCGGCCTTGCCTTCCTGGAACTCCTCGGAGAGGAAAAACGCGCGCCCGCGCACCGCCACCCGGATGTAGCGCCGGTAGCGGCAGGCGACGGCGCGCTCCACCCGCTGCACTCTGAGCGAATGCTCCGCCGGCTGCACCTCCTGGATGCGGCTGCTGAACCGGTACATCCCGTTTGGATCTAGCAGCGCAAGCTCCAGCTCCATATCCGGAGCGAGCTTTTCTTCCAGTATCGAGGGGATCTCGCGCAGGCGAATCCAGAAATCCTTGCCGTTTAGCTTGGATATCCGGCCGGTGATAAATGACGGCATCCCGCCGTCCTCCGGCTCGCGGGCGACCGAGATTTCAGGCTGCTCCGCCTGCCGCACCTCGTCGGCGGTTTTAGCCTTCGCGGGAGCTGCGGGCGCTTCGCGCACGACATTTATTCCCAGCCGTGCGTAGAGCTTAAGGCAGTCTATTTCGACGAACTGGCCTTCGTAAAAGAGTTTCGAAACGTCCCGCGTTTGGTGAAGTCCTTCCATGGAGCCCCCCCCAGATTATGCTAAACTTTACGCGCGAATGCAACTTCGCGCGCGCCGCTTTGAAGTGACGCAGCACCGGGAGAATCGATGGAAAACGCAGAACTCATCGCGGGTTACACCGAACATATCAACGCCGGATTGGCGCGCGTGCTGGCGTTTATGGGAATGGACGCCACCGCCATTCGCGCCGAAGGCCCGTACGTCTACGACGACCGCGGCCGGCGGTTCCTGGACTTCCTTGGCGGCTACGGCGTGTTCAACTTCGGGCACGCCCATCCGCGCATCGTTGCCGCGGTGAAGGCCGAGCTTGAGCGAATGCCGCTTTCGAGCAAGCTCCTCATAGACGAGCCCGCAATCCGCGCGGCGAAGCGCCTTTCCGCCGTAACGCCCGGCGAAATCTCCAAATTCTTCTTCACCAATTCCGGCACCGAATCGGTGGAGGGCGCAATAAAGCTCGCCCGCCTGCACAACGGGCGCGCCAGCTTTGTCTACGCGCGCGGGAGCTTTCACGGAAAAACCCTGGGCTCGCTGTCGGCGTCCGGCCGCGACCAGCACCGCGAGCCGTTCGAGCCGCTGCTGGCGCAGTTCATCCAGGTGCCATTCGGTGACGCGGACGCGCTCTCGGCGGTCGTGGACGAAAACACGTGCGCGGTGCTGCTGGAACCGCTTCAGGGCGAAGGCGGCATAAACGTCCCGCCCGACGGCTATCTGCGCGAAGTCCGCGAGATAACGTCCGCCCATGGCGCGCTGCTCATCTTGGACGAAGTGCAGACCGGGATGGGGCGCACGGGCTACAACTTCGCCTGCGAGCGCGAGGACGTGGTGCCTGACCTCATCGTGCTGGCCAAGGCGCTCGGCGGCGGCGTGATGCCCGTCGGCGCTATCGGGGGCACGCCCGAAGTCTGGGCGCAGTTCGAGCAAAAGCCGCTCATTCACAGCTCCACCTTCGGGGGCAATCCTATGGCCTGCGCGGCGGCGGACGCGGCGCTGCAGGTTCTGGTGGAGGAAAAGCTCGCCGGGCGCGCGGGACGCACCGGCGAAGCGTTCCTTGCTGACCTTATGAAGCTGCGCGAAAAATACCCGAAGATACTCGCCGACGTGCGCGGGCGCGGGCTGATGATAGGGTTGCAGTTCACCTCCACCGACGTAGCCGAAATCGCCATCGGCGCGATACTGGCGAAGGAGCTGCTGGTGGCGTTCACGCTAAACGCGCCGGAAGTCGTGCGCCTAGAGCCGCCGCTCAACACTCCCCAAGAGCTGTTCCCCGAAGCTGTCTCACGCCTGGACACGGCGCTTGGCGAGGCAACTGCGCTGGTGGAGCAGTACGCCTGAAAATCTCCGCAGGAGTTGTCCCTATGCCGAACGTGCGCAAGGAAATCACAGTCCACGCCCCGGCGGCGAAGGTCTTCGCCGTCGCCCGTAATATCGAGCGTTTTCCCGACGCGATGCAGGACCTGAAGTCCGTTGAAGTGCTTGAGCGCGACGGAAATCGCGTTGTGTCGCGCTGGGTAAGCGTCGCCGAGATCGGGCCGCTGACGCGCGAAGTCGCGTGGGATGAAGAAGAGCTCTGGGACGAGGCCGCGCTCACTTGCAGCTTCAAGCTGCTCAAGGGCGATATGAAGTCCTATGGCGGAAGCTGGAGCTTCACGCGCGAGGGCGATAGCGACGAAGTTACGCGCGTCGTGCTGGATTTTGACTACGAGATTGAGATACCGATGCTGGGTGCGCTCGTGAAAAAGATAATCCACGCGAAGATGGTGGACAACTGCGAAAGCCTGCTCCGGGCGCTGAAGGAACTTTCAGAAGCGTAGCAAATGTCGTGAGCCTGCCAAACGGCCGAGTCGTGAGCCTGCCGAACGGCTCACCAGCCCGGCTCCGGAAATTACTTGGTGGCGCGAGCGTAAATTGGTGGCACGGGCGTCCCGCCCGTGATTCCGCACAGCCACCGGCGAGACGCCGGTGCCACTAGGGCTTTCTTCCTGTAGGGCGGGGACCTGTGCCCCGCCGTCTTTCTTCCGGCATGGATCGCGGCGGCCATAAATGGCCGCCCTACAGCGCTGCCCCATGAGTACGCAGTGTTTACCCGCCACACCGAAGGTGCAGGCGGGCTCACCAGCGCCGCTTTTATAGGGGTTTATGCGCCTCTGGAGCATTTATGCGCCTCTGGAGCATTTATGCGCCTCTGGAGCATTTATGCGCCTCTGGAACATTTATGCGCCTGCGGCGCACAAGTTCACGAATCGCCCGTGTGACCCCTCCCCGCCGGGCAGGCCGGGCGAACGGCTACTGCTTCTTCGCCCTTTCTGACGACTGACTACTAACGACTGAAAGCTCAAATTCCCCCCCGATCCCAGAGTCCGCTTTTTGCCAAAAGTCGCTATAATAGTAAGTGAAGGGTAGGAATCGGCCCTTTCAAGTATGTGTGATGATAGAAATACCGGTAGCGCGGGCGCTTGCCCGCCATCACGCCCCGCGCGTGACCGGAGGGTCCCGCCCGT